>JAAFJL010000002.1 GCA_013298865.1 Cytophagales bacterium | reverse complement strand
GGAAGAACTCTACAAGGCAAATCCAGTCTCAGAAAGTCTCAAAAATGGCTTGGCGATTTCCTACGAAAAATTAGGGTCTATTTACCAAGCCCAAGGCAATTTTGAAAAAGCATTAGGCTATTTTGAGGAGGATTTGAAACTAACGGAAGAACTCTACAAGGCAAATCCAGTCTCAGAAAGTCTCAAAAATGGCTTGGCGATTTCCTACGAAAAATTAGGGTCTATTTACCAAGCCCAAGGCAATTTTGAAAAAGCATTAGGCTATTTTGAGGAGGATTTGAAACTAACGGAAGAACTCTACAAGGCAAATCCAGTCTCAGAAAGTCTCAAAAATGGCTTGGCGATTTCCTACGAAAAATTAGGGTCTATTTACCAAGCCCAAGGCAATTTTGAAAAAGCATTAGGCTATTTTGAGAAGGAAACTAAGCTGTTTGAAGAACTCTACAAGGCAAATCCATCCTCGGTTTCATTGTTCAACGGTTTGGCAGTTTCTTATTATAAATTGGGCGATGTCTGTAAAGAATTGGGCAAAAAAGAAGAGGCAATTACTCATTTTAAACAAAGCCAAGAAATTTTGAAGATTTTGGTAGAAAAAGTACATACTGCAGTGGAGTTTAAAAACAATTTAGATTTTATCAATGAGTTGTTGGAGAAGATTTTGACGAATTAAAAATGTTACTTCGCAAAAGCTCAGCTATACGGGAATCCATTTATGAGAAATTCTACCTCAACCGTGCATCGGTTTGCATTGCCTTTCGTATAAATAATAGAAAAACTTTTGGTAAGCGTGCCACGGTTTCAAACCGTGGTACGCATCTTATCTATGACCATTTAACTTCTTTAGTGAAATTGGTTTTACAAATAATTAGTCATCACGATTTTGCCTTTCCCCATTTCGCCCATAAATATTATCTATGACAACATACCTATAACAAAGGGTATAGTATCTTTGAAGAGTACCTAATCTTGTATCCTAAAATGTAATCAAATCAAAATGAGCCACTCGTTGCATTGAGAAATCTACTACAAGACTATTGTTCTACCAAAGCATAAACCATCCGATAAAACCCTTCAAAAACCAGTAGTACCACTCTTTTATTAATGACCACAAATTGCTTAACATCAAATTGTTAGGGGTGTTTACTATGCCCTAAAATCTCATTTTTAAATTATTAACATTTAAACAAATTTTCAATTATGAAGAAGTTATTTCTCTTTTTGGCGGTAATCTTGCCAGCCCTAAATTCCTTTGCAAGTGATATTATTGAGGCAGTTCCCTTAACCAACCGAATTATTCTTGTTCATTTTGATGATGGCAAAGTGAAACAACATACCGCAGGAGAATCCATTTTTTCGGGTGTACTAACCGATAGTCCGCTCAATCTTACGAATGCGATGAATAGAATGAATTATCAATTTCAAAGTTTCGAGGATGCCAATTATGCCAATGCTAAAAACCCAGATAGTCTCGGACGTAAGACCAAAGCCACTGAGTTTTCGCTACCCAATTTCTTTCCAACTACCAAAAATTACGCTTTTGAACATTGGGTCTATTTATTTTTACCTAAACCAATGATTAATGGCAAAAAGTACCGACTAACAACGGGCAGTTTAGCTTCCAATACCAATACTTTCATTATAGAATTCAATGATTGGCAGAAAAGAAGTGAGGCAGTCCACGTTAATTTAATTGGCTATACGCCATTGGCTGCTAAAAAATACGGGTATATTTATTACTGGTTGGGAGACAAAAATGGTTTGAAATTGGAAACTTACGCCAAGAAACCAGACAATTCTCCCGTTCCTTTTTATTTGCTCAGAAACAACAATAATACGATTGCCTTCACAGGAAATATTATTTTCAGGAAAGGAGTAGTGAAAGAATCTATGCAAACGGATATTGGAATTTCGGGTAGTAATATCGGGGCAGAAGTTTATGAATGCGAGTTTAGTTCTTTCAATACCCCAGGAACATATCGTTTAGTCGTACCAGGGATTGGCTGTTCTTTTCCCTTTGAAATAAAACGAGATATTTATCGGGAAGTTTACAAAAAAGTAGCTAAAGGACTTTATCAGCACAGAAGCGGTATTACCCTTCCAGCATCACGGGTTGGAGTTGCACGTCCAGCTCCGCACAGACCTTTGATTACGCCTAATTTTAAAAATAAATTAGTTTATACTTCTTGGAGACACCGTGACGGCAATAAACTCGAAAACGATGCATCAGATTTACCTGCCCTGTTGGCTGGCGTAAAAGGTCCACTGAATAACGTTTGGGGTTGGTACCAAGATGCGGGCGATTGGGATAGTTATTACTCCCACGTGAGAGTCCCGAACGCCATCTTGAATACTTATGAAGTCGCTCCCAGAAATTTTGCCCGAAGTGAACTAAATATTCCAGAAAGTGGAAATGCTCTTCCTGATATTTTGGACGAAGCCAGGTGGGAGATTCGATATTTATGTCGTTTAAGAAGAGAAGCTCAGGCAGCAGGATATGGAACAGGTGGAGTAGGTGGTGCAAGGGTTTTTCCTGACCTTTCTGGCGGAGATGCCCCCAACGGAATAGCCATTAGAAGTTGGAATGATACTACTCGTACATGGTACATCACGGGCGAAGACCCGTGGATGACGTACAGATATGCAGGATTGGCGGCTCAATTTGCATTTATTTTGCAAAAAAATGGATTCACCGACCCCGAAGGAATCAATTGGCAAAACGAAGCAATTACTGCCTACAATTGGGCGGCTGCCAACACAAAAGTGGGTGATGAAACATCCAAATTTGATGATTATTATTTACTCAGAAATGATAGAGGTTATGCAGCGGCATCACTTTACAGATTGACAAAACAGGCGGTTTACAACACCCGAGCAGTTGCAGATTTAGCATGGTTACTATTGCCCGATGCGGAAAGACTACTCCATTTTCCGAATAAAGATAAACAATGGGCAATTTTTATGTATGCCATGGCAGGAACGGAAGGCGGTATAACGGTAGATACGCCCACATTTGAGGCTTGCAAAGGTTCAATTGACTTTACAAATTACTGGCACTTCAATGCTGGAAATGATTTTTTCCAAGTCGATAGAGCATTAAGATGGTACGGGAATGTCTTTGACCCTTTGGGCGGTGGCAATGCAACCATACCAAGAATGTTTGAAGCCATGATTGGGCTTGGGCTTGGCAAAAGATTAGGATTCCCAGCAGCAACATTAGCTTCGTATCGAGAAAAACTTTATACAGGAGCCGACTATTTTATGGGTACAAATGCCTTTAATACCACTTGGATTACGGGGCTTGGAGAACGTTCGCCCAACCAAGATTTATTCAGTTTGGATGGTTGGTACAATGGCACAAATAAGATGTCCGAAGGGCTGATTCCTTATGGTGCTATTGGTATTGGTGGTGCTGGTACAAGTGTTGACCCAAACCCATTTAATCCTGATTATGCTTGGAATGGAGATAATGCTGGAGGAGCAGTTTCAAAAATTTATCCCACAGACATCAATCAATGGCCTGGACATGAACGATATTTTAAACAAAGATGGTGTCCGAATGTCAATGAATATACAATTCACGAAATATTGACTCCAGCTATGGTATATTACGGCTTTCTATGTGATACTGCCCGAGTGTCAGGTTCACGAGATGCGGTTGCAGAAGTTATTTTGAACGGAGAAATTGACGAAAAAAGTGCCAATGTGTTGAAATGGGATAACTTAGACCAAGAAATTGACGTTTACGAACTCCAAAAAAGTGCTGATGGAATCAATTTTCAAACAATTTCAACGCTAAGAAATAATGAAAACAATGACTTCAAATTTGTAGATAAAAGTGTAAGTCCAGATTTATTTTACCGATTAAAATATGCTACCATCTCGGAAGAAACAAAGTTTAGCAATGTGGTAAAACTGAGTTACGAGTCCAAAGAACCAATCGTTTTTTACCCCCAACCTGCTACCGACATCATTAATATTTCGGTGAATTTAAACGAGCCAGACTACATTAATTTTGCAGCAGTTGATATTACAGGTAGAAGTGTTTGGAAGGATGGTAAAAACCTGCAAAAAGGACTAAATACTTTATCAATTCCTATCAGTTCTTGGTCAAATGGCACGTATATTTTCAACATTGCTTCAAAACAAGGAGTGATGAATTACAGCCAAAAAGTCATGATTGGGCGATAGCTCATAGTTGAATATACTAAAAACAAAAACAGCCTTTGGAAAATTTTCCAAAGGCTGTTTTTTTAAAACCCGTAGCTTACATACAAAAGCTAATCGTTTACCTACAATCCCGTTTGCAATTTACTGCTTGGAGTGTTGTAAATGATTTTAGCATTTGTTCTGATTTCTACATTTTTAGCAGTACCAGTTTCAATGATTTTAACATTATGATTGTTGTTAATAATTACATTGTCACCTGCTAATGGAACAATGCCACTGTCCCAAGTTGTGCCTTTGTCCCAGTCACCAGAGATAATACTCGTAACCGTTCTGCCAACTCTACTACCAGGGAATTCGTAAGCTCCCATGTCAACTAAACCACCATTATATCTTCTTAGATTATTGATTAAGTCTATGTCTGTCAGACTAATAGCTCCATTACTTCCGCCATCAATTGTCGGTGAAGTATTGGTTACCTTATAATCGCCAGTCGGCGTTGGAGACATCGACGGAGCAATCGGACTCACAAACTGAGGGTTAAGATTTCTGTTACCAGAACCCATATAACCACCTTCGACAATACTATTAGAAACAACCGCAAGATTTCCGTTAATGGCAGTTTTAGTGTTATTCCAAATCACAGAATTTTTAATAATTGGCGTACTTTGATTGCCAGGATTTGAAGTAACATAAATACCACCCACAAAACCATCATTACCAGCAACTGTAATATTGGTTATAACTGGGTAACTATTATTTACATACATACCTGCACCTAAACCTTTATTACCCGACACCAAATCATTATTCATATTTGCATTACTGTTCAAGAGATAAACTCCTCCGCCAAATGTTCCAAAATTTGCTGAAATTATACAAGAGTTTATCATTGGAGTGCTACCAGTTTCAGAATAAATACCCGCTCCGAAAATCGCAAAATTGTTTTGGATTGTACAATTCGCTACCATCGGACTACCAGATTGAATATAAATCCCTCCACCACTTTCATTAGAAGTTGGTAGGGCAGAAGTATTTCCTAAAGAATTACTATTAGACACAGGTGGTTGATTAGCCGCATAACCAAACTGTACAGTAAAACCATCTAAAAGCGTCTGATTGTTGCTATCAACAATTTTCACAACGTGATAACTGTCGTCTGTATATGTGCCAACAGCTCCAATATCACCACTCAGAATAGTTTCATACTGTTTGATTTTACGAGCAGCTAATACTCCTTCATTCCCAATAAAACCGCCATATACTTCTACACCCGAAGGAATATCAAAAGAAATCATTCGACTTGTAGTAGTTGTTGGCTTGTAAGTTCCTTGTGCTACCCAAATATCTGCACCAGCCGAAGCACCCGCAAGAGCAGCACTCAGACTGCTGTATGCTTTTGCCCATGTAGTTCCGTCTTGCATCGGGCTTGAATTTGCCTGATTTACATAAATATTATTTGCAGGAGGAACAACTACGCTAATATTTACATCATTACTTTTCGGACTCAAGCAGATAGCTGCAAAAAGCGTTTGCTCGCATCTTGCGTAATAAGCTGTTGTCACTGCTGGAGAAACTGGCATTGTTACGGCTGAATTATCAGAAGTTTTGAACCATTTTTCAACAAAACCTGCACCAGAACAACCAGTGGTCATTAGCATTGCCGAACTTCCTACTGCAATAGTTGTTGCACCAGAAGCTAAAGGAATTGGTGGCACTACCAAGGTAACTGTTCCAGGCATTGAATTTACTTCTGCACAAATACCATCTTTCACAACCGCTCTGTATTGAGTAGTTTGTGTTACATTACTATAACTATAAGATGTTGTAGTATTTGCGATTGAAACAATATTACTCACAAATCCATCCGTTGAAGATTCCCAACGAACCACATTTCCAGTTTGTCCAGACAAAGTCAAAGTTCCAGTACCAGTTGTACCAGTACAAAATGCTGCACTACTAACAGTTCCACCAACACTTGTACCTTGAATAGATAATACTGTTGGATTTGAAGCCAATGTTGCAGGACAACTATTAGTAGGATTTGAGCGAGCCGTTACAGTATAAGATGCAGGAACTAAACCAGTGAATGTTTTGGATGCTTGCCAAGTAGTACCATTTATACTGTATTCAAGCGGTGTTAGTCCATCAATTGCTAAACGATAAGCCCCCAGAAGAGCTACATTACTAGTGGTTGAACTTACTACTAAGTCAACGGTTGCACCACCCGCAACGGTGTGTCTGAATGTAGTCTGCAATCCACTACTTCCAAAATCTGCCAAATAATTAGTACTTGGATTAGTTGGAACATGAGTAGAATACAATACTGCAAGCATATTAACGCCATTTGTTGCTTGAAGAGTTACAGAGATACATACTGGCGAAGCTGATGGATTGGTAAAGGTATATTTATCAAAAATAATTCCCGTCCCTGCAAATGTACCTGGGTTTACTTTTGGCGTTCCGCAACCAGAAATCACGCTATTACGACTTAATCTGTTTGTTTGAGCAAGGTCTCCAGTTGTTAGTGAACCATTTATAATAGTAGAACCTAAACCAGTAGCATTTACAACAATCGTACCTTGTGTAGTACAAGTAGGTTGCGTAACCGTTGGAGCAGCCAACACTGGTACAGGAGTTACAAGTACCGCTACTGGACTTGAAAAAGCCAGTGGGCAAATACCACTCTGAAGCACCGCACGATACTGAACACTTTGGTTAGGTGTTGAAGTAATGGCAGTAGTTGTGTTATTGATATTACTTGCCGAAAGGAAGTTATTATTAGTAACCTGCCAGCCAAAAACATTACCAGTTGAGCCTGTAAGTGTTAAATTGAGTTGTGTTCCTAAACAAATTACAGAAGCACTACTCGAAACAGAGCCTCCAACAGCCGCAGGATTTACCGTGATAGTTGCAGGGGTAGAAGTTACATCCGCACAACCACTCTGACCAATTACTGCTCGGAATTGAGTAGTAACTAAAAGTCCACTATACGCTTGTACCAAACTGGTATTGGCAATATTAGTAACGGCAGTAAAATTATTGGTCGAAGATTCCCAACGGATAATATTACCAGAATAGCCAGTTAATAGTAAAGTTCCAGAATTACTCGAAGCACATTCTGTTGAGCTACCAGTTACGGTACCTGCTTGTAAAGTTACCAAAGAAACAGTCGCTGGAGCAGAATTACTGGCAGCACAAGTACCATTTTGCACCACAGCACGATACTGAGTATTTTGGGTAACATTCGTGAAAGTCTGAGTAGCAGTCGTATTAGCTATCGGTGTATTGGTAGCAAAATTATCTGTTGAAGATTGCCATTCCGTAATACTTCCTGTATGACCCGTGAGTGTTAGCGTTCCAGAATTTGAAGTCGCACAAAAACTTCCGCCACCTGTTACAGTACCCGCTACCGAATTATTTGTTACATTAATTGTAGCCGAAGCAGAATTTATTGGGTCACAAGTACCAGACTGAATAACAGCTCTATATTGAGTTGTTGCAGTTAGATTCGTATATGCCAAAGTTGTGGTAGTATTGGCTATTGGCGTATTTGTGGCAAAATTATCTGTTGAAGATTCCCAACGAACAATTGTTCCAGAATGTCCCGATAAAGTGAGTGTCCCTGCATTACTAACAGAACAAACCGAAGCAACATCTGCTGTGACCGTACCACCAACCGAACCAATATTGAAATTTACTGGATAACGGCAAGCAGAGGTAATGTTCAAATCATTTACATAAAATGTAGTTGTTCCCACGGTACTTGTGTTTGGAACACCCGCACCAGCTACTCCAATAGGATTAAATATTCTACCAGTAAATAAAGGCGAACCACCTGTTGGTGCTGCAAACCATTGATTAGCTTGTAACGCTATTCCTGGAGTCGAAGTCATCGTAAATGATCCAGTAACATTAGGCGACCAACCACTTACTACCAAAATATAAGTTGTTCCAGCTGTAAGTGTTTGTGTCAACGAAGAGAGAAAGTTCGTAGAAGTAATATCATCATCACCCCTTACAAAGTTTGTGGCTGGGTTGGCAGGGTCAAAAGAGTTTTGATACAATGAGATGTAAGTATCCGTGATAGTTCCAGCAGTTGTGGTAAAAGTAAATGACCCAGACGACGGTGCTACAAAGTAATACGGTTTATACAAAACAGTTGATGCTGGACTGTAAGTGGTTGCATTATTGGTCAAATCATCACCTGCTGGGCGGACATACGATGGACTATTGGCAGTAATTGTCCCATTGATAGTAGTAACAGGAGCAACCACTGGTACAGAAACTCCTTGTCCGCTTGGTACAGCCGCATTCAGACACACCGAATATGGAGTTGTCGTTAAAACTGGAAGTACAGTTACCGTAATAGTCTGGAAAGAAGTCTGAGAACAACCTGCACTTGCTCCACCAGTTTGACTAATACTAATAACATACTGTACATTGACAGGGTTACTTGTCGTATTTATTAATACCTCATTGATTGTTGCACCAGTTCCACTTGCTGGGGGAGTACTAATTCCAGCGGCATTTGCACGTGTCCATGAATATGTAAATGTACCAATTTGGTTGGTCGTAGCTGTATAAGTAAAAGCAAGACCAGAACAAGCAGTTGGATTTGTTGGAGAGCTAAGTGGAGCAACTGGAAATTCAGTAAAATCTTCTTTTACTGCTCTATCATTTGTAGTTGCACCTGATGAAGCCAAATAACCTAATCCACGACGGGCGAATGCTTTACCAATGGCACAACGATAACGACCATTGAAAAGGAGTTGGTCTGCTTGGAAGATTGCATCACGAGCTTGTACAAAACTTGGGCTACATGGTTGTAAACGTAACCCTTCGTTTACCAATTTCATCGCAGCAACATTTCCTCTGTAATTTGCAATACTGGCAGGGACATCATAGATATTATTTGAACCTATCAAACCATCTTGTAAAATGATTTCCCATGTCATATCCCAAAGCATTGTAGCCCAAATTGAACCAATACCATGTGGCTGAGAGAAAGTGATAGAATTTTGTACACCACCATAAGTTACGGGATTGTTGATATTTGTTTTGTCATAAGAATAACGAAACGGACGAATACCTGCACCTGTTATGGGTTGTCCAATTGCATAAGTTCCGATTCCTCGTGGAATATTAGCACTTGCCAATGTAGGTGTTAAAGTTGACCAGTCAGTTGCAGTCATCAAAGCTGCATAATCACTCCATCCTTCACCACCTTGTTCGGCGTTTTGAAGACAAGAAGAGTTTGCAGGACCACCCGTCAAACGAGTTGACCACCCGTGACCATATTCGTGAGCAATAATTCCATTGTCAAAATCTGAATCTGGTTGATACGTAGGCGAACCAGCATTACTCCAGATAAACATTTGCATACGACCATTTGTACCATCTACTGGAGTCGAGAAATTGGCATTATCAGTACCGCTACCATCTTGGGCATCTGCAAATACAAAATCGTTTCCAGCACCACCTCTTCCTTGATTATCTTTCTGGAAGTTTCCACTTGGTTCATCAAAACCATATCGCCAAAGAATATCGTGCATCACGTTATTCCAATAAAAAATATTTGTTATAGCCGCATTCAAGTTTCCTGCGGCGGTATTTGTAGCTTGTGTATATGGATAATTAAAATCCAAGGTCGCAGATATTGGACTCGCCCCAATAGTGGTTTCATTATCTGCTGCAAGGTCTTCTTTTGCCCAAACATTGTTTCCACGAGTCGTCGTATAATCGGTTGTTCCATCATTGTGCCATCCGTTGGTAGTTCCAGGACCTGCACCCGTCGGAATAAAACGTGAATATGGACTTGTAACAATTGTACGAGATCCATGAATTGGACTTTCAAGTGGATAATCAAATACGTTGTATTGGTTCGGTGCAAGGACTAAACTTGAAACAACCTCACGTTTAGTTTGTGCTTGACCATGGTGTTTCTTTTCATCTCCAACATGAGAAGTTTCATCGTCATGATGATGAGGAATACCAAAATCACAGTGAATTACCTCGTCAACTTCTCTTAAAATATTCCCAGTACTTACATCAATGTGCAAATTCCAAATGTTTGAATTATCGTTCGTGACAATCCTAACGCTATATGTCAACGCTAATTTTGTAAACCTCTTTCCTTCTTCCCCGTACTCATAAGGTAACCAATATAGTTTCACATCAACATTTTCTTTTGAAAGAGCATTCGCTAAATACTTTCCTTTTCCAACTACACCAGAAGAAAGTGCAGTTTCCTGAACTTTGGTAATATTACCTGCCGTTAAATTGAGGTGCTGAGCAGCACGTTCAATCGCTTGTGAAGGAGTAAGTTTGCCCTGAACACTATTTGCATTAACTCCCATTAGTCTAATAGCAATATTTTCTTCAAAAGTACTATTGGCTTGTACAACCTCCCCATTTTTCATGGTAACGTTCAGTAGGGCATTGTAAACCTCGACGTTCTGATACGTTTGGTTGAAATAAATATGATACCAACCAGTTGTGGGCGACAAATACGAACTCGAAACTGTCATGTCACTGACATCACCTTTCGTAAGTTTGTACTTAGTAAGATTATCGCTCAAATAATTTTTGGCTGTTGCGATTTCGGTTTGAGCTTTCAAAGAAATCGAAGTGAAGGCAAGCAAAAAAGCAAGAACTAATTTAGCGAACAAGCCTTCGGAAATAAATCTGGAGAATTTTTGCATAAAAATTGCAGGGTTATTGATGAAATTAATGTGTAATTAATGGTTTTCAAGAAATAGAAATATATTTTGAGATGTCCTGAAAATTAGGATTTACCTCAAAATATTGAGGCTAATTTGTTGGAAAGAGATTCTTTTTTTTACGTCTCGAAATGCTTACTTCGATGTCGTTTTCTAAGAAAATCTTATTGCCTACTTCATCGTATTTGAGAATAAAGATTGAATTGACCAAATACCCTCGGTGTACACGGATAAATGCTTCATTTATTAAAAGTTTTTGGAAATAAGAGAGTGTACGGGCATAAAGTTTTTTTCTGCCATCCTGAAGATGTATTAATGTATAATTGGCGTAGCCTTCCAACATAATAATGTTATGTATAGGAATTCTGGTCTTCAGTTTGTAGTTAACTGTCAGAAAATGTGTATGTTGAGGGTGTGTAATTGTACTGTTCATTGAAGTAAAATAGAGATAATGAGTACCAATATACGATTTTTTATCAACATTTAAAATTTAACAAATGTTTAATTTATTATTATTGATTAAATGAGTTTTGAAACTGTTTTTCGAGAATTCTGACAAATAGAAAGGTCATTGATCATATTAGCAACGACCTTTTCAAACAAATGTTAAATTGCACTATACTTTATTTTTTCATGTTTATGAATTCCTACAAATTTCGTTTTTATTTCACTTGATAACTAACTTCTCCAACCCCAACTTGCCCTTGCGAAGAAACACCTTGGGCATACACGTTGATTTTTGCTTGAGCATCTGTATTCCAATAAGTTATGGTAGCTTTTCCATTAGCATCAGTTCTTACATTTGGTTGCCAATGTAGAGTTGAACGATAATCAGGACGGAAGTTTGGGGAATCTGCATCATATTTTGGGGCATAAAACTCTTTTGGAACATGATAGCCCGCTCGTTTTGCAATTCCGATACCATCAATTTTTTCTTTTGAATAGTCGTAAGTTGGACTTCTTCTTTTCGTCAGAACAGAAATAACTGCAAAAGCTCTATAAACATCAGCATCCGCATCTCTCAAAATATCAACTTTTTCAATCTCACAAGGATTTATAAATGACATATAATTTGCATCCACTTTTACACCATCAAAGTAGTAAACTGCCTCAATCACAACAATACCACGTCTAAAAAAAACATGAGAATCTCCTTCAACAGTGGTTACTGAAGCACCTGGAATGCTATACATCATTGAAAGTATATTTTGAATCGAATTACACAAATTCTCGGTCACTTTAACTGAATATGTTGGTTTTTGGTATAATACTCTTATTTCGTTATCTGACTTTTTTGCTCTCACAACCACTTCTTCTAACATCTGTACTTTATTTAGGGTCAATTTTCTTTCGAGTTCAAGGGCTTCTTGTGCTTTTTTCAGATAATCAGCTAAATCTTCCGCACTATATTCTATCGGTTTGAATGGAATTTTGATAATTTGGACTTTTGGTGAATTTTTAGGTTTATCAATAGTTAAGTCTAATTTACCAAAACCTTTTTTTGTTGCTTGAATAAACACTTTTGCAGTATCAGAAAAATCCAATCCATAAAATCCGTATCGTCCCACGGAGTCAATTGTACCAGTTTGAATTTCTAATGGTTGATTATTATTATCCCTCAGCATCATTGTCAATGATAATTTCTTCGGAACTCTTCCATTAATCTGTAAAACATTTCCCGTGATTTCTAAGCCTGATTCGACAAAATATTTTTGTTTGATAGGTTCGTTATTCAATAAGTCTTTCCAAACAAATCGACGCCAACCCTGAGTCATCATCAAAAGGTCTAAGTGTCGCTTGGCATTATTATTTTCCTTTTTGAAATAGTAGGCAGGGTCTTCGACTTTTCCCCTTAATTGGTTATCGTTATTTTGAAGATTACTCACATCTGAACTCAATAATAAATAGGTCAATAAATTTTCCTGATTTAGTTCTGTAATCACCTGACTTCCATCTGTGACCGCCACTGAAAAATTGCCTTTCACAGGTTTACCGTTTGAATCTTTTGCTTCTAAACTAAGCGTTACTTTTTCTCTCATTTTATAAATATTCTTGTCAGGAGTAATTTTTAAATCAAGATTTCTATTGAGACTATTGAAGACTAAACGTTCACAAAGTGGTTCACCTTTATCATCGAATAAAGTGATTTGTACAATTCCTTCATCAACGATTTTATTTTTAGGAATGACCAAATTGAATGAACTTTTAGAATTGCTTCCTTTTCCCATAAAACATAATTGCCCTCTTAGGTGTACAGTAACAATTAATTCTGAAGAATTTTCTATTTTTTTTGGATTACTATTAGAGATTAAAATTCTTATATTCTCTTTGTCTCGCACATTATCTACTGCCATTGCAAAACCTTGTTTACAGGCGTTTGGTAGGGGAAATTTACGGAACTCACCATTTTTCTGTTTGACAAAGGCAGTATAAGTTTTCTCTGGTTCGGGTGCATAACTAAAATACCCCAAACCTAAATGTTCAGATTGAAAACTACTAACAGTATCATTTGTATTATTCAAAATAAATCCTTGGAAATCAATTCCTTTTCCAGCAACATTAACTCCTTTGAATCCTACTCTCGAAGTAAGTCCTACGACCGAATTGCCTCCTTCTGGAAAGAATTGTAAATCGGCAACCTCGCTTAGTTGAGAGACATTTTCGTCTATTGCACGATTTTTCACTTTACCTTGCCATACCTTGATATTTTGGGTAAAGAAAAATTCCTCCGAGAAATTCCTCATGTAATTGGTGTAGGCTCTGATTTGATAAATTCCTTCGCTCAAAGTATCTGATAGTGCAATATCTCCGTATGTATTTCCATTACATCTCAGCATACGACTGGAGATAACTTTTCCAGTCAGAGGGTCTGATAAATCTACATATAGTATCCTACTTGCGGAATCAATGTCATGAGTAATACCGTCAAATAAATATCCTTTCACCCAAAGAGTATCACCAGCCATGTAGTACGGCTTGTCTAAATGTAAAAAGACTTTTTCTTGGGGAGTTGTCTGTCGGAAATTCTCAAGTTTTGAAAGAATGATTTGAGATAAATCTGTTTTGACGAAGCTAAAAGCAGATAAAATAAGAACCAAAGGGGGTATTAGAGAATACAGAACTTTTTTCATGTTAAACGAATAGAATATTGAAGGTAGATTTATTTTGACAATTTAATTGCAATAACGTTTCAAACATAATAATGTTTTGCACATTAAATTTTGTGAATGTCAAAAAATCTATTTTACCCTAAATTCTACCCCATAAACTCTTTTAAATTTCGTTTTCTTCTTCTGGAAATATTGGCAATATGCCCGTTGGTCATCATTAAAACTTCGTCAACGCTGTTGTATTCTTTTACATAAATTGGATTGATCATGAAAGAACGATGCACTCTTAAAAACCATTAGATTGAAGAATTTCTTCAAAATATTTCATGGTATGGGCAACAACTTTTGCTTTACCTTGCGAAAGATAAAAGGTTGTATAATTCGTATCACTTTTCAATAAAATCACATTATTAATCAAGATTTTCTTCGATGTTTTTTGATTAATTGTCAGTAATTTATTGTCATCTTTTTGTGGATATATTTTCATTTTTATTGAGTGAAATTACTTTTTCTCGATTTGCGAAATTCTTTTTTCTAACTGAATAATATACAAACTCAACTCTTCAATTTTCTCTAATAACTTGGCATTCAATTCGTCTTGTTTTACGCCATTAGTTACAACATCAGTTGCCGAAGGAATATTCGGTAAATGCTTATTTTGTTGAATGTATTTTTCTAACTGTTTGATTGTTAGTAGTTTATATTTTTTCTCAAAAACTTTGTCCGACCATTGTTTTACGTCTGAATATTTCATTTTAAAAGAATTCAATATATAATCTCCCTGCTCATCTAATTCCAAAAAGTTATGTTCATTTATCTTGATTGTAGGAGAATTATAGGCAACTCTTAGGTTGAAAGTGCCTTTCAAGTCAAGTGGATAGGAGGGGTTTGTTAAACCGATTCCCACCTTCACGGCATCGGCATCTACACCACCTAAAACCAGAGCGTTGCTTATGGTACATTTGGCTCGGTTTCCGATAGCGGTTGCGTTGGTTAGGTTATTAAAAGTAGCTGTCGGATTGGCATGGTCTGTGCCTGTCCATGGTCCAGATTGAGTACCAATAAAAGTACAGCTACTGTTATTGGTAACACCAGGATGTCCCCCTGCATAGCCTCCAATAAAGACATTCGATTGCCCAGAGCCATTATGAGCACCTGATGAATAACCTAAAAAAATATTGAATGCCCCCGTTGTTTGAGCCCCCGAATTATTTCCGATAAATACGCTGTAACTTGAATTTTTTGCAACTGTTCCTATACCATCATATCCTGCATTAGTGCCTAACATCATGTTGTTATTTCCTGTACGGTTATTTGCACCAGCGTTTACGCCTAAGAAAGTATTAAAACTTCCCAAGGTATTAAAAACGCCTGCCCCAATACCCAAAAAAGCGTTGTTGTTACCATCGGTTGTATTAAAACCTGCATTTGTACCAATAAAAGTATTTTCTTTTGAAAGTGCTGTTAGTCCTGAATTGTAGCCAGCATTATTTCCCAAATATAAATTGGAAGTACCCAAAGCACCTGCACCTGCATTTTGCATCAGTTGCCCAGCACCTACACCAGAAAGTGTATTGGTCGAATTTACAATCTTAAAATTGGGGTCACCTCCACCTACATTGTCTGGCACTAAAATAATATCTCCTATGGCATTAACGCTAAGGACTTTATTGTTGGTAGTTGTAGTAGAGGAGGCAGACGTAAAATTTGCCATTCTTACACCATTATTGCCAATAATTAAAGGCACACCTGATGGAGTTGTGATTGAGTTTTGAGCAAATAGCCCCCTAAACCCCAATTGGGGAATAGTGTTAAGTAATACACTGACAATTAATATTTTGATTGAATTCTTCATCTGTTTTGTGCTGTTTGTCGCTGGGCGGTATTCCGCCACGGTTAAGATTTTTATTGATTCTTTATCTCCAAAGTCCCACCAGTCAAATTGATATTTCCACCATTCATTTGAATCGTTTTCACTTGATTGCCTGCATTGGGAATGTTTACTGTATGGGATGCGTTGATTTTGGCAGTTTTGGTGGCGGTGGGTGGTGTGTTAGTGTTCCAAGTGGGGTTTGCCGACCAACTATTCGTAGCAATGGTTTCTAAGGTATTGGGGTCAATACGCCAAAGCTCGTAACCTTTTGTGGCAGAGAAAGCAAAAAAGTAAATGTAATTATTGAAATAGGTTATGGATTGTGGGAAAGAACCCGCTACACCAGGGTTTACATCATAAAGCATATTGGTACCTGCGGCTGTACCATCACTTGTCCAAAGTTCTAAACCATTAGCATTATTATTGGCAGTGAAATAGAGCTTTCCATTACAGTCAGTAAAACTTCTTGATCCTGAACTTCCATTGGGATTGATATCTTTTACTAAAACTGTTCCTGAATTTGTGCCATCACTTTTCCAAAGTTCATGACCATTAGTACCGTCATTATAATCGAAGTAGAGGATGTTATTGACATTTTTTAATTGAAAATAATAGGTAACATTTACTTTGTTACCCAATGTTTTTATCAAAACAGTACCTGCATTTGTGCCGTCGGACTTCCAAAGCCCGTAATTTGTACCATCGAAAGCAAGAAAATATAGGTTGTTATTGAGTACCGCAAAGCCTTGGGGACTGGCGTGAGCAACGCCTGCATTTATATCTTTTACAAGACCTGTGCCTGCTATTGTTCCATCACTTTTGTAGAGTTCTATACCATTACCTCCATAAGAAGTAAAGAAAATTAGGTTGTTTGCCACGGCTAATTCGGAACTCCCTCGTGTGCTTGTATTGATAGAAAGATTTGTTACGGCAACGGTATTTGCAACAGTACCATCGGTTCTCATCAAATTTTTTTCAGTATTTTTAAAATATAAATTCCCGTTGTACTCAACATAGTCACCGATTGAGTAATTATCCAATAGTTTGATTGTGCCTGCCACCGTACCATCCGTACGATACACAGACCTTAGAGTAGCGGTATTCCAAGCCTCCATATACACCAAACCATTGAATGTGTAAAATTGTGAAGGCGATGAACTACCCGATGGTCTAAGATTAGTTAATAGTTGTGTGCCGCTTGTACTGCCATCTGTTACCCAAAGGTCGTAATTGCCAGAGCTTGAACTAAAATTACCTCCGCTGAAATATAATTTATTATTCAATCTTCCATAATCACCTATATAGAAATTATCTAATTGTATCTTTTTGATTTTGAGGGTATTCGCATTCGTGCCGTCGGTTTTCCAAAGTGCAGTAGTATCGCTATCATCTTTCGGAATCACGATTAAATTTGTAGCATCTAATTGAACAATTTTAGGAATATAGTAGAGGAAATCAAAAGAAGAAGATATGCTTGGAGCGATTGTTTTTAGTAAAGAAGTATTGGCAGCCGTGCCATCGGTTTTGAATAATTGATTGCCAGTGGTACCATCGTCTGCTGTAAATAATAAGGTTGAATTGACTACACCTAAAATTGAATAAAAACTTGTACCAGAAGCTGTCCCAGCATATATATCCTTTACTGAATATGTCCCTGCATTGGTGCCATCACTCCGCCATAGTTCATTACCCATTGTGCCGTCATTGGCTATGAAATAAAAGACACTATTGCTTGGCGGAATGACAACATCAGATAGGTTCACTAATCCAGTACCAGTGCCTATATTTATGTCTTTTACTAAAAAAGTCCCTGCATTTGTACCATCACTCCTCCATAGTTCGTATCCTGTTGTGCCATCATTACCAAAGAAAAACATCTGATTAGTAATAATTTTGAAATTGTCTGCCCCCGTGCCAAAATTTCTTACCAGCACAGTTCCAGCGGCTGTACCATCACTTTTCCAAAGAGCTGTTCCGTTCATGAAATATAGCGTACCGCTTAGATTTACCAAGTTGCTTGGAAAATTGCTTAACGTTGTAACAGTACCCGTTGTAACAAGCGTGCCTTGGGTTTTCCAAAGCTGTGTGCCTACATTAAAAAATACGGTTCCATTTACATTTACGGGGTTATCAAAACCGTTTGTGCCAGCAATACTGCTCGTTCCTGCATTTGTGCCATCACTTTTCCAAAGGTTGATATTATCTACTTTAAAAAGTAAAGTTCCATTAAAATTAAATAGTCCAAAAGGAATTGAGTTGCCAAATTGATAAACGGTAGTAGTCCCTGCCAGTGTTCCGTCTGACTTTGTTAATTGAAATTGCCCATTCTTATTTTCAAAATAGTAAAGAAAATTATTGCTTATTGTCCAGTCAACAGAAAATCGGGTTGCATCTGTCGAAAGCTCTACTGTACCTGCCGTAGTGCCATCAGTGGCATAAAGGTGCCAATCAATTTTGAAAAAAACCTTGTTGTTTGAGGCTATCAATTGAAAAGTTCTATCACCGTCAGCATTAAAACTCCTGATTTCTTGCGTACCTGCGGCAGTACCATTGCTTTTGTAGAGTGAGTACCCACAAGTTTGGCAAGATTTCCCCCAAAAATATACATTACCACCCATAGTCGCTTGCCCAGTAGGGTATTGTCCACCACCGTAAGTTGTGCTATTGGTTGGTTTTGTAGGAGGCAAAGTCCTGATTTCTTTTACCAAATCAGGCACTTGGGCAAAAGTCAATTGTGAGCAAAAAATTAATACGGATAGTATCTTTTTCATGGGTTTTGATTTTAAAACTGATCAATATTTTGCCATTGGTAGCTACTATTTTTTATCATATCCAACAAAATATCTTGTTTTTCATAGACAAAAGCATTGTAGTTTGAGGCATTAAAATCGACTCTCGAATTCAAGATTAGCACTACCGCCATGCCATTTTGCCCCCACATTGCTCCCGTCCGAGTACCTGGTAGGCTTCCGTAAGCAAACATTACTTTTTGTGCATCCCAAATACCTACCCCACAACCATAGTCGGTATAAAGTGAACTCGGGGTTTTGAAGAGGGCAAACGTTTTACTATCCAAAATATCAGGACGGGTACTAAAACCATCAATTCCATTGCAAAAACGTAATAAATCTGGGGCAGACGTTACCAACCCTCCGTCAGCGTCTCTTCTCGGAAAAGCGATGGTATAAGTATATGTTGCATCTATTCCTTGTCCGTAATATTTTACCTCTTTGGGCATTCTTTCTTCTAAGGTTTTCTTTGCCAACTCAACGTTTCCACCCGCATTAGTCAATATATTTTCTTTTAGATAGTTGATATAGCTTTTTTTAGAAACTTTTTCGATGATTCTACCCAAAAGATTGAAACCAATATTAGTATAATCATAGACCGTATTAGGAGCTTTGGCGAGTGGGCGGGTATTGATAACCCAATCATAAAATTGTTTGGTTTCAAACGTAGGATTTTGGTCAATCACATCACCACCTGTACCAGCACCCCAAGCTCCCGAAGTATGGTGCAAAAGATGATTGACCGTGATTTTTGATAAATCGGCTTTGAGTGGAAGCGTACCGTAATCATTGCCCAAGATGCCCCCATCACCAAAAACCTTGTCTTCCAGACCAATTTTACCTTCTTGTATCAGATTCATAATAGCAACTCCCGTATAGGTTTTAGAGATACTTGCTAACCTAAAAGTATGTGCTGGAGTAACTTTCTCATTTCTTTCTTTATCTGCAAAACCATAACCTTTGGCATAGACCATTTTACCATTTTTTGAAACTGCAAAGGATGCTCCTGGGATATTATATTTCGTCAAAAAAGCCTCAATTTTTGCATCAACCGAAGGAATATCAACTTGTATTTCAACAGGAGGAGTTATGGGAGTATCTTCTTTTTTGCAACTGATAATAGAGCTGATTAAGAGGAGATTAAAGAGTAATTTTTTCATGGATTTAATTTAGATTATGGATTTTTATAGCCGAGTTCGAGGGCTATTAAGTATCAATGGGTACTGTAAATTTGTTATTTATTGTAATTGCCTACTTCTTCAACCTGTTCCAAGATTCATTAAATGTGACATTAGGGTCAAAAGCTGGGTTGTCACTCAGAATATACGAGCCATCTCCTTTACTCCAAGCATTGCTAAATCCACTGCTGAGTTCCACTTTATTTCCTGAATCGTCTGTCCAACTATCCACTCCACGTAAATATTGACTAAATTCTTGCTTTTCTATTTCAGTATTGTTTGTAGTAATTGATGTGTTAGTGGTATTAATTCTTTCCCAATTCCGAGCGATATTATTACTAATTTCCGCCTGTGATTGCCGTGATATTTCTATTTGTTTACCAATTTCTATTTGAGCATTTCTACTAATTGCCGCAAAAATTGCTTGTACTGAATTTGTCCACTGGGGGTTCATTTTAGCACTTCCCAAAAATGTACTCAGCATCTTACGAGCCATCGTTTCTTTGCCAGAGTTATATTTGATAACCACTCGCATCGAAACATAACATTGATAGGTATTCGCCATGCCACCCTGCGTAGAAGGCGTATTCAAAATTGTTTGCATGAGCGTACATAAAGCAAGCCCTTCTTTACCATCAGCAAAAGTCAGAAGCCCTTCAGAAGCAAAACCTTTATGACTATACGCATAGTTGCCCGACTGTCTGGCAGTATTAGTCAATTGCATGGCACCTTCATCCATTTTTTGCTGAATTTCGCTCATTGGTTTTACACTTTTTACCTGAGCTTTCAGATAAGGTGCAATAGATTGGCTGATGTATCCTGCTGCATCCAAGGGTTCTGCAATATGACATGAGTGCAGATTATAACCCCTCTGCATAGCATCTAACAGAATTGGGTCATCACTCCAATCAAATTGAGTTGTTGGAAAAAATATTAACTCGTAATCTTTATTGGGCGAAGACGCTTGTACATAAGCCTGCAAAATCTCAGGAATACATTTATTGGAAACATTCCATTGAACCCCACTATTTACTTCCCAATTGGCAGGTAATAAAAAAGAAGATACCTCTACAGGCTGGTTAAATCCCTGACTGTCAATGACTCTGAAACGTTTTAACGTCACATAATCTTTGCCTTCAACCATGTTTGAAATTGAATTACTTACAGGAATTATGTTCTTTGTTTGAGTAGATTCTTGTTTTCCACAAGAAAATAGAATGTAAATTAGACTTGCTGAAATCAGTAGTTGGTATTTAGAAAGTAATTTTTTCATGAGAATGAGTTATTTTTAACAACACAAAGTTCATAGAATCCTATACTGAAGTCAATACAGGAATCCTTGTAATCCAATACAGGTTTCCCTGTATTTTGTAGTATAATTTTGCTTAAAACATAGCAGAATGATAACTTCAATGAAAAATGGAGATTAAAAAATCGTGTTCAAAATGAAAAAAATAGTCATCGCACTTTCTTTCTTATTGTTAAGTCATTGTGCTTTTTCACAGAATCCAATGATTGATCAATTGAAAAATGAAATTAGAATGATTCAAACCCAAAAAGTATCATTCCGACAAGACTCACTTTTATTAGAAAAATGGAGAGAATTGAGTAATTATGGAATTTATTTCAGAGATAACAATGCAAAGGCTTGGGTAGATTCTGTCGCAAAATTTAAGTCAAAAAAGAATTTAGTTATTGCAGAGGGAAGCTATAATTTGCAGCAAGGAAACTTTTTGATTTTTATCAATAATGATTATCCGAGAGCAATTCAATATTTTTTTAAGGCAGAAAAACTATTTAGGAATCAAAACGATGACTATCATCTTTGTCTTTCACTTTTAGGAATAATCAGGGTTGCCATGTGGAATAGCGGAAAAGGGGAGGAGCTTTTTCAAAGTTACAGTAATTTGGTAAAAAGTAGTCGAGAATACGGCGAAGAAGCAATTCAATTGGCTGAAAAACTCAAAGACCCATCTTTGATTTGTTTGGCAAATACCTATGTCGCCAATCTGTATATGACGGATTTATCTCAGAAAACTAAATATAAAAAGCTAATTCTTGAAGCAGAAAAATCGCTTGAAAATAGTACAGATTATTATTCAAAAGCCATGTTTTATATCACAGCCATGGATTTTTTCATGGCGGAAATGGACGAAACTCCATTTTTGAAATATGGAAATTTAGCGATTTTAAATGCTGAAAAAACGAAAGATTACTATGTTCTGAACAGAGCATCTATCAATAATTTATTATGGAATCAGAATAATTCTAAGAAATATCCAATTGCAGAAAAATTCGGAATTCAAAGTCTTGCTTATGCAAAAAAATATCAATCCGATGAGCTGATTTCTGATACGGAATACCATCTTTTTAACTTTTACCAAAAAATTGGACAATATCAGAAAGCACTTGAATATCTTTTACTACACAATAAACACGAAAACGAGATTAATAGAGGGCAGACCCAGAAACAATATGACGAATTGCAGACAAGTTATCAAGCACAAAAACAACAATCTAAGATTAGAGAATTAGAAAATGATAGATTGAGAGAAAGACAGAATTTTCTCTATATTTTAGGCGTAATTGCCTTGTTATTAATTGGTTATGCAGGATGGGTTAATGTCAATTTAGCAAAAAACAATAAGTTGCTTTCTCAGAAAAATCAAGAAATTGAGGAGGCTTTAGTAAAAGGACAAAACATAGAACGTAAACGTGTTGCTGAGGAATTGCATGATAATTTATCAGCAAAAATTTCGGGAATTCGTTGGCGATTGGAGGCAATTGAGCCAGATTTTAAGATAGAAAAGCAAAGAAAAATCTATGAATCGTCCGTAAATGCCCTTGCGGAGGTATATACAGATGTACGTCTAATAGCCCACAATCTCCTCCCCGCCGAACTCGAAACCAAGGGGTTATCTGTTGCCCTTAAAAACCTTTCCGATGAACTAAATGCACAAGACAGAACAATTTTTACGCTCAAAACTGCATCTGATTTAGAGCGTTTTGCCAATAAAATCGAGTATGAATTGTACAGTATTGTTTTAGAATTATCCAATAATATTCTCAAACATTCAAAGGCTAAAAATGCAGAAATTTCCCTCGAAAAAAATGTAAGTTTTTTAAAATTAATAGTATCAGACGATGGGATTGGTATTGCTGAAAATTCCACAAAAAAAGGGATGGGAATGAGCAACGTTGCATCGAGATTACATTCTTTGAACGGGAAAATGAAAATAGATAACCACGAAGGTGTAAGGGTAGAAATTGATGTACCTCTCTGATAATGAGTAATTTAGCTTTATCATTCCAGTGATTTACAAACTAAACAAAATAAAGATTGAGGCAAAACCTGTAAGGTACAAAATCAGTTTTCGGTAGCGGTCTTCTTGGATGTGTTTTACCATTTTTATTCCGACAAAAAAACCTCCTAATAAAAATGGGATTAAACATAAATTTATCACTAAGGATTCCCACGAAATGGTATGCCAGATAAAAACATGAAAAGGTACTTTAAAGGCATTGATAATGAGAAATAGCCAAGCAGAAGTTCCAATAAAAATCTCCTTTTTTAGTCGCATTGCCAGAAAATATACATTCGAGAATGCTCCTGCCATATTCCCAACCATTGTGGTAAAACCTGCCATCAAACCAATCGTGCCTGCAAATGACCAATGATTTGGAACAGATTTATTGGATTGAGTCTCCCACCAAATCATAGAAATTACTGTGATTACCACAAGAATTGCTAAACTTTTTTTGAAAACTACCTCACTTATGTCTTTCCCAAACCAAACCCCCAGAATTATTCCAATAATCATCCACGGAAGCAGTTTAAGAATATACTTCCAATCGGTATGTCGGTTATAATATTTTACGGCAAAAACATCAGCAAATAATAGCATTGGCAATAGAATTCCAGTAGAAGATTTACTACCAAAAACATAAGCTAATCCACTGACAGTGAGAATGGAAATTGAATTGATTCCAGCTTTTGAAAGTCCGATAATAAAAGCGGAGAATACTAAAATCAAGCATTGTAAAATTGAAAAGTGGTAGGATAATATTTGCATAGTTTTTTTTACAAAGAAAATCAATTCTTTTTGAAAAAAGAGGCTTGCTCAGTCAATCATTTTTCCAATAAAATGGAATTTTAAAATAATATCCATTTTATTGGATATTATTTCCATTTTATATTGAATTTCCTCTTTTTTGGCATTTACTTTGTGTAAGGTAAAGAAATTATTTTACCACGTTTAATAATGAAGCATTCTGTTGCCAATGAAAAAGTTTTATAAACTCAAAGAAATACAACTATTTATGTTGTTTATTTTTTGTTCCATTTCGGGTTTCTCACAAGAAATAAATTTAAAAGGAAAGGTGATTGATTCAAAGAATAGAACATTTCTTGAAGGAATTTCTCTGTCAATTAAGGATTCAAAAAGTGCAGGAATTACCAATAAAGATGGTGAATTTTCTATCAAATTGCCTACAAAATTTCCTGTTACTTTAAAGGTTAGCTCAGTCGGCTATACAAGCCAAGAACTTGCTGTTAATTCCCCTAATTTCCTTACAATTAGTTTGGTTGAATCTGTCAATCAGTTAGAAGAAATTGTAATTTCGAGCGGCTATTCTGTTCAGAAAAAAACTGAATTTTCGGGTGCTGTTTCCAATATTTCTCCTAAACAATTGCAAAATCGTCCTGCTGTGAGTTTCGACCAATTATTGGGTGGACAAGCTACTGGAATTGACATTATTCAACCAACAAGTGTACTCAATAGTACGCCTGTCATGCGTGTGAGGGGCATAAATACCATAACTTCGGGGCTTTTTCCTTTGGTGGTAGTTGATGGCGTAACGGTATTTGTGGGTTCAATCGGAGGGCTAATTGGCAACAATCCTTTGTCAGATATTAATCCCAACGATATTCAATCAATTGATGTTCTAAAGGATGCGTCTGCCGCTGCAATTTATGGTTCTCGTGCTGCGAATGGTGTAATGGTTATTACTACAAAAAAAGGAAAATTAGGTACGCCAAAAGTAAGTTATGATACTTGGTTTAGTGTAAGCACACCTTATAATTTGCCAAAATTATTAGGGGCAGAAGATTACGTAGCCATCAAGAATGAAGCACTTAAAAATGCTGGTAAAACGGATGGCTTTTTCTTGTCAAAAAATCCAGATGGTAGCACCGTAAATACGAATTGGTATGATGTAGCTTTTCGCCCTGGACTTTCTCATAATCACAATATTAGTCTTTCAGGAGCAAATGAAGCAACGAGTTATTATTTCTCGGCGGGTTACACCAATCAGAATAGTTTTATCAAGAATAATACTTTTGAACGTTACGTCACGAGGTTGAATATCTCTCATCAATTGAATAAATCTATGAAATTAGGGGCAAATATTATGTACAGTAATGGCAAAAATATTGGACCTAATACTGGTGCAGTTTCCAGTAATTCAACGTCAACATCATCCTACAATACGCAATATATTACCAATGAACCTTTGGCAAGGATGACTTATGTGCTTCCGCCCAATGTGCCAGTTTATAAAGCAGATGGTTCTTACAGTATTCAGAATGGCAATAGTGTGGGTTATGGAGCCAATATTCCAAGTGTAGTAGGAACAATCAATGCGTATAATTTAGCTTTAGTTCAAACTCTCGATTTAAGTACTTCTGAAAACAATACTTTGATTGGAAATATTTTTGGAGAAGTCAATATCTTAGAAAATCTCAAGTTTCGGTCAAGTTTTGGAATCAATAACTTGCAAGTAGCCAATAAGTCATTTCTAAATCCATTGCATGGTGGCGGGGCAGCTTCAAATGGAATTGCTACTAATACATTTACTAAATTTTATAGAACAGACTGGGTAAATACCCTTACGTATAATACATCATTGAACGGAATTCATAACCTAACGGTTTTGGCAGGGCATGAACAGATTAAAACTACCACAGATGGTTGGGGAGCGTCACAAACAAATGTAACAGACCCGTCGTACAGCAATTATCAGGGAGGATTTGGAAACATTGCACCTTCTGGAAACATCTTTTCAGAGAATGCCCTTTTGTCTTACTTTTCAAATATCAACTACGATTTCAAGAAGAAATACTTGCTTAGTTTTAATTTCAGAAGAGATGGACTTTCGGCTTTGGCTGAAGGGAACAAATACGGGAACTTTGCAGGAGGTTCAATTGGTTGGAATATTTTTGAAGAAGAGTTTTACAAGAACGCTTCAATTAGTAAACTTATTGATAATCTGAAAGTTAGAGGTAGTTATGGAGTAGTCGGAAATAGTGAAATTGGTGATTATCCTGCAATTGGTACATACAATTCTTCGACTTACAGAGGTGTCCCTACTTTAGCTTATTCACAAACGGCTAATCCCAATTTGAAGTGGGAAACCAGTACTAAATTAGACATAGGATTAAATTTCACGATGTTCAACGACCGATTATCTGTTGAATTGGACTATTACAGAAACTTGGTGGATGGATTGATTTTAAAAGCCCCACAGTCACTTTCTGCTGGAATTCCGAATAATTATATCAATGCCAACGTCGGTAGTTTGTACAATCAAGGAGTTGAATTGGGCATTAATGCCATCATTACAAATTACGGGGATTTTAAATGGAACATGGGTCTGAATGTCTCTACCCTGAAAAACGAAGTAACATCTTTGGTGAGTGATGTATTTGTACCAAGTGTTTTCGGAGTACAGAATATGACAAGAGTGGGGTATTCGATAGGGTCAATTTTTGCTGTGCCGTGCAAAGGTGTAAATCCTGCTAATGGACTAATGGTTTTTGTGAACAGCGATGGCAAAGAGGTTCAATATAATCATGTTGGTTCGCCAAAATGGACGTATGTTTCAGACGGTGGTGCTGCCCCAGCGATTGATAATTATAAAGATGGCGTTATGCAAGGACCTTCGTTACCAACGATTTTTGGAGGTTTCAATAATACATTCAATTACAAAAACTTTGATTTGAACATCAATTTCACTTTTGTAGGTGGCAATAAATTGTACAACGGAACAAGAGCGACAAATTCTGACCAAAGATATTTCAATAACGGCACTTTCATCAAAGACCGTTGGACTACTCCAGGACAAATTACGGAAATTCAGAAATTGTATTATGGAGATAATGTATCGGCAGGTTTTTCTTTCACGAGTACTTCAAAAGTTGAGGACGGTTCGTACCTAAAACTCAAAAATATTTCTTTAGGCTATCATGTTCCTGTCAGCAAAACACTTTTGAAAGATAAAATTTCATCTGCTCATTTGTACTTACAAGCAGGAAATCTATTTACTCTGACAAAATACAGAGGTTCAGATCCAGAAGTTTCAATCAACGGAAATTCCATCAATTCAGGAAAAGACCAAAATGTTCCGCCAAATGCACAAGTATTTACTGTGGGTCTTAATGTAGGATTTTAGAAAGTTTCTTCGTGAATAGAAAAAATATAACGCAATGAAAAAAATATCAATCATCATTTTCATAAGTATTTTAGGAATCACAGCTTGCGAAAGTGATTTTTTGAATACAGTTCCTAAAACAACAATTCCAGAAGATTTAGCGTATAGCACGCCAGGCAAGTTATTGGCACAAGTGAATAACCTTTATGGACAAATTCAAAATGCCAGTTTTTATGGGGGACGTTTCATAGTTTTTAATGAACAACGTGCTGATGAATTTGGACAAAATGATGGAAATGCGGCTACTGGTTCGGCAGTTTGGCAACAAAGTGTAGCATCAACCAATGATTTTGTCAACAACGTTTGGTCTGTGGGTTATACCGCTATCAATGCGTCTAATATTCTCATTAGTAAACTGAATGGAACAAGTGTTGTATCTGATTCTGTGGCAAAACTTTATACCGCCGAAGCCAAATTTATTCGTGCTTTATGCTACCTGAGTCTCGTACAAACCTACGCAAAACCTTATAATCTTGATAAAAATGGTTTGGGCTTGCCACTTCGACTTTCACCAATTACAACATCTGGAAGCAATGACATTGCTCGAAGTACAGTAGCGGAGGTTTATTCACAAATATTGAAAGACTTGAACGAGGCAGAAAACGGTTTACCTGCATCTTATTCGACGGCACTTCTGAATACATCGAGAGCAAAGAAAAGTACTGCAATTTCTCTAAAAACAAGGGTTTATCTGATTCAAGGAGATTATCAGAATGTGGTGAAAGAGTGTCAGAAAATTGTTTCGCAAAATACTCCTTTTCAATATGTAACAGGGAGTTTGACTCATAAATTGGAAAGTAATTTTGCCACGATTTTTGGGGGAAGCTATACGGGTTCAGAGGCAATTTTTTCAATTCCTTTTGCCAACAGTACAACCGAAACGCCCGCTTCGCAGAGTGCATTAGCATTTAATTATTTAAGCCAACCAATTATCTTTTTGGCTACGGCAGGGATTTCAAACAATCCAGCACTGAATTCAAGTGCAGATGCCCGTTCGAGTTTGATTTCTACTAATTCAGCAAAACAGAAAGTACTCAGAAAGTTTGCCATCACGACAGCTCCATTTCGTGATTATGTGCCTGTAATACGCTACGCAGAAGTTTTGTTAAATTATGCCGAAGCAGCAGCCAATAATAATGATTTAGCAACTGCCACGGCATTGTTGAAAGCAGTGAGAAATCGTTCAAATCCAAATCATGTTTTTCCAGAATCAGAGATAAATTCTAAAGAAAATTTAGTGAATACTATCATGACAGAGAGAAGAATAGAATTATTAGGAGAAGGTTTCAGACTATTCGATTTACAAAGAAAATTACAGACTTTACCTGCCAAAACAGGCTCAATTGGCACAGCACCACTTGTTTTGATTACTGCCAGTAATTATGTTTGGCCCATACCAAGCGGGGAAATTTCCACAAATAAATTGATTGTACCAAATCCATAGGAACAGGTAAAAAATAGCCTTATAGCGAAATTAAACAAAGATTTCGCCTAAGTGAAACTTAGAGGATTAGAAAAAAGGCAAAATATTAACTCTAACTCTCTAAACCTCTAAGTTAAATTGTTACAGTTTTTTTTAACTCGTTCCATAATAAGTTTCTAAAATGAAAAAAGCCACTCTTTTTATCTTGTTGATTTCTATTTTGTCATGTTCAAAAAAGCAAGATGGAGTTTATGAAATTCCTGTTAAAGAAATGACTGATACTGAATATCCAGATAATCCGAATCTGGAATCAAGACATTCAGCCGCCAAACAGCAGTATTTCAGCACTATTTTATTGAAAGATAAGGGGAGTAATTTGTTTGATTTAGACTTGATTTCCCAAGAAGACAGTCTTTGTAAAATAACGTTGAATAACCTTCCCTTGCTCGAAATGATGCCTACTGCACCAGATTGGATAAAAAAAGATGAGTATTTGACATATATTGGAGTAATTAATCAAGAATGGAACCGCCAACAGGTTCAGTTTAATACAAAGCAATTTTCGGTTTCTGGAAAAAGTGGAATGCAAATTACACGAGTTGATTTAGCAAGAAATTGCCTGAACTCTTATTTATGGGAAATGCTCGTTTATGCGAAAGATACCGATGGAAAAGACAAACTTTTTTGGCAATGTTGGTTCAATTTCCCCAATGATTTATACGCCGAAATGTTTGAAACTCGGAATCAATTGAGTTTCGATACTTTCAGAAAAGGTATGGAAAATTGGATTGACCCGCCGTCTAAATTGATAGATTTACAGAAAATACGACAAGTTAAATCAGAAAAAGAAGTTGAGTTTGTTGTAAAAAATCAAGAAATGTATCCTCTGAATGGAGAGCGTTTGAGAAAAAGGAAAAATATAGTTTGTCCGAAAGTAGTAAACAAAATGGATGATTTGCTAAATGATTCAACCACTTTTGCGACATTCTCAATACCAGGCTTTTACAATACCAAAGACCCAAGAAAGACAGAATTAAGTAGATTGGGAATTCTACAAAAAGTTAATAAGCGTCAGATTATCAATGCTTTAGGAAAAGAATCAGAAGAGCTTGAATTCATATTTCTTAGTAACAAAGACCCAAAAACCATCACGAAATTTATCATTGGCGGAATGGATATGAGTTTGATTCCAACGTTGCCAATTGATATTGCCAACGACGGTTGGCAGACATCTATGGGGATCGCCAACCACTCTTTTTACGAAACCTTTGATTTTCAGCAAAAACATTTAACCAAAGACAATGGATTTTATGCCTTTTTGTTAGACGATAAAAATAATTGGTTAGACAGCCACAAAGTTGGAATTGATGGACCTTTATTTCATTTTGACGAAAAGGATAAAACCAAATTACACTGCTGGATTTTATCATTTGAACGCCATGCTTTTGTAGGGCATTTTGTGATAAACTTGTAGGTAACAACTTACTTCAATAACCGCCCTTTCCACTCATATTTTTTGTTTTTACCTTGGGCAAGTAAACCAAAAAATGTAACATAAAATGGATAGATAATTTGTGTGAATGGAATCAGAATAATTTTTGAAGAATGTCCTAAAAAGTTACAAACTAAGCTTAAAAAAATGAATTCTGATGAAAATTTGAGAGAGATAATTGTTAGGAATTCATTAAAATCTATCGTTTGTGAAAATGCTAAAACTGCTGAAACTAAAATTGAAAAATTACTCAGAAAAATAAAAATTGCTAAAATTTTTGGGCTAATAATCTGATAATGAGACCATTTACTTGCCCATCTTTTACGTTGAGCATAAAATTTATTCCAATTATTTTGTGCTTTTGTTCTCACTATCACATCTTTATCTTGCAAAAAGTGTATTCCATTAGGGTGTTTTTGAGCGATTTTGTGCATCAAAAACTCATCGTCACCCGAAGCTAATTCATCATTACCTGAGAATCCTTCGACCTCAAAAAAAGCCTCTTTCCGATACGCCAAATTTGCACCATTACACATGGAAGGAAATCCCATTGCAATCGAACAAGCCCCCGAAGCTACCAAACTTCCAAATTCAATTGTCTGTAATTTTTGAAACAAATTCCCCTCTGCCCAAAAAGTTACAGGCGAACTTACGAGTATAATATCTTGATTATCAAAGACTTGTTCAATTTTTTGAAGCCAATATTTACCCAAACTACAATCACCATCAGTTGTAATAATGATGTCCCCAGAACATTTATCAATGGCTAATTGAATGGCTCTTTTTTTAGGAGAAGCCACAGAAAAATCTGTCTGAGAAATCAACTTCCATCTTAGTGTATTTTCATGAATAAAATCTTGTACAATCGAAGCAGTTTTGTCACTTGAAGAATCATCAACTACCAAAACTTCAAATAATTCAGCAGGAAAAGTTTGATTTTTGAGGTCATTCAAAAGTTGTGCTATATTCTCTTCTTCATTTCTGACAGGAATGATTACACTAATTTTATGAAGTGGTTTTCGAGCAAAAGTTTCTGTATTTACTTTCAAACGTAGCCATATAATTATGAGTACGCAAGTGAAAATAAAATATGTTAAAGCTGTCAATATCAGTATATTAGCAATCATTTTTTGCGAGAAAAAAGTACAAGAAGAGACCCGATTATTACGGGGAAAAGGATATTTATTAACCAAACCATCAATGTTGCAGAAACCACCTTTGCGGGTTCAACCTCATAATAACCAAAGAAAAATAAAGCGGATAACTCACGGATTCCTAAATCACTGATGAAATGTAAGGCAGGAATTACTGTTTTGGCAAAGAAGACTAAACTTGATAATTCAATTAACGTTACAACTGGTAAGTCCACTTGAAAAATTGACAATGTTAACAAAAACTGAATCGTAAAAACTGCATACCTTAGCGTTGCAATGATGAACAATTCTGCAATGTCTTTGAATGAAAAATCTTCAAAAACCGTAAAATTTACTGAGAAAAAACTAAACTTTTTTGCTAAAAATTTTGAAAAGTAAGAAAGATTAAAAAAGAACAGAAAGCCAAATAATGTACTGATTATCAATAGAATATATAAAATTTTTCCACCAAAATTAGCTTGAACTTCAGGAAAATCGCCTACAAAATTCATGTAAGCTATTGTTCCCAAAAACAGTGTAATAAAAAACTGAATTCCGTTGCCCAACAAGACAACGCCGACCCCTTCAGCTTTTCTTTGGGTTTTAAGTTTGTAAACTTTCGCTGAAGAATCTCCAATAACTGCGGGTAGAAAAAATCCCAATGAAAGCCCTAAAAGTACCGATTTGAAAGATTCTAAGTAAGTGATTTTTGTTATTTTCTGAGCTAATTTTTGCCATTTTAATGCTTCAAATCCCCAATTGGCAATTACTAAAATGCCAGCTAAAAGCAATTTTGGAAGGTTCTCTAAAGTCAATATTCTTTGTAATTCTGCCAAAAGACTCCCCAAGTGTTGTTCTTTACTTTTGAAGACCTCAACAATCGCCCAAACGATACCAGCAAACAGCATTAGTTTGAGTAATAAAAAAAGGTTTTCTTTCAAAAAACTTGTTTGGGGCAAAGGATTGGTTGTATTTTGCATCAATAAATTTGCGATGTTCGTTTTTCAATTTTCGACTATCGGAATTTTTAAAATAAAGTATGAGAGGTCTCATACAAATTTATGAAAGTAGAAACAGAAAAAATAATTTTGGGGGTTGACCCAGGTACTCGATTTATGGGTTATGGTGTGATTTTGGTTGAAAAAGGCAACATGAAAGTTTTACAATATGGCGTGATAAACGTTAGCAAATATACGACTCAGGAAGTTAAGTTACTGAAAATCTATGAACGAATCATTAGTGTAATTGAAGAGTTTTCGCCCGATGAAATGGCAATTGAAGCACCATTTTTTGGAAAAAATGTACAATCAATGCTCAAATTAGGTAGAGCTCAGGGCGTGGTTATGGCTGCTGCATTATCAAGACAAATTCCTATTGTAGAATATTCTCCTAAGACCGTAAAGCAGTCGGTAACTGGCAACGGAAATGCCTCAAAAGAACAAGTAGCGGCAATGTTAGACCATTTATTGAAGATGAAATTAGACTCCAAACTCTTCGACGCCACTGACGCACTTGGTATAGCAGTATGTCATCATTTTCATGGCACAAGCATCATGTCCACAAACAAAGGCACAAAAAAAGGCTGGGGGGCATTTGTGAATGAAAATCCTGATAGGTTGAAGTGAAAGTTTCAACTCATCTCCCCAACAATCGGAGTCTTTAAAATCTTTTTAACTTTCTCATTATCAGTCCTCTGTCCTAATGCGAACATGAGTTTGGTAATTGCAGCTTCTGCTGTAATATCATTGCCACTAACTACACCAATTTCTTGTAAATACTGACTTGTTTGGTATCGCCCTTGTGTGACTTTTCCGCCATTGCATTGTGAAACATTGAAGAAAATAATTCCTTTATCTATCGCTTTTTTTACTGCTTCCAAAAACCAAGCATCTGTCGGAGCGTTGCCTGCACCGTAGGTTTCCAAGACAATTCCTCTTAGCCCTTCAATTGAAAAAATACTCTCAATAACAGATGCTGAAATCCCTGGAAATAGTTTCAGAATTACTACATTTTCATCCACATTTTCATGAACTTCCAATGGTAAAGGATGACTTTTATAATGACGGATGTAAGGGAAATTGTACTCAATATTTACCCCAGCTTCGGCTAAAACAGGATAATTTTCAGACTCAAAAGCGTTGAATTGTACGCTCTCGTGCTTTCTGGCACGGTTTCCACGCAAAAGGAGGGAATTAAAATAAATACAAACCTCTGGTACAATGGGATGATGATTTTGTTGAGCAGCTGCAATTTCAAGAGCGGTAATAAAATTTTCCTTTGCATCTGTCCGAGCAACACCAATCGGCAATTGAGCTCCCGTGAGAATGACAGGTTTATTCAGGTTTTCTAATAGATAACTTAATGCTGAAGCCGTATAAGCCATCGTGTCAGTACCATGCAAAATGACAAAACTATCGTATTGATTATAATTTTCTTTAATAACTTTTGCCATCCTTATCCAATGCTCAGGTTTCATATTTGAGGAATCTAATAAGTCTTTGAAAGTCAGTACATTAACCTCGAAATTCAAACGCTTTATTTCAGGTAAATTATCTGGAATTTGGGCAAAATCAAAAGGTACTAATCCATTGCTCTGATTATCCCAGACCATCCCCAAAGTCCCGCCTGTGTAAATGACAAGCACCCGAACAGGATTTGTTTGGGTGCTATTACTTTTGATTTTATAAATCTGCATATTCGTTGTTTGTTGCTCGTTTTTCGTTGCTTGATTTTCGGAATATGCAATCCTAACATCGAAAATCGAGCAACGAAAAACTAAAACTACTCTCTAATATTCTTTTCTAAATAGCTTTTCCAAGTACCATAAATATTTTCGTAAACTTCTTTTTGCTTGAAATCTGGCTCAATTACGCCTATTTTTTTCATATTTACGAACGCCTCTTTTGGTTTTTTGAAATAAGAAATGCCAATTCCTGCCCCCAAAGCAGCACCTTTTGCTCCATCAGTGTCATACAATTCAACGCTTACTCCAGTAGAATCAACCAAAGTTTTCGAGAAAATATCACTCAGAAACATATTGGCTTTTCCTGCACGAATCACAGACGGACTTGTTCCGTTTTCTGCCATAATGTCCATACCGTATTTCAAAGAAAATGCTATTCCTTCTTGTGCCGCACGGATGATATGCCCTTTTGAATGGACATTAAAATTAATTCCTGAGAAAACAGAGCCTACCGTTTTATTGCCCAAAACTCTTTCAGCACCATTTCCAAAAGGCAAAATACTCAAACCCTCAGAACCAATTTTTATGGAAGAAGCCAATGGATTCATTTCTTGGTAAGACATTCCGTTTGCCACATTATCACGTACCCAACGATTCAAAATACCAGTTCCATTGATACAAAGTAATGAACCCAAACGATTCTGATTATCCATCTGATGATTGACGTGTGCAAAGGTATTAACCCTTGATTCTGGATCATAACTAACAACATCAGACACAGCATAAACAACTCCAGAAGTACCAGCAGTTGCAGCGAACTCACCAGGGTCTAACACATTGAGAGACAGTGCATTATTGGGTTGGTCGCCAGCTTTGTAAGTTACAGGAGTACCTGCTTTTAGTCCTAAAGCATCTGCAATTGAACTTTTAAGTCCTCCATGATTAGAAAATACAGGACGAATTTCAGGCAGAATATTCATGGGAAACCCATAAACCTTCATAATATCTTCTGAAACTGTATTGGTCTTGAAATCCCAGAAAATTCCTTCGGATAAAGCAGAATTTGAAGTAGTTATTTCGCCCGTCAACATCATTGAAATATAATCCCCTGGCAGCATAATCTTGAAAGTTGAGCCGTAAACTTTAGGTTCATTTTCTTTCACCCAAGCTAATTTAGAAGCAGTAAAATTTCCTGGGGAATTCAACAAATGTGATAATGATTTTTCATGCCCAATTTTATCAAAAGCCTTTGCTCCAGTATTGACGGCTCTGCTATCACACCAAATAATTGATGGTCGCAAAACTGATAAATTTCTATCAATCATCACCAAGCCGTGCATTTGGTAAGCAATCCCGATGGCAGAAATATCTTTTGGGTTATATTTTTGAAGAGCATTGCATTTTTGAACTGCCTTCTGGACACAGTCCCACCACATTTCGGGAGCTTGTTCAGCCCAACCTTCTTGTGGAGAAGAAATGGTATTTTCAATTTCTGGATATTGTGCCGAGGCGAGCAAGTTGCCAGTTTCTGCATCCACAACAGACGCTTTGATTGATGATGTTCCTAAGTCTATTCCGAGTAAAAGCATTTTTTTATGTGTTCCTGTTTAACGACTGTTTTCTGATAATAGAGTTGATAGAGAGTTTTCTAAGCATTTTTGACAAATTTATTAATTTTTTATCTGATACATCCGTACTTTTCAAAATAGTGATGTATTGATTTTGTACGCTTAATAAATTTAAAAATGAATATAAAAATCTCAAATTTTAATAATAGAAAAAATGTAACTATATTGTCAAAGTTTTTCAAAGACAATTCAATATCCCACTTAAACAAAAAATAACACTTATGAAAAAATCATTATTATTTTTATTCTCAGGTTTAGTGATTTTGGCATCTTCTTGCCAAAGAAAAGAGTTCGGTTCTTTTCAAAAATCAAATGTAGTTTCTTACGCACAGCCTAAGAAAACACAAGCAACTCCAGTTCAGGAAGTAGTAGCAACACCATCAACTGAAGTTGCAACAGCTTCAATTGTAGAATCTCAGAATGTTACTTCAACTTCAATTTTGGATAAAGCAGTAGCTGAGAATAATACTATCGCAAATAACACACAAGAAAAAGTTTATAGCTTCAAAGGTGTTAAGGTAAGCTCAAAAGCTGAATTTTTAGCTCTTAATTCTTCTAAAATCAAAGAAGCTACTGGTAAAAGCCTTACTTTCAAAGAGAAATTTGTATTGAAAGCTGCTCAAAAGCAAGTTGCTAAAGGAAAAAGTGTTCCTGTTGATGGCGACAAAAGCTGGGTAGCAGCATTATTGTTATGTTTATTCTTGGGTGGTATCGGTATTCACCGTTTCTACTTAGGATATACTTGGCAAGGTGTTGTACAGTTATTGACATTAGGCGGTTTAGGTATTTGGACTTTCATTGACTTAATCAGAATTATTATCAAAGACCTTGAGCCAAAAGATGGTTCATATAACTAATTAAATATTATTGTCTTTGAAAACAAAAAAGGTGTATCCGCAAGGATATGCCTTTTTTGTTTTAGATTCAGAACAAATGATAAAAATTTGACTTGGAAATTTTCTCAAATTTGACTTATTTTGTTAGAACATACCACTTTGAAAGGCTAATTTAATTTGATTTCTAATTTTTGGAAAAGCAGATTTCATTCTTTTATTATCTACAAAATTTTCCAATTCCTTACCTGCTAAATTACTTCATGGATAAACTAAATAATTTTATAGAACAACTTCGTTTACGCCTGCAAAATCCTCTCCCTGGGAAGCCTGCTCATTTGAAAATGGCTTCTACTTCAAGGTTGAAGTTACAGACTGAACCAAATGAAAAAACTCGAAAAAGTGGTGTTTTAATTTTATTTTATCCATCCCAAGGAGAAATTTATCTGCCTTTAATTCTTAGACCTGCCTATGATGGTGTTCATGGTGGACAGATGGCTTTTCCTGGTGGAGGTGTAGAGAAAGAGGATGAAAATTTGAATAGAACTGCACTCAGAGAAGCCCAAGAAGAAATAGGAATTAAGGCAATTGACGTGAAAATTTTAGGACAGCTTACTGAACTTTTTATTCCACCATCCAACTTTACGGTGCAACCAGTAATTGGATATATTTCTTACAGACCAGATTTTTATCCAGATGCGAAAGAAGTAGATAGAATTTTTGAAATACCTTTAAAAGAAATGAGTAATCCTTCAATTATAAGTCGTAAAATCATTAATGTTAGAGGTTACGAAATTGATGCTCCACATTATAATATTCAAGAAAATGTAGTTTGGGGAGCAACAGCGATGATGATTTCCGAATTATTAGAGCTTATCTCAGGTATTGAAAATTAATCAATAAATTATTATTTTTACAATAGGCTTCCTGCGAAAGTGTTTGGTGATTGAAAAATAGTGAATTTTCGAGTGAAAACGAATAAAATTTTGAGAGCATAGCATCGCTACGGTTGAAAAAATTTCTTCGTTTGTAGTCGAAAATATACTGTTTTGCAACTTCAAACACTTTCGCAGGAAGTCTAATGATTCATTTTTCCACTAAATGAATTTTTTGCTTGAAGCTCATTGCTTACAGCTCGAAGCTCAATTATAACCCTTACAATTAATTTATGGAAACCCCACAAGAGGACGCTTTACAGGAACAAATTGCAGTGGCAGGTATGTACGAGAATTGGTTTCTCGAATATGCTTCGTATGTAATTTTGGAACGAGCCGTACCCACTATTGAAGATGGTCTGAAACCAGTGCAACGTCGAATACTTCATGCTTTGAATGAAATGGACGATGGTCGTTTCAATAAAGTTGCCAATGTTATTGGGCAAACGATGCAGTACCACCCCCACGGAGATGCTTCAATTTCTGAGGCAATTGTAAACCTCGGTCAGAAAGATTTAGTATTTGATTTGCAAGGCAACTGGGGCGATATTCGTACAGGCGACAGTGCTGCTGCTGCTCGTTACATTGAAGTTCGTTTATCAAAATTTGCCAATGATGTAGTTTTCAATCCTGATACTACACAATGGCAAATGTCGTACGATGGTCGGAAAAGAGAACCCGTTACGCTACCTGTAAAATTCCCATTGCTCTTGGCACAAGGTGTAGAAGGTATTGCAGTTGGTTTAGCGACAAAAATTCTTCCACATAATTTTGTTGAGTTAATTGAGGCTTCTATTGATATTCTGAAAGGAAAAGAGGTTGAAATTTATCCAGACTTCTTGACTGGTGGCTATGCTGATGTAACAAATTATAATGATGGATTAAGAGGTGGACGAATTAGATGTAGGGCAAGAATAGAAGAATTTGATAAGAAAACACTGATTATCAAAGACATACCTTTTGGTACTACCACAACATCTTTGATTGAATCTATCATTAAAGCAAATGATGCAGGTAAAATCAAGATTAAAAAAGTAATTGATAACACGGCGAAAGATGTAGAAATCCAAGTTCAACTTACGCCTGGTACTTCGCCAGATGTTACAATTGATGCCTTGTATGCCTTTACAGATTGTGAAATTTCGGTTTCTCCGAATGCCTGTGTAATTATTGCTGATAAACCTCATTTTATTGGAGTTTCTGAGATTCTGAAAACTTGTACTCAACAGACTGTCAGATTATTACAGCGTGAATTAGAGATTCGTCGAGATGAATTATTGGAAAGATTATTATTTAGTTCATTAGAAAAAATCTTTATTGAAAACCGTATTTATCGACAAATTGAAGAATGCGAAACATTCGAGTTAGTAATTAGTACTGTTGATACTGCTTTAGACCCGTACAAACCTCAGTTTTATCGTGAAATTGTACAGGATGATATTTTGAGATTATTGGAAATTCGCATCAAAAGAATTTCAAAATATGATGGTTTCAAGGCGGATGAGTTAATGAAGCGTCTTGAAGATGAATTAGCCGAAACAGAAGATAATTTGGCTAATATTATCCGTTATTCGATTGATTACTTTAAAGATTTACTAAAAAAATACGGAAAAGGAAGAGAACGAAAAACAGAAATCAGAAATTTCAATACAATTTCAGCAACAGTTGTTGCCGCTGCCAATCAAAAATTATATGTAAATCGTGAGGATGGTTTTATTGGCTATAACCTCAAAAAAGATGAATATGTAATGGATTGCTCTGATATTGACGATGTTATCATTTTCAGAAGGGATGGTATTTGTAAGGTTGTCAAGATTGGAGATAAGGTTTTTGTTGGGAAAGACATAATCTATGTTTCGGTTTTCAAGAAAAATGATGACCGTAAGGTTTACGATACGGTTTATTTTGATGGGAAATCTGGCGTTTCTTATGTGAAAAGATTTAAAGTTACCGCCGTGACCCGTGACCGTGACTATGATTTAACACAAGGAAATCCGAAGTCAAAAATTTTGCATTTTACAGCAAACGATAATGGAGAAGCTGAAACGATTCAGATAAATCTTACCGCAAATTGTAGTGCAAGGGTCAAACAATTCGATTTCAATTTTGCTGGATTATTGATTAAAGGAAGAGATTCAATGGGAAATGTCCTCACGAAATTCCCAATTAGAAAAGTTGTTTTTAAATCGGCAGGTGCATCTACCCTTGGCGGAGTTGATATTTACTATGACGAAACCATTGGAAGGTTAAATCGGGATGAACATGGTCGTTATCTTGGGAATTTTGAAGCGAAAGACCACATTCTGGTAGTTTACAATGATGGTACTTATGAACTAACCAATTTTGAGTTAACTAACCGTTACGAACCAAAAGATATATTGATTTTAGTGAAATTTATTCCTCAAGGGATTATTTCTGGTGTCTATTTTGATGGTGGTTCAAAGACATATTTCGTAAAGCGTTTCAGAGTTGAAACCACAACAATCGATAAAAAATTCTTATTCATCTCGGATGAAAAAGGGTCTAAATTATCGGTCGTTTCAATTGATAATTATCCAAGAATAGAAGTAGTTTCTAAGGATGAGAAAGGAACGCACAAAGAAGAAATAAATGTTGATGAAATTGCTGAAATCAGAGGTTGGAAAGCACAGGGAACTAAGATTACAATCCCTAAAGTTCAGACTATCAAATTGTTAGCACCTAAAGTTGTAGAAGAACCAGCAGATGAAGTCAATGAAAGTGAAGCAAATGTGGTGGAGATAGATTTATCGAAACCGAAATTAATTGCTCCTGAAGAAATTCATTTTGATGCTACAAGTGCAGTTTTAGAGCAAGGCGAACAATTAGGATTATTTTAGTTTTCAGATGTTTGTTTTCGGTGGTCGATTTAGTTTTCCGACCACCAAAAACAAACATCTAAATCTCAACACTTTTCAAAAACTCTTTAACAGGTTCAAAAGCATTGGAAATTAAATCTTTTATATACGGAAGATTGCTTTTCATTATTTCATCGACTGTTCCAACGGCAATCATCTCTCCGTTTTGCAAAACCCCAATTTTATCTGCAATTCCAAATACATCAAACAAATCATGACTTACGAAAATGCAAGCGATTTGTTCTGTTTTGATAACTTCCAATAAAATTTTACGTAAATTATTCTTATTGATGGCGTCTAAATTACTGAATGGTTCATCTAAGAGGAGTACTTGAGGTTCATTGGCGATTGCCCTTGCGATGGCGGTTCTTTGTTTTTCTCCACCAGAAACTTCACGTGGTTTACGATTTTCTAAGTGTTTTAAACCAAAAAGTTCAAGCAAATAATCGACTCTTTCTTTTCGATAATCAGCCGAGAATTCGGTTAAAGAAAGGTCAATATTTTCTGAGATTTTATAGTCTGGTTTTAATCTAAAATCTTGCGGAATTAGTTTTATTGAAGGAAATTCTTTGATTAACCTTTCAAAATATAAATCCAAACTTTGTTGATTAACCTTGATTTCTCCTTCAAGATTTGGCTGAATATTCCCTGAAAGTATATTCAATAATGTAGATTTCCCTGCTCCACTTCCCCCAATAATTGCCAAAATTTCTCCTTGATTAACCTCAAAAGAAATGTCATTCAGAATGATGGCATCTCCGTATGATTTGCCTATCTTTTTAGCCTGATAAAATGGATTTCCCAAAATATTTTAAACTTTTATTAACACTTTCCGAATACTTATTAAAACAAAAATAAAGGAAGAATATACAATGAAAAAAGGGATAATATAATCAATCAAGTTTAAAGGTAACATTATCGCAATGATAAGTAACTGAAAACCAAGTCCATAGATAGAAAGTAATGTCATGAACCAATTCGGAAAAGTTTTTACTTTGTACGCATTCTTGTCCATGAAATGAATGATTTTGTCGAAAATTCCATATACGAGCGTGTAAGTAAAAAACAAAAAATCTACCCATTTCTGACTTTCCTGCGGAAATGCTCTCGGTGATTTATACTCAAATATTTTACTGGTGGTATCTCCTCCAACTGATTTATTCCTCAAAATCACGTAGTAATAATTATACAAAGTTCCCTGCAATTGTACGCAAATAAATGCCAGAATCGTAAACCAGATAGACGCTTTTGAAACATAACAAATGGTCATGAGAAACATAAAATTAAGTATTATGTCAAAAACACTGTCCAGATACCTACCTGTGTAGGACGGTGTGTTTTTGATACGAGCTAATTCTCCATCGGCAGCGTCTATGATTGATTTTAGAATCAAGAATAGCCCTGCCAAAAGAAAGTAACCTTTCAGGATACAGAAAATGGCTATTAAACCACAAATTCCAAAAAGTAAAGTAACATGAATAGGAGTGAAGCGGGTATTTTTTAACTGATTTGCAAATACAGTAGCAAGCGGTCTTCCGTAGTCTGACAAATCAAGGAATTTGTCTTGTGCAGCAAGTTTTGACATTTAATAATAACATAACAATTTATTGACAATATAGCCAGACCACAAATTTACGAATAAAAATCAGTTTTTTAAGATTTTCTATTTAAACTCTGCTTATTCTTCAAATTAAACCGAATTGTGTCTTTCGTCAATTGTTGGTCTTTTGGATTAAACCCTTTCAATTCAGATACAATGGTAGGATTAGTCGGAATCTGAGCCGCCACAATTTCGTAAGCCATTTCTTTGATAGAATCCGAAAGCTCATTTTTCTTATCAAATTCATGCTTGATTACTCGCAAAAAAGATTCTCTGTTTTGTGGAGAAACATCATAATTATATACTGCGTCAATCTCCGTTTTTAGCTCCTTAATGTCTGAAATATTGGCAAAATAATTATTCAGGCAATTAAAAGCATCAGCATTTACCCGCCAACCTTGCAATAACATCGACTGCCCGCCACGCTCATTATTCATTTTGTTTTTATAAATCAAAGAAGCCTTTACGTACTGGCTTTTAGACTTGTAATCATCTATCACAAAACCATAATAAGTATCTGCTTCTCTGCGTTTTTTGATTTTTACATACAAATCTCCAACCATCTCATTTTCGCCCAAATCCTTGTATATTTCAATGGCTTCGCCTGTCATGTTGCCTTTTTCGTAACATTCTGCGGCTCGTTTTTTATTGTTTGAATGTTTCAAGAATATTCCTGCGGCTTCTTGGTAATATTCTCCCGTTGCCAAGGTTTCGGCTGCTTGGTGTGGATTTTTGAGTAATTTCATATACACAAAAGCCGCCTTATGAAACTGTTTTTGCTTGATAAATTCTAAAGCAGTATCTGAATATTGTTTTTGTAACGTAAAATAATGGTCGCCCATGTCAATACCGCCGCCCGACCCCTTACCGCCAAGCATATCTCCTAAAAGTGAAAAATTAGTCCATCTTTTGGACATTTCAAATTGTCCGCTCGTACCTCCTCTTGAACTCCCGTTATCATCCAACGGAATTGCATATTTAAGGGCTTCGTCAGGATTATTTTTGAATAAATCCATCAATTTATCCATTTGTTTCTGATTCCGTTTTTCAAGGTCTTCAAAATCTTGCTGCATTTTTTCTGAAATCCCGCCTTCTTTTCCCACACCCTTGAACAACGATTCAAGTTTTGTCCACCAATCAGATTTTTTGATGTTCACACTTTCGCCCGCACCCTCTCTTTTTTCGGAAGATTTTGAAAAAAGTGTTTTATAGAAACCTAATTTCAAATGTTCAAATGCCGATAAAGGCTCGTCTTTCATTTTTTCCTGTTTGGGGAAAATCTTTTCCTCCATATTTTTCAAAACTTCTTCTGGAGGGACTGGCTTTACTTGAAAACTATTGATTTGTTTTGGAATAAAAACGGGTGGATTTGGCTTGGTTATATAGAAAGACTTTAAAGTTGGTTCAGATAATATTTTTTCAAGATTCAGTTCCTCTGTCAATTCAATCAAACCAAAATCTGGATGAAAGACGTGAATATTTTTAGAAAACAGTTTCTCTATTTCATTTGGGCTTAATTCAGGTTGTAGAATAGATTTTTCAGCAATAAATAAATTTGCTGCTATTTGCTGGCAAATTTCGTTTTTGCCAACTTGGTTTAACGTTAACTTATTGGTAGTCAATACAAAACATCCCCAAATAGAATTAGGTATTATGTCAGAAATAGGAAAAATTTGTACATTCTGCAAAGAAAAATTCAAAGATTGTATTTCCTTCAACCATACCGAAACCGAAGGATTTTTGATTAAAAAACCTCCGAACGGATACGTATTTTTATGAAAAGGTCTAATTCTTAACTCCATAATCTTGAATATTTTTTATAAAGGCTTGAATATTTTTTTTGAAGAATTCTGTTGTTGTGATAATGTTTTGGAATGAATTACCTTTTTGGTCACAAACTATTTCAGCATCATATTCATTAAATAATTTTTCATATTTGTTAAATTCAGCTTTTGAACAGTCTGTTAAAAAAACGCTTGGTTTGCCCTCATACAACTCATCTACTTTATCTTTTGAATATTTTAAACCAAGACCTGTGAAATCATTAACCAGCTTTACAGTCTCCAATTTATGATGACATCCAAGTAGATAAACAGCATACTTCCCTTCCTTATAATAATACTGATACCCTGCAAATTCCGTCTTAGTAGCCACACCCAAAGCCGCATCAATCACCGAAGGCACATAAATATAGGGAATATTCTCATTACTACTTTTCAAAATCAACATACCAGACCTATTAATTTCGATGACACTGCCATCTGGAAACTCAAACTCTCCTGTTTCAGTTTTAGTAGAATTGAACACTTTTTCTCGGTTGAAAGATTTATCTAATTTAATGACACCTCCTGAGTTTAATTTCAAGGAATGAACGTTAAATACCAACTCATTTTTTTGATTAATATATACCCAATTAACATTTTTGAGAATGTTTGCAGAACTGGAAAATGAATGTTTATTTTCCAAATCGTTTAATTCATCTTTTCTGTATCTAATACTTTCGGGTAAATTTTTATTCTCATTAATTGTCCCATCTCTCGCTTCAAATGACCAACATCTGTAATAAAATTTTTCTTCATAAAACACGAAACCTTTTTCTCCCCAAGTCACCCATTCTGTGAAAGGAAATGTTATCTGTTCTTTACTTAAAAGGAATAAAAGTGTAATTTCTTTGTGGTGATAATTGTATATTAAAAGCGAAATATCTCCATTTCTTAATATTCCAATTGCAAACTCACTATTGAAATTAGGCAAATTTGTATGTAACATTTCCCAGCCTTTGTTTGATTGACTCAGTGTCTTTTTTTCATAATGTTTCAACAAAGTCTTTTCAGAAGTAATAATAAAAAAATCACCTTCAATTGTAGAAAGAATCTTTTTGTCATTCATCGAATTATTGAAAAGTATCGGAAAATCAGTAACAGTTTCATGTTCAATTTTACGAGATTTCTTAGTCTTTACTTCCCTCTTCCAAAGCTCCTCCAAAGGCAATTGCAAATGTTGTAAATGCTTCTTGCTATTTTGTTGTTTCTTGAAAACGTCAATATTTCCTTCCGCATCCGTGTGAATCCAGTAGTTTATTCCTGAATGGTTTTCGGTCAAGGCTTTCAACATTTCAACTTGTTTCAAAGTGGAATATTCTGTTATGACGAAAACTTCTTGATTTTTATTGGCAGGGTTTTCTTTAAAAAAATTATTTAATCCATTACTCGCATTCAGACTGCCTTCTAATATTTGCAAACCATTTATAATTGTATCAATGCTCTGAATATCAATGGAATAGAATGAATTTCCAATTGCAAAAACCTTACAATCTATATCTGTTTTAGGGTGTTTGGCAATAGCTAAGGCTGCCGCAAAAGCAACAATTTTAGGCGTTCCCCAGTTTTTTAGCGAAACATCAATCAGAATTACACGATGCAAATCATTATTGGTTGGTGGGATTTCTCGTTGAATGTACAATGCCTCATTATTGGCTAATCTCGACATAAACACCAAATCATCATTCGCAAATTCAGAGATTAATAATTTGTCAAAATCCCCTTTATTTGTCAAATCAGATACTCCCCCCAAAGGTTGCTGGCTTGGCAAAGCACTATGCACTGGAATATTCAAACCACTCCAAATACGCTTGATTAATGAGCCTACATGAAACGTTTTATCATTTTCAACAAGCTGTTCAACAATATCTTTCGAGACGGTTTCATTTAAAACATTCTCTTCTAATTTCAGAACATCATTAGGTAAATCAGGCAAAGAAGCCATTTTATTGATGATGTCTTCTACGGATTTGAATTTTTTGCCCAATAGAGCTATAGTACCAAAATCTTTGTTAAAATTTGTTTTACTAAAAGCAATTTTATTGGAATTTTTTCCATCATTACGCTTATTTGAATGATACTCATCCCTAATTTTTAAAGAATTTTTTACTGAATTTATATTGTGACAGTTCGTAAAAATTGTCTGAAAAAGTAGTATTCTTTTGTTTCCACTTTTATAACTATCGGGAATTTCAGAAAGCAATTTTAAAAAAGTCGTTGCTTGATATAATGTAGTTTCTTCATAATCCTCTAAGGCGTGATTCATAATATCAGAAACCACGTTAGCATCCATTTTGCCATTAGGATTGGTAGCAATTATAGCTAAAAGTAATGAACCAAAGTGTGGAAGACCCTGTGGAGCAAGTATTTCTAAAATATCTACAACTAAACCTCTGAAAGCAATTGTGTTATTATTGGGAATCCCTATAACTTCGACATCATCCTCCCATTGCCAGAAGTAATTATGGTATGATTGAAAATAAGAGTTAATATCCATATTGAAATTTTACTTAATAACATACCCCCTAAATGACCCGATTGATAAATTTTGAAAATCATTTTTATCAATCAAAAAATAGGTATTGTCTTTGTTCCAAATCACGAAAGAATCTTTGTCGGGGTTCAGTTTATTTGCTAAAATATCGGATAAAATATGTAAATCAAAATCATATCCAGTAGGCAATAAAAAATCTTTTCTTTGCCAAAATGTCTCTCCTGTTATCGGTAGAAGCGGTTTCCCGATAATAAAAACTTTATCATTATTCAAAATTGTCCAATGAAGATTCTGTAAACGAACTGCTGGGGCAGTCTGAATATAGGCAGATAATGTGGCAATTGTCGTAAGCATTCCAAACGCCTCTACTTCTGATTCTGAGGAAATTATGTTGATGTTTACCACTTCATTTACACCAAAATAATTATGATTAAATGATGGCAAACGTACTGGCAAAGCTCGTTCAATCGGAGTCCAAAGTAAGGCAGGTACATTGCGGTCTGGTAATCGGCTACTTTGTAAAAATAGTTTTCCAGATTTTTCGTAAAAAATCATTTTGTACGGAATGCTTTTTACTTCAATGGAATTAATTTGAACGTAATCAAAATCTTTTATCCATATTTTGTCTTCGTCGAAAGCCATTTTTAGGTTTTGCCAGAGACGGATATTTGCCAAATCATCTTGATAAATTTTCTCAATTTGCAAGAAATATTTTATATCGTTTTCAGCATTTTTTGCCATAATAATTCTATTTCAGTTTGGAGATGCTGTTTGTGTTCATTGTTTTTTATCCAGTTGCAACGAGTCTGTACATACCTTAATTTGTCCTTGATAACGTTCTGTTCTTCAAAAGATAAACTGCCCGAATCCCACTTGGTTTTTAATAAATCTATCTCTTTTGCTAACTCCTCGGCATTAGGGTTTTTGTTGAATAATGCCTGTGGATGAGCCTGTGGGGCATTATCTTTCTCAATAATCGTATCAATTATTCCTGCCAAAATCTCAATTTGCTCTTCGGTGTCCCAAATATATTTTAGTACCCATAGGTCAGACAATATTGCTTCATTTCGTCCGCACATCAACGCACTGGCAGCCAATAAATTCTGAATTTTTACGGCACGGCGGTCAGATACTTTTATACCCGTATTCCTCAGATTATGTACCAAATCAACGTACTGTTTTCGGATTGGTGAAAGGTCAACTTGTTTGCTCAATTGTTGCAAATCAATAATCTCTTCGGGGGTGATAGATGGTTTTTCGTTGCTGAAATTATTCTCCAACTTCCAACCAGCCAACAAAACCTCTTCAAGTCGGTCAGTATCGACATAATCACATTTTACCCGAATCAGAAATCTATCCAAAAGGGCGTTGAGGGCATCATCTTCGGGCAATACGTTACTTGCCCCTACAAACATAAGGGCAGGGAGTTTTTTAGTTTCCTTCCCACGTCTAAAAATTTTCTCATTTAAAGCCATCAATAAACTATTCAAAATAGCACTATTGGCGTTGAAAATTTCATCTAAAAACACCATTGATGCTTCGGGCATCATGCCTTCGGTATTGGTAATGAGTTCGCCATCTTTGAGTTTACGGATGTCGAAAGGACCAAAAATTTCGTTGGGTTCTGTAAATCTTGTGAGGAGGTATTCAAAATTTTTTCCGTTTTCAATACAAGTAGAAAGTAAACGAATAATGGCACTTTTGGCAGTACCTGGAGGACCTAAAAGAAAGGCATTTTCTCTTGCTATTAGGCTGATACCCAATAAATCAATGATTTCATCTTTGCCAATAAATGATTCTTTTACAAAACGTAGGACGCCGTTTAGCTTGTTAATATTAGTCATGTATATTTTAAACCTTGTAGGATTTGATAAGTATTTGATAATGAATGAGTAAAGTGTTGAATCTTATAAGGTTTGATTCTATACTTGTTGGTTTTCTAAGCTAAATTCTTTCCAAAATTCTTTTCCATAAATCCCCAAATTGGCAAGGATAGTATCTTTGAAATGTGGAAGTTTTGCTAAATGGATTTTCTTGTTTTCGATAATTCTGTTTATATAAAGTTGTTTCAAACAATTATCAGAATCAATAACAGCAAAGTCTAATTTTTCTATTGCTAAGGGATAATTGATTCCAGAATAATGCCACTGACTCAATATCTTTTCTAATATTTCGACCAAAGGGTCCTCGCTGTCAAAAAACTTTAATTGCACGAGCATATCGGGCAAAAAGCGTAAGCACAAATCTGCGGAAAGTATTGACGAAGGAGAAATTGGAGATTGGAAGTCAGGTAAAAGCGTTGGAATATCCTCAGATTTATTTTCACGATAAAGGATTAATTGTGCGGCAATATAAACTGTTTTTGCCGCCCACAAGGCAACATTTTTATCAAAATCTGGATGTTTGAAAGGAAAATTTAAAGACTCATTTTGATATTCTTTTTTGAGAAAATTAATAGTGTTTTCGGCTTCTATCTCACTGAATTTCAAAATATTGTCATACAACATAACCTCTTCGTTTTGGCGAAGATTTTTAATCATGTTTAGAAAATAAAGTTGGTCTGACATCAGGAATTCAGGTGATTGAATTTAAACAGGCTATTTTTGGGATTTAAGAAAAGCATTAAAATTGGTGTGAATTGCAATTATCCATCAAAAATATCACTCAAAATGGTAACTTCGTAAAAATTGAAACCAAATTGTATGTTTATTCACAAAACTAATTTTTTGATGAGGGCTTTTTATCCTGATTTTATTTGGAAAATGTCTGAAAATCAAAAAGTTATCTACCTCACTTTTGATGATGGACCGATTCCAGAAGTTACAGAGTTTGTTTTGGAACAGTTAGATATTTATCAAGCAAAGGCAACTTTTTTCTGTATTGGAGAAAATATCGTTAAAAACCCACAGATTTTTGATCAACTTCTTAAAGCTGAACATTCCATTGGCAATCATACTTATAATCATGTAAGAGGCTGGGATGTTGAGGATAATTTTTATGTAGAAAACTTCAAAAAATGCCAAGGAGTTATACCCGACTCTACCTTGTTTAGACCACCGTATGGTCGGATTAAAAAAAATCAAGCAAAGCCAATTCTTGAAACGCATAAAATCGTGATGTGGGATGTACTTTCTGGGGATTATTCATTGGATATTTCACCAGAAAATGTGCTAAAAAAGAGCATTCAACATACAGAAAATGGTTCGATTGTACTGTTTCATGATAGTAAAAAAGCGGAGAAAAATTTGAGATTTACGCTGCCTAAATTTTTAAAACATTTCACTGAAAATGGATACCAATTTGCCCAATTATAGTACCAATTTACCAAAGATAAGTATCTGGATAGCTGCAAGAAATGAAGAATCAAATATCATTCGGTGTCTTGAATCTATTAATCTTCAAAATTATCCTTCATCACAAATGCAAGTACTGATTGGCAATGACCAATCGTCGGATAAAACTCAGATGTTGGTCGAGAATTTCATTCAAGATAAACCCCATTTCCAGCTTGTAAATATCCAAAAAACTATCAATAATCAGATTGGAAAAGCCAACGTTTTAGCCAATTTGTACGAACACTCTACGGGTGAAATTTTTCTAATTACTGATGCAGATGTACAGGCGAATCAAGACTGGATTTTGGGAATGATAGAGCCTTTTCGTCAGAACTCAAAATTGGGTCATCAAGTAGGAATTACTTCTGTGGAAGGCTCTGATATTTTTACAAAATTTCAATCAATTGATTGGTTATTAGCACTTTCACTCTTGAAAAGATTGGCAGATTGGAAAATTCCATTAACAGGTTTAGGGAATAATTCAGCGATTTCGAGGGCAGGATATGAGGCTACGGGTGGTTATGCAACGATTCCTTTTTCAATAACAGAAGACTTTGCGATGTTCCATGCGGTAGTCAATAATGGCTATGATTTTGTGAATACCATTAACGAAAAAGTCTTTTCAAGAACACTTCCCATTACGTCTCTCAAGGAATTTGCACATCAAAGAAAACGGTGGATGGTTGGGGCTTTGCAATGTCCTGCTTGGGTTGTTATTTCTTTGTTTTTGCAAGCGTTAATGATTCCAATTTTACTACTTATTTCTTGGAATTTTTCTATAAAAATGGCTTTAATTTTGTGGATTTTTAAATGGCTTGGACAAACGCTTGCTGTTTTACCTACGATTTTAAAACTCAAACAGTATCAATTAATTCCTCATCTGCTTTGGTACGAATTTTATCTACTTTCTTGGGGATTAGGAATGGTCATTTTTTACTATTTACCTGTAAAAGTTGACTGGAAAGGGAGGGTTTACAATTAGCAATTAACAATCAACAATTAACAATCAGTAATTAACACTAAGCAATAAGCAATCAATAACCGCTTTGATTATAATTGCAAAGGAAAAAAACTACAACAACATAAATGAAAACACAAGTTATTGAAACTCACGCACATATATATGATGATACTTTTGCAGACGATAGAGAGTTAATGCTTAGTCGTGCAAAAGAAGCAGGAGTTTCAGAAATCTGGATGCCCAATTGCAATTCGGAAACTATCGAAAGTATGATGCTTTTAGCCAGAAATCATCCCACATTTTGTTTACCCATGATAGGTTTGCATCCATGTTATGTGAAGGAGGATTTTGAAAAAGAATTACAAATTGTAGAAGAAAACCTAAATAAAAATAAATTCTTAGCGATTGGAGAAATCGGAATGGATTTTTACTGGGATAAAACCTATGTTCCGCAACAAAAGGAGGCTTTTTTATATCAATGTCAGTTAGCAAAAAAGCATAACCTTTGGATAGACATACATTCAAGAGATGCCTTTTGGGAGACTGTGGATTTAATTGAACTAAATGGAGATAGCAATTTGAAAGGGATTTTCCATTGTTTTTCTGGGGGAGCAGATGAAGTTAAAAAAGCTATTGAATTAGGCTTTTTAATGGGAATTGGTGGCGTAGTAACTTTTAAAAATGGAGGTTTAGACAAAATAATTCCAGCAATTGACTTGAACCATATTGTTCTCGAAACAGACGCTCCGTACTTAGCACCAGTTCCATACCGAGGAAAAAGAAACGAAACTTCTTATTTGCCATTGATTGCTCAGAAAATTGCAGATTTGAAAGAAATATCAATTGAGGAAGTATTAAGAATTACTACCGAAAATGCTCAAAAACTTTCAAAAAACTATCTTTCCATCTCTGAATGAAGACCTTTTAATAAATGAATGGGCAAAACACGGCTATTTACGATTTTGGATTGTACTTATATCGTTGGGTTTTGTTAATTTTGTAAAATAGACTAATAGTCCATTTAGAAAGTATCAACACTCATTACATTGTTCTGAGTACCAACTAATCCTTTTATCCCCCTTTGATGAGTATTAAATTAGCAATTGTCATGCCCGCTTACAATGAGCAAGAGTGCATGGCAGACGTAGTGAAAATCTGGATTGACCTTTTAGACCAAAGATTTCCTGACGACGACGCCCGCCTTATCGTTGTAAATGACGGTTCAAAAGACAAAACTGGAGCAATTTTAGATTCATTGAAACCACAAAATCCAAGATTAGTTGTAGTTCATCAAATTAATGGCGGACATGGGAAAGCTGTAGTTACAGCATATCAAACTGCAGTAGATTTAGGGGTAGAATATATTTTTCAGACAGATTCAGACGATCAATTTATTCCAGAAGATTTTGAAAAACTTTGGGATAAAAGAAATCAATCAAACTTTATTTTGGGGTATCGTCAAATTAGACACGACGATGTATTTAGACTTTTTATTACTCGGATTTTGCGTTGGAGTATGTTCCTAATCTATGGTACGTACATTATGGATTCAAATATTCCATTCAGATTAATCAAAGGTTCGTTTTTAAAGAAATTGTTAGCCCAATTACCGACACCTGTACCATTTGCCCCGAACATTTTCTTGGCAATTCTATCTAAAAAATCTGGGAACGAATTATTCAATATACCCATAACGCACAAGGAAAGAGCAACGGGGGAGGTTTCAATTCAGAAAATGAAATTATTGAAAGTTTGTTGGCAGAGTTTTAAGGAATTAGCCAATTTTCGTTGGGAATTGAATAGTAAAATCAAAAATTTGAAAGAAAATAACTAAGCATGAAACAATACGATTTTTTGATAGTTGGTGCAGGCTTGTTTGGTGCTGTGTTTGCTCATGAAGCTACAAAAAAAGGCAAAAGATGCCTTGTAATTGACAGAAGAGAGCATATTGGTGGAAATGTTTTTTGTGAAGAAGTGGAAGGAATTAACGTTCACAAATACGGTGCTCACATTTTTCATACGAACGATAAAACTATCTGGGACTACGTAAATTCATTTGTGGAATTTAATAGATATACAAACTCTCCTTTGGCAAATTTTGAGGGGGAATTGTATAATTTACCTTTTAATATGAACACTTTCTACCAACTCTGGAAAGTGAAAACACCTGAGGAGGCTCAAGCTAAAATTCAAGAACAAGTAGAAAACTCAGGGATAACCAACCCTCAGAATTTAGAAGAACAAGCAATTTCTTTAGTCGGAACAGATATTTATCATAAATTAATTAAAGGTTATACCGAAAAACAATGGGGACGAAAAGCAACTGAGTTACCCGCATTTATTATTAAACGTTTGCCTTTGAGATTTACTTTTGACAATAATTATTTCAATGATAAATACCAAGGAATTCCAATTGGGGGATATAACAAACTCACAGAAGGTTTATTGAGTGGAATAGAGGTGAAAACTTCAATAGATTTTTTTGAAAACAAAAAACAATATTCAGATTTAGCTGAAACTATCGTTTTTACAGGACACATCGACGAATATTATAATTATCAATTTGGTAAATTAGAATATCGAAGTTTAAGATTTGAGCATGAAACGCATGACAAAGAAAATTATCAAGGTAATGCTGTTGTAAATTATACCGAAGCGGATGTTCCATACACAAGGATTTTAGAACACAAACATTTTGAGTTTGGTCGTCAGCCGAAAACAGTTGTTACAAAAGAATATCCTTGTGAATGGTCGAGTGGGATGGAAGCATACTACCCAATAAATGATGAGAAGAATAATGATTTGTTTAAAAAATATCGTGATTTAGCAGAAAAAGAAGAAAATGTTATCTTCGGGGGAAGATTGGCAGAATATAAATATTATGATATGCACCAAGTAATTGGGTCTGCTTTAGTAACAGTAAAAAAATATTTAGCGTAATTTTGAAGTAAACACACCATAAAGTATATGATTTATCTTTAATCCTTTATGAAATTTACCACAATGAAAAAATCCTACTTGTTTTTACTTTTGTTACTTTTTGGCATAGGAGGTTATTGGTATTTCAATAAAAATAAAAGTGAAAACTCATCGCTTTTAGATTGGGTTTCAGACAAAACATTACTTTTAATTGAATCAAAACCTCAAAAATCTTTAGAAAATCCCACCAATTTCCAAGATTTCTTTCTCTCGGAAGCATTTCAAACCTTAGAAATCCTTCAAAAACTTCCTTTTAAATCGAATTTTGAACAGAAAAAGATTCTCTTTTCACTCATTCCAGAGGGAAAAGAGAATTTAGACTTTACAATTTATATTCCTCTCACCGAAGAAGACGAACCTTTCATTAAAAAACTTCAAGACCTTTCTACAAGTACATCAGGCTTTCGGTCTATTCAACACACAACGCAAGGTTTTAAAATCAGGGAAGTTTATGATGAAAAATCAGAGGCAGTATTTTCATATCTTCTCCAAGACAACCTGTTGATTTTCAGTACTTCTGGAGTGATTTTAGAAGACCTTGTTCTGAATCATAAGAACGAGTGGGCTAAAAATCTGGTATTTAAAAGTAAAGAATTGCCTACTGAACCCCTTAAAGTTTATGTAAATACGACAGGTATTTTGAATGCAGTTGACTTTATATTTGAACCTGAAAAACAGAATTTTATTAAATCAATGACTGTGTTGTTGCCCAAGCAATTTTTTTGTCAGTACAATAATACAGCTCGTTCCAATGAAGGTTTTTTCAATATTCCTGATGAAGGGGCATTTAGTGAATTATTTGATGGGCAGAAATCTACAAAAAGTGATGCGGCAAAAGTTATTTCTAACCAAAGCATAAGTTTGTTAAGGTACGGTTTTTCTGATGTAGCTGAGTTTTCATCAAACCTTAATTCAAATTTCAATGATAAGCTATTGTCGTTAAGAAAATCAGTTGAAAAAAAATATGATACAGACATCGAAGAAATCTTAGAAAGTATAGATGGTGAGGTTGTAAGTTGTAGGTACGAGGCTGGTAATCAGTCGGTTTGCATTAAAAATTCTGATGGAAAATTAATAAAATACCTTGATGAATTAAACTCGAAAGTTCATTTACAAGAAGAGCTACAATTGAATTATTCAATTTTTGGTAGTTTTAAAATAAGGTCATTACCTATCAAAAATTTTCCAAGTTTGCTATTTGGATACACTTTTGACGGATTTAATCAATTTTATTTCACGACTTACAAAGAATATATCATTGGTGGAAACAGTCAACAAACGTTAGAGAACCATTTGTTAGATCTCACAAAAGGAAATACTTGGAGTAATTCTGCTCGAAATCAGAAACTTTTGGTAAAATTAAATGAGTCAAATTTGACACTGTTTTTTGCACCGAATAAAATTTGGAATAGTTTTTACGAATCCCTCACGCCAAATTGGAGGTTGAAGGTTTCAAACCTTGAAGCATCGTTTCAGCAAGACCAAGCATTTCTTGCCCAAGCCCGTGCAGACCTAACACCTGCACAAACGACGCACCGATTCGAGGAGTTTGCAGGACCTGAAGAAAGATTTGTTGCTTCCAAGAGTTGGATAAAATTAGATAATATTAGTATTCCGCAAGGAGTGAATTCTGAGCCTTTATTTTTGAATAATTCAGTAACCAAACAACCTGAAATTTTAGTTCAAGGGATTGATAATCAGGTCAATTTGTTTTCAACAAAAAAGAAAATTGCTCAACAAAAGATTATGGGTAAAATAATTGGTTCTCCCAAAATTATTGGAGGAGAAGATAATATTTTTATTTTGACACAAAAAGAAGCAGCATTTCTGAAAAAATCTAATAACGAAAAAATTGAAATTGAGAAAACAGTAATTTTTGAAACTCAACTAAATGTTGATAATTTTCATTTAATAAAAGCATCAACGAACAATTTACTCTTTTTTGATAATTTCGGGAATGGCTATTCTCTTGATTTTAAAGACAATAGCTTCGAGAAAACTAATTTAACGACTCAGTTTTCATCTTTTATTGAGCCAATTCCTACCTTTGAAATTAAAGGAGAAGGATACGCCATAGGGCTTGAAGAAAGAGGGAAACTGAATGTGATTTCATTGAAAGGAAAGCAATTAAACGGATTTCCAACTGAACTAAAGTCTGTTTTTAAATCAAATCCGATGATATTCAATTCAGGGAATGGTTTAGAAATTATTTGTATTTCCGAAAAAGGGGAGTTGTTTAAAATAGATTTATCAGGAAAAGTTAAAGAAAAAAAGCAACTATTTTTGCCAACCCAAGACCAAAGATTTGGATTGGTGCAAAATATTAATTCTTCCGACTGGTTAGCCAGTAGAACAGACGGAAAAAACATCACTATCATTGATAAAAACGAACAGGAGTTATTCACTATCAAGGACTTAGCTTTTGGCAGAAAGAAAATTTTCTATCAAGATTTAGGGAATGGATTAAAGGTTCTACTTATAAATGCAGGGAATAACTATTGGCTTTATGACTTACAGGGCAATCGTTTGGGGCAAAAAGCCTTATCATCTAAATATTTACCAATACTTAATTATTCAGAATCTTATCACAAACTTTTAGCTAAAGTAGTAACCTCAAATACTATCGAAACTTGGTCTGTTAAACTGAATAATCAATAGAATTTCGTACAATCACTATCAAATAATGGTATTTAATACGCTTCACTTTATTTATTTCTTCATTATTATTACCCTCAGTTATTTTTGTTTGGGCTGGAATGGTCGTTGGCGTTTGTTATTATTCGGAAGTTGTTTCTTCTACATGGTATTCAAACCAGAATATATACTAATACTTTTCACGACTATCATTGTTGATTATTTTGCAGGAATTTGGATTGAAAATGCTAAAGGTAAAAACCGTAAGTATTTGTTAATCATAAGTTTAATTTCAAATATTGGCTTCTTAGCTTTCTTTAAATATTATGATTTTTTTAACAATAATTTGAGTTCTGTGCTTTGGCGATTATTTACAATTGAAAACCCAATCCCCAGATTTAACCAACTTTTTGAAGATTTGATTCTTCCTATTGGGCTATCGTTTCATACTTTTCAAGCCATGAGTTACACGATAGAAGTGTATCGGGGGAATCAAAAAGCTGAAAAACATTTTGGGATTTATTCTCTTTACGTAATGTTTTACCCACAATTAGTAGCAGGACCAATTGAAAGACCCCAAAATGTATTACCTCAATTCCATAAATTTCATGCTTTTGATTGGGAAAAAGTAAAATCAGGGTTGGTAATGATGGCTTGGGGAATGTTCAAAAAAGTAGTCATTGCAGATAGATTAGCGGTAGTGGTAGATGCTGTCTATCAAAATCCTGCTCAACAAACAGGGGTGACGGTTCTTGTAGGAGCTTTTTTCTATTGTTTTCAAATATATTGTGATTTTTCTGGATATTCAGAAATAGCATTGGGTGCAGCAAGAGTGATGGGTTTTGAATTGATGGAAAATTTCAAAACACCCTATTTTGCATTGTCAATTTCAGAATTTTGGCGACGTTGGCACATTTCGTTATCTACTTGGTTCAGAGATTATTTGTACATTCCTTTGGGTGGAAATAGGGTAGGTGAATGGCAAAGTTATTTTAATCAATTCTTCGTTTTCATGGTTTCAGGCTTGTGGCACGGAGCAAAATGGACATTTGTTGTTTGGGGAACGTTGCATGGTTTATATTTGATTCTGGCAAGGATTAGAAATAAATTTTTTCCACAATTTTCGCTTCCAAATAATTCTTTTGGAAAAGCCATCAATTTAATTTTCACATTTGTTTTAGTAATGCTGACTTGGGTTTTTTTCAGAGCGGTTGATTTGAAACAAGCAATTTTAGTTTTGAAAAAAATAGCCACTTTTTCGTTTGCAGATAAACTTTACACTCCTTTTTCTCGCAATGAAATGATACTTTGTATAATTGTAATCTTGATAATGCTGATAAAAGAAAAATATTTTTTCTATATCAAAACAGAAAAAAATATAACTTTTTGGGTACTTTTTCCCACGTTCACATTCTTAACGTACCTTTTGGGCGTATTTAATTCTAATCAATTTATTTATTTTCAATTTTAAGGATTCTTGAAAAATTTTATTCAAAAACATAAATGATTTCAAAACTAAAATATTTTTTTCTATTCTTTTTTCTATTCTTTTGGACGATTGGTTATTTTCCTGCTTTGCACGGCATTGCTGAAAAAAAAGGAGTTTTTCCAGATGACTATCGGTATGGAGACTTGTACAGATTATCACTTTTACCACAATTCAAAGAAGAGATTTTTCAATGCGAAACAACGGTTTTTCCAAAGAAAATTTCAAAATTACATCTCTACATCATTGGCGATAGTTTTACTGAAATAACGAGAGTAGATACAAATCGCTATCAAGCGGGAAAAGTAACTTACGTACATTGGGAAGCATTCGAGAAAATAACTTTAGACTCCACAGAGAAAAATATTCTTTTGTTAGAAACCGTCGAACGGAAATATCGGGAACATTTTATTGAACCAGTTAGAAATTTTGATATTGTGAAAGTGGAGGCAACTCCTAAAGTATTAGTTCATCAAAAAAGGTATCAAACAGAAATATACCCAAAAAAGAGTTTGTATAGAAAATTGATTGAGGCTATCTTTCCTCCAAGAATTGATGACCGACTGGAACGAAGCACTTTTAGCTATGGTATATTTCTGAAAATCAAAGAGTTAAAGATGCTTTTTAATCATTTTGTGTTGGATAAAGATGATTACAAAACACTATTATCAGCAGATGAAAAAAATATATTTTATTTCGAGGAAGCCCAATCTACGCACCCAAATTCATCTTTTTATCCAATGGCAGAAACTCAGTTAGATTCCTTGATTAAAAATACGAACGAGGCTAAAAAATACTATTTATCCAAAGGGTTTGATAACGTTTTACTTTCAATAATACCCAATAAAGTCTCTATTTTGAATCCAGAAATGGGATTTTATAATCATTTAATTGAAAGAGTTCAGACTAACCGCAAACTTGATTTAGATTTTATAGACAGTTATCAGTTATTTAAAAAACAAAAAGAATCTATTTATTACAAGAGTGATACCCATTGGAACTGTTTAGGACAAACACTTTGGTTAAATGAAGTTAATGAAAAATTAAAATAAGCATAAACATGAAACTTGGCAGAGCAAGATTTGAATTTCAATTGACTAAAATTGAACAATTACTTTCTAAATCACAAACACAAGGAAATCCAGCATTGTGGTTGTTTCTGAATGATTTGAGAACTCCAATGTTTATGTTAGAGGGGCTTTCAAAAATGTATGCACAGTTTCATGATAAGAAGGAGTTTACAAAACTCAAAGATACTTTCAAGGAAGTTGAGGATATGCTTGGAGCGGTAGATTATTATGCAGCTTTTGTGAGAGAATTTTCAACGAATGAGAATATTCCAAACAATGTAAAAGAGTATTTAAGGGAAAAAACGCATCAAAAATTAGCTCAGTTAAATTCAATTCTGAATGATAAAAATTGGCTAAATGGTAAACAACTGAAAAGTATGTCTCTATTTTTTGATAAAATGAAATGGCAAAAAGAGGAGGATGAAATTATGGAGTTAAAGGATTTTTATCATGAACAAATTCAGAAAATTCAAGAGTTTATGACTGAAACAACTTTTGAATTCAAAGATATGGAATCTGAAGTTCATGAGTTAAGAAGAAAGTTAAGATGGTTGAGTATTTATCCGCAAGGCTTACAGGGAGCAGTTCAATTGTCTGATAATGAGAGTATTGGCAATAATTTTAAAAAATATCTTTCGGCAGAAATAATAAATTCTCCTTTCAATATTTTGCCTGTTTCAGAAAAGAATCAATACTTTTTAATTTTAGAGAAAAACAACTTTTTTGCCTTGAGTTGGATGATTGCTGAATTAGGTAAAATTAAAGATAAAGGTCTCAAAATCAATGCTTTAAAGGAATTTTTTCAAGAAATGAACTTTCTAAAAGATGCTGATGCTTATCAACAAGCCTATCAAATCTTAGGGCAGGAATACCCAACATTAGAAACGCTCCTAAAGCAAGCAAGTGAAACTGCCAAGCAATTTTTTGAAGATAAAGTTTTGGATAATTTAGTAATGTAATGCTGAAAATTCTAAAACGATATTTTGGTATTTATACTTTTACCCGTAAAACTCAACCAATTTTTCGGCACAACGCTCGCCGTCCATTGCAGCCGACATGATACCACCTGCATAACCTGCCCCTTCTGCACAAGGATAAAGTCTTTTTGTTGTAATATGTTCCAATGTTTCCTTATCTCTCGGAATTCTTACGGGCGAAGAAGTACGGCTCTCTATACCAATAATCTGTGCCTCATTACTTGAATATCCCCTCATTTTTTTACCAAACTCTCTTAGTCCTTGTTGTAAAGAGTTTGAAATAAAATCGGGTAAAACTTCTGTCATATCACAAGAAATTAGTCCAGGTTGATAAGATGTCTCCAAAAGGGTTTTAGAAACTTTATTTCTTAAAAAATCATCAACCAACTGTGCGGGTGCAGTTTGTCCACCACCAGCCAATTTACAAGCTCTTTGTTCAACTTCCCTCTGGAATTCTAACCCAGCTAACGTTCCAAAGTCTTTGTAGGGTTCTAAATCAATTTCGTTTACAGCTACCACCATCCCCGAATTCGCAAATTTTGAATCTCTTCTTGATGGGGACATTCCATTCACAACTAATTCGCCAGGTGCAGTTGCCGCAGGGACAATAAATCCGCCTGGACACATACAGAAAGAGAAAACTCCACGCTGAACACCTTTGTAATAACTCTGAGCAACCAAACTATAAGAAGCAGCAGGAAGGTACTTTCCTCTCTCGGATTTATGATATTGAATACTATCAATCAGCGTTTGTTGGTGTTCGATTCGTACTCCCAAAGCAAAAGGTTTTGCTTCGATTTTAACCTCTTTTTTCTGACAAAGTTCAAAAATATCTCTTGCAGAATGCCCTGTTGCCAATATCACTCCTATTCCAGTATATTCTTTTTCATCCTCAGTTACGACTCCTTTAATTTCTTGGTTTTTCAAGATAAAATCAATCACTTTTGTGTCAAAGTGAACCTCGCCACCTGCTGCTAAGATACTCTCTCTCAGTTCAGTAACTACTTTTGGGAGCTTGTTTGTACCTATGTGCGGGTGAGCATCCACCAAGATTTCATCCGTTGCTCCATGGGCAACTAAAATCTCTAAAATCCTTCTGATGTCGCCTCTTTTTTTACTTCTTGTATAAAGTTTTCCGTCTGAATATGTTCCTGCACCGCCTTCCCCAAAACAATAATTTGATTCGGGATTTACAATATGATCTTTATTGATGGCAGCTAAATCTCGCCTTCTTGCTCGAACATCTTTTCCACGTTCCAAAACGATTGGTTTTATGCCCAATTCTATTAAACGAAGAGCCGCAAACATCCCTGCAGGTCCCGCACCAACTATGATTGCCTGTTTGGAATTTGAAACATTTGGATAATTTTTTTGAAAAATTTCTATCGAAGGAGGGCTTTCATCAACGAAAACTTCTAATTCTACGTTAACTTTGATATTCCGTGACCGAGCATCAATTGAGCGTTTCAAAGGTTTTATGATAATTTCTGATTTTAGATAATCAAAACCGAGGTGTTGCAAAACGTATTTTTCTAACTCAGTAGCTTCAAAAGCTATTTCGGGTTCAAGAACCAAGGATAATTTTTGTGTCATTTTTTTCGGAATAATTCTTTACAAAATTACTCAAAAATTAGTTACTATTTTTTTTCGACTTTCATGAAAAAAAGACATTTTTTGCTATTCTTAATTTTCAGCTTCCTTTTCCAAGAAGATTTTCTTTTTGGACAAACCACTTGTACTTCAGATTTTTTACCTAAATATTCGACTCAGAAAGGCACAATAAACTGGAAGCAATTTCCAGATTTTACGTTACCATTCACAATTGTTTATGGTGGTCCTCGACTAAATGATTCTTTGGCATCACCGCTAAAACATGGATTTTCGCATCTTTCAACTTTTACTCCTTCCGATTCAGTATTACCTCAAAAAAATAGAGCAATAATCTGGTATGGTGTTGCAAGTCTTTCGGGTGAACCTTGGTACGAAAAAGAAAGCCCTTGGGGAAATAATTTAACAAGGTATGAAGAACACTGGCGAAATAATATGGCTGGTTTTGCGTCTTGGTTTGCTGATTCAAGAGGTCAGAAATTCCCTAAAACTGACATTTTAATGCTTGATATCGAACGAGAAAGACCATCCGAAGCCAGTATTTTGAGGTTAAAATCAGATACAACAATTTCCAGTAAATACAGAAATTTATCAGACATAGATTTCGTAGAACGATACAAACGAGATTTGTCAAATTTATATGCTGCCCCAATTAAATATTTGAAAAAAGAAGGTTTGCCACCAGATTTTAATATTGCTTCTTATAGCGACGCCCCGATAAAAAATAGTGAATATCCAATTGCAACTCCTTGGAAAGATTGGCAGAACAGCAATAAAGTCATCAATTATTATATGAAAGATACTTTGTCTGGTGGCGTAGGAGGGGATTTTTACCAGCAAAATACATTTATTACCCCATCAGCTTATCTTTGTTATGAAGCAAGAGCATTGAATACCTATCCGAATGTTGCTTATCAATTATTCCAAATTGAAGCAAATAAAGGTAGAACCAATAAAGATTTAGTACTTTTTGAATGGTTGAAATATAATCGCTGTTTGCCACAAAGTGGGTATGATTTCTCGAAGTTTATTGATGATTATATGATTGAAGCTCAGGCAATCTTTCCATTTTTTGCTGGAGCAAAAGGGATTTGGCTCTGGGAAGACCCAACAGCGATAACATCCGTAAATTATGCTGCTTATGAACGATTTACGAATGCTTTGTATCGTTTATCTAAATTCAAAAACTACTTTGAAGGTACTACTGAAACAATTACGCCAGCTCCAGCTTATGATTATTTTATTAGTCAAAAACCACTCTGGCGTGCTATTGTGAAGGGAAATCGAATTTTAGTGGCTGCGATTAATGAGTTTGCTAAAGATAATGAACTGACTAATTTGACTGTAAATTATGGAAAATGGTCAACAACGATTCAGTTAAAAGGGAAAGAAACTTTTCTGTGTGATTTTGATTTGCCAAATCAAGAAAATGAGTTTTTGGTTTATCCTAATCCCAGCTACGGACAGTTCAGAATAAAATCTTTCGGAAAAATTGAAGGTGATTCTAATTTTTCAATTAGAATTACGGATTTATTTGGAAGAATTATTTGGCAAGAAAAACGGGTAAATTTATCTGAGGAGTACTTTGTTCATGCCGACAACTTGGCTTCGGGCAATTATATCCTTTTGATTTCAAATAACAAGATTTTTGTTCACAAAATGATTACAATAATCAGATAGACATTCAACGACTACGAGTCAAAATATTTTTTCTATGAATAACCTTGCCAACGAAACAAGTCCTTATCTCTTGCAGCACGCTCATAACCCCGTAGATTGGTACGCATGGGGACAAGAGGCTTTAGAGAAAGCTCGTTATGAAAACAAACCCATTTTAGTAAGTATTGGTTATTCTGCCTGTCATTGGTGTCATGTGATGGAACGTGAATCCTTTGAGAACGAGACAGTTGCAGAAGTAATGAATGAGTTTTTTGTCAATATCAAAATTGACAGAGAAGAACGACCAGACATTGATGCGATTTATATGGACGCTGTGCAAGCCATGGGAATTCGTGGAGGCTGGCCCTTGAATGTTTTCTTAATGCCCGACGGAAAACCGTTTTATGGTGGGACTTATTTCCCCAAACATAAATGGATAGACGTACTAAATGCTGTAAATGAAGGTTTTGAAAATAAGCAAGAAGCCCTGCAAGAATCTGCGGAGGGGTTTACGCAAAATATGCTAATTTCTGAGTCTGAAAAATATGGTCTCAATGAAGATGAAAGTGATTATTCGATTGAAGACTTGAATGCAATGTATGAAAAAATTGCTTTCAGTTTCGACCATGAATGGGGTGGAGTAGGTAGTTCTCCAAAATTCCCAATGCCATCGGTTTATCAGTTTTTGTTGCGATATTACGAAATTTCTAAAAATCCAGATGCTCTCAAACATATCAATTTATCACTTCAAAAAATTGCTTCTGGTGGGATTTATGACCAGCTGAAAGGCGGTTTTTCTCGCTATTCCGTTGATGGTGAGTGGTTTGCTCCACATTTTGAAAAAATGTTATATGACAATGGACAATTGTTGAGTTTGTATTCAGAAGCCTATCTTTTAACAAAGAATGAGCAATACAGAGAAGTAGTCTATGAAACTATTAATTGGGTAAAATCTGAAATGACAAGTCCAGAAGGTGGTTTTTATTCAGCTTTAGATGCTGACTCGGAAGGAGTTGAGGGGAAATTCTATACTTGGACTTATACTGAAATTCAAAATGTTTTAGGAAAAGAAGCTAATGATTTTTGTAAAGCATATCAAATTACTGAACAGGGAAATTGGGAAGAAGGAGTAAATATTTTGTGGAAAAAAGATGGTTTTCTGAATGAAAAATTTGCCTCACAAATTGAAAAATTGATGTCGATTCGAGCAAAAAGAGTTCGACCAGGCTTGGACGATAAAATCCTTTGTTCATGGAATGGACTGATGCTGAGAGGTTTAATTGACGCATACAGTGTTTTCGGCGAAAAAGAGTTTTTGGATTTGGCTATTGAAAATGCTCAGTTTATTTCAGAGGTTTTTGTACAAGAGGAAGAATTGTATCATAGTTTCAAGAACGGAAAATTGAAAATTCTTGGGTTTTTGGAAGATTATGCTTCTGTAATAGATGCCTTTACGGCTCTATATCAAGTAACTTTTGATGAAAATTGGTTGCATTTAGCTGAACTTTTAACGATTCATACTTATAAAAATTTCTATGACCCCTATGATCATTTTTTCTATTTTACCGATAACGATGCCGAAGATTTGATTGCACGGAAAAAAGAAATTTTTGATAATGTAGTTTCGTCGTCCAATTCGATGATGGCAAGAAATTATTATACTTTAGGTGTTTTGCTCGATCGTGAAGATTTTATAAAATTATCACAAAAGATGCTTGCAAAAATGCGTAAGTTGCTGATTACCAATATAGATTATCTTACAAACTGGGGCTGTTTAGTTGCTCAGACCGTCTCACCAACCATAGAAATTGCCATTGTTGGTGAAAAATACCAAGAATTTAGAGCAGAGATTGAGCAAAACTTCAAAACTAATAAAGTGATTTGTGGGACAAAAGAGTGGAGCGATTTACCATTATTGGAAAATAGAGCTGCAGCAGAAGGTGAAACTTTGATTTTTATTTGTCAGAATAAAACTTGCCTTTTGCCAGTAAAGAGTGTTGCGGAAGCAGTGGCTCAATTATCAGCAATTAATTAAATAACCTTCAGTTTTGTTAGTTCTTGTTATAGATAGAAAGGCATTAAAGATACTTGAAGACCTAAAAAATATACTTAAATTTACAAATACTTAACAAAAAAGAGATGGTTATTGCGAATCCAATATATGATGTAGTTTTCAAGCGAATGATGGAAAATGATAAAGTTGCAAAATTTTTCATTGGAACACTTTTAGAACAGACTATTGAAACAGTTGAAGTAAAACCCCAGGAGTTTACTTATGTTGATGAACTTGCGGGACTTGCAGTTTTCAGGCTTGACTTTATTGCTACTATTAAAACTGATTCTGGCGAATACAAAAAAGTACTTATTGAGATTCAAAAAGCTAAAAATCATATTGATTTGATGCGTTTTCGTAATTATTTGGCTGAGCAATACAAAAAAGAAGATGTCATAAACGACGAGAAAGTAATTCTTCCCATTACGACTATTTATATCTTAGGTTTTAAACTACCAGAAATTTCTTCGGCTTGCATGAAAATTGAGAGAAATTATTGGGACTTGATTGAAAAAAAAATTATTGAGGGTAAGAGTGATTTTGTTGAAAAACTTACACATGATAGTTTTATTGTTCAAGTAAATCGAATTACAGACCGTTATCAAACACGACTTGATAAACTTTTGAGTGTATTTGAGCAGACTAATTTTATTGATGACAAAAAAATTACAAAAGAGTTTAAACATAGTACGGATATTGAAGAAGTAGAGATTATCACAGAAATTTTACATCATTCAGGAACTAATCCCGAAGAACGTAAAATGATAGAAAATGAGCAGGAGGCTTGGAGGACTGTTGATGCAATGACAGAAGGCTTGAGGGAAAAAGTAATGGAGCAATCAAAAGTTATAAAAGAGAAAGATCAAGCCTTAACTGAAAAAGACCAGTTAATTGCAGAACTTTTGAAGAAACTTGACGAAAAGAAATAACTTATGTTGCGTCTAAGATAAAAATTATGATAAAAATTGGAATTATAAACATCTCAGACCGTGCGAGTGCTGGTATTTATGAAGACATTCCTGGGAAAGCAGTTTTGCAGACTTTGCAGGAATATTTAGTGTCTGAATTTGAACCTGTGTATCGTGTCATTCCTGATGAACAAGATTTGATTTCTGAAACGCTGATTGAAATGGCAGATATTCACGGTTGTTGTTTAGTTGTAACCACTGGTGGGACGGGACCTGCTGTTCGTGATGTTACTCCTGAAGCAACAGAAGCAGTTTGCCAGAAAATGATGCCAGGTTTTGGGGAATTAATGCGACAAGAGAGTTTGAAATACGTTCCTACTGCAATACTTTCAAGGCAAACTGCGGGAATTCGGCATAAAACTTTAATTGTAAATCTTCCAGGAAAACCCAAAGCAATTCGTCAATGTTTAGATGTAGTTTTTCCTGCAATTCCTTATTGTATAGATTTGATTGAAGGTCCTTATTTGATTTGTAGTCAAGAAGTTATGAAAGAATTTAGACCTAAATCTTAACTTATACTATCCCTAAAGTCGCAACCACAAAATATTGAAGACTTTGTGGGTCGTATTGGATTCGAACCAACGACCTCCGCCCTGTCAAGGCGGCGCTCTAAACCAACTGAGCTAACAACCCTTTCTTCACAAATATAGAAAATGAATGCTTACTTATACACACTTTTCGATGGAATCGTGTAAAGTATTATTCCTCCAACGGCAAAAATTACAGTTAATACCAAAACACTCATCCGCATACTTCCTGTCATTTGGTTGACAACCCCAAACATTAAAGTACCAATTACTGTTGAAATCCTGTCACAAACATCATAAAAACTAAAATATGAAGCTGTATCTGGGGTATTTTCTGGCAAAAGTTTCGCATAGGTTGAACGTGAAAGAGATTGCACACCACCCATCACAAAGCCAATACCAGTGGCAAGTCCATAAAATTGATTTTTTGTGTAAACGAAATAGGCACAGATACAGACAAGAATCCAAATGACTACAATCCAAAAAAGAGAGCGTGTATTCCCAATTTTTTCTGAGACTTTTGCAAAAATGTAAGCACCCAAAATTGCAACCAACTGAATCAATAAAATAGTAATAATCAGTGCATCAGTAGGTAGTTTTAATTCTTCTCCACCAAACAAAGCCCCTAAGTACATAACTGTCTGAGCCCCCATGTTGTAAAAGAAAAAAGCTAATAAGAATTTCTTGGTAATCTTCAATTTCTGTAATTCGTGAAAAACTTTATTTAATTCCTTAAAGCCATTTAAAAACCAACTTCCATCTTGCTTCTTTGGATGTTGAGTCTCTGGTAATAAACTAAATGGAATTTGGGCAAAAAGTATCCACCAAATACCCACTGTTAAGAAAGAGACTTTTGATGCCATTTCACTACTAATATTGCCATACCACTCTGGTTTTAAGACCATTGTGAGGTTTTGAATTAATAAAATAACACTTCCAATATAACCCATAGTGAAACCCCTTGCACTTAGCGAATCAAATTTGTCTTCGGTAGCTATTTCAGGAATATAAGAGTTGTAAAATACAATACTTCCTCCCCAGCCGACTATTGAAAAAATGAATGCAAAAGTTCCAAGGTAGTAATTACCAATCTCGAAAAAGTACAAAACAATGCAACTAATTGCTCCGATATAACAATACATTTTCATGAAGGCTTTTTTCTTACCAGTATAATCCGAAATCGCTGAAACTAATGGTACAGAAAATGCAATTAGTAAAAATGCGAAAGAGACTGCAAATGAATAAATTACGCTATTTTCAATACCATGAAAACCCAAGAAATCAATTTTTTTATCTCCTTTTGCAGCACCAAGCATAACTGCTGCAACACGAAAATAAATCGGAAAAATAGCAGAAGTTATCGTGAGCGAGTGGACAGAATTTGCCCAGTCGTACATTGTCCAAGCGGTTAGTGTTTTAGGGTTATTTTTTTGCATGGTTATTTTTGAAGAATTTGAGACTGAACAAATATAGCAAAATTTGTTAGAACAAATTTTCCATTCTAAGTTTTCATGTTTAGATTTCAAGAAAAAACATCATGAATCTTAAATATGCGTTTGGAGTAGTTTTGAGTATTCCGCTTTTACCAATTCTATATTTTCAAGGAAAAAACGTCCGACAATCTGTGCCTGATTTACCAGAAGCGACTGGAACGAAAGGTTTAGCTTCGGCAAATTTTGAGAAAACCCTGCGACTAATCACCATTGGAGAAAGTACGGTTGCAGGAATTGGTGTTGCTACTCACGAAGAAGGCTTTTCAGGAACTTTGGCAAAAGAATTATCTTCTAAACTTGCAGTAAACATTTCGTGGGAAGTTTTTGCCAAAAGTGGTTTTACAGCAAAACAAATCTGCGAAGCAATTGTGCCTCAAATTATAGAAAAAGACATTGATTTAATTGTTATAGGAACGGGTGGTAATGACGCTTTTACGCTCAATTTACCTTATTATTGGAAGAAAAACTGCCAAAAACTGATTGATGAACTACGGCAGAAATATCCTAAAACTCCAATTGTGTTTTTGAATATGCCACCAATAAAAGAGTTTCCTGCTTTTACCGGAATAATGAAATTTGTTTTGGGAAATTTGGTAGAAATTTTAGGTGAGGAATTAGAAAAACTAATCAAAAATCAAGAAAATGTTTTCTATTATTCAGAAGTTATCACTTTAGAAACTTGGTCGAAAATTCTTGATTTAGATGCTAATCCTTCCGATTTTTTTAGTGATGGTGTGCATCCTTCAAAACTAACTTATCAATCTTGGGCAAAGTATTTTGCAGAATATTTAGTTTCAAATAAATTGATAATCAAACAGTTATCTGCATTTTGACTTTGAAAGCACACAGAATAAGACAACTTTATACTAAAATTATCATAGTTTTGTTGAACAATGAATCAATCCACTAATCATATCGACAATAACCTTTGGCAAGCCTTTAAAAACGGGGATGTAGAGGCGTATCGTAGTATTTATAATTTTCATGTCAATTATCTACTAAATTATGGACTGCGATTACACAATGTTTTAAATGTTGTAGAGGACTCTGTTCAGGAAGTTTTTATAGATTTGTGGCAATACCGTCAAAACTTATCGAATCCCAATGATATACGATTTTATTTGATGAGAAGCCTTAGAAATAGAATTGGGAAGAATTTTAGAAAAAACCAACCTTTTATTTCTGGTTTTGATGATAATATGGATTTGCCATTTTTGATAGAACCATCATCAGAACAAAGACTTATTGAACTTACCATTAACGATGAACTTCGAGAACGTATTCATATCGCAATAAAAACACTTACTCCACGTCAAAAAGAGATTATTTATCTCCGTTATTTTAATGATTTCAGCTACGAACAAATTTGTGAATTAATGAATATCAATTATCAATCGGCAAGGACTCAACATTATAATGCACTCAAAGTTCTTCGTAGTGAGCTAAAAACCAGCAACTTATCTTTAATTTCAATATTGGTGACACATTTTTTGTAAAAACTTCCCTCTCTTTATACTACAAAACCATTAAGTTGTTTCTCTATATTAAAAGAAACAACTTAATATGAAATCTTACACAGACTACGTACCCTTCAAAACAGAAGATTTTTTATCAGATTCAGATTTCAAGGCTTGGATTGCAACTCCAACTCCTGAATCTGATGCTTATTGGCGAGGGCTTTATCGTACATACCCTCATCTCAAAGAACCATTTGAACAAGCCAGAAATATCGCTTTGGGGCTTGAATCTTCTTGGGTAGAGTTTTCAGGAAATTATAAAAACCAACTTTTTGATAGGATGATTCCTCATTTGAATAATCAAGAAGATGAATATCCTAAAATTAAATTTTTTAAATGGGCAAAATTTGCTGTTGCGGCTTCGGTGGCTTTTTTATTGACATCTGGAATTTTAGGGTATAATTATTTCTTTCAATCAAAAAAATATCAAACAGAATATTCAAAAATTGAATCTATTACACTTTATGATGGTACAGTTGTTTCGCTAAATGCCAATAGTCGTTTGGAAGTTCCATCACGTTTTGAATGGAATAATTCTCGAACAGTTCATTTAGAAGGAGAGGCTTATTTTGTTGTTTCAAAAATAACAGAAAATTCAACGAAAAAATATAGAAAATTTACTGTCAAAACTTTAACTGCAAGTATAGAAGTTTATGGAACTCAGTTTAATGTCTATGCCAGAAATAACCAAACCAAAGTTTTATTGGATGAGGGTAAAGTTGAATTAATCGAGAATCAAACTCAAAAGCAGGTTGTCTTAAAACCTGGGCAATTGATAGTAGTCGGTACAAATAAAACCAGTTCCAAAATTATTGAAACGCTTCTTGAAGAGGCTCGACAAATGACAAGTTGGAAACAAAATCTATTGATTTTTGATAAAGTAAAAATGGAAGACTTGAAAATCCGTTTCCAAGAAATTTATGGTTTAGAATTAATTTTAAAAGGTGAAGCCTTTGATAGTCAGGAGTTTAAGGGAGAATTGCCCGTTAATAATTTAGACGAAGCACTTCTTATTTTGGGTACAACGTTCGGACAAAAACCATTGAAAGATGGCAATAAAATTTACTTTGTCCCGAATGATTAACTCACAAAATAACAATTCTCATTAGACCATTAATTTACTTAATACTCCTGACAGTTGATTATTTACTGTCAGTGAGTATCCGCCAAAAACATCATGAAACATAACCCAATAAATTTGAAAAAATGACAAAATCTGTACTTTTTAGACGAATTCGGCTCACTACTTTTTTACTCGTAATTACTACAATAGGAGTGTCAGCTCAGGTGTTAGCAATGACTAAGAATCTCAGTCATCAGCAAAACCAAACATTTTTAAATACTAAAATAAATTTATCGCAACTTCTTGATAATCTGGAAGATAGCTATAAGGTTCGGTTTAATTACAAGGCATCTTTACTGAAAAATGTACAAGTTGAAACGACTGCTATTCAATCTTTTAAAGGGCAAATTGATTATAAATTGAATGAAATATTAGCTGATGTAAATCTGAAATGCGAGGTTATCAATCCTAATTCATTCGTTATTATTCCCCGTGAAAAAGATAAAAAAGATATTTTGGAGTTAAAACCTAAAGCTGCCGAAATACTCCCAAACGTAAAAGTCCTCATCGAAGAATCTATTACAGGAAAAGTGGTAGATGAAAATGGTGAGGGAATTCCAGGCGTAAGCATCGTAATCAAAGGAACAACAAAGGGAACAACTACAAATGCAAGAGGAGAGTATTCAATCAATGTACCCGACGAAAAAGCTATAATTACCTTCTCATCAATTGGGTATGACAGTCAGAATATTTCTATCGGAAATCGAAAAATAGTAAATGTCAGCCTTACTTCAAATTCAAAAGGTCTTTCAGAAGTTATTGTCATAGGTTATGGCACTCGGAAAAAAGATGAGTTAAGTGGTGCAGTCACACAGGTAAAAGCAGATATTATTACTAAACAACCTGTGATTTCGTTCGACCAAGCCTTAGCAGGACAAGTGCCTGGAATGACCCTGCGTGAAGGAACGGGTGCTCCAGGGGCAGGTCCAGAAATTTTGATTCGAGGCATAAATACGTTTGGCAATAACAAACCCCTCATTGTGATTGACGATGTTATTTTTGAAAATTACAACGACCAAAATAACAATCCATTAGCTTTATTGAATTCTGAGGATATTGAAAATATTTCTATCCTGAAAGATGCCGCTACAAAAGCAATTTATGGGTCTCGTGCTACTGCAGGTGTAATAATCGTAACTACCAAAAGAGGTAAAGCAGGTAAGCCAACTTTTAATTTCAGTACCAGTTTTGGCTTGACCTCGGCAATGGATTTTGAGAAACCAAATGTCATGAATGCAACCGAATTAGCACAATTCAGAAAAGAAACGGCAATAGATAGAATTCGTTTTACCAATCCACTTTATAAAGATATAAGTACAACTGTTCCAGATAACCTTCTGCCAGCCAGTGTGTTAGACCCATCTCAATATGGAATTGGGACAAATTGGTACGATGAAATCACAAGAACGGCGGGTGTTCAAAATTATAGTATGAGTATTAGTGGAGGTAATGATAGTTTTAAGTATTTCATTAGTGGAAGTTATTTGAATCAAGAGGGAATTGTAAAATTTACTGATTTACAAAGAATTAGTCTTAGAGCAAATTTTGATTTGAAATTAAGTAATAAATTCAAAATGGGCTTTAATTTAAGTCCATCTCGTACACTCCAAAACAGACCAGCCAATGATCCAGCGGCAGGTACGTTTAGTGCCTATTCTACGCTGACTTCTACCTACTGGGCAAGTCCAGAAGCAAAAATTTATGATGCAAACGGCAATTTTAATTATTTAACAACATCGCCTTTAACTTCAAGTTGGACAACCAATCCGCTTTATAAATTGCAAGCTGAAACGGAAGACCGCTTGGCAAATCAATTAACATTAGGTTCTTTTTTGGAATACGAGCCGCTTCCAAATTTAACCTTCAAAACCAGTATTTCTTACAGTAATAACATTCGACGTTCAGAGGCATTTTCGCCCTCTACGGTTGCAGCAGATGAGTTAAATCCTAAACTTCCAAGAGTAACTGGAGCTACAGCAACACTCTACAATGAAAATATTTCAAATTTAGTTTTTGATAATATCGCCCGTTATCGTTTAGTCAAAAACAAACATAATATTGAAATAATGGTAGGGACATCTGCACAAGATGTAATCTTGGAATCTTCAACAATCAATGCAAAACGTCTTTTAGATGAAAACCTAAAGAAAGTAGCTTCTGCAAATGTAGAGAAAACAGCCGTCGATAATTTTACGGGTTCGGAAGGCTTCAATCAGAATCGTATTTTTTCATTATTTGCCAGAACAAATTATATTTTTGACAATAAATACATTCTAAATTTATCAATCAGAAGAGATGGTTCTTCTCGCTTTGGACGAAATGTACAAGGCGGAAACTTCCCAGCAGGCTCCGTAGCTTGGCGTGTAACAGAAGAAGGTTTTTTGAAAAATATTAAAGGAAAAGTATTAGACGAGTTACGATTTGAAGTCGGTTATGGTATCACTGGAAATCAACAGATTACTGCAGGAAATGTAAACTATGGCTTCTTGGGAACAATTACTCAAGCAAATTATATTTTCAATGGTATCAGTACGCTCGGAAATACCCTTAATACCTTACCCAACGAAGACATTACTTGGGAGCAAAGCAAACAATTTGATTTTGGGTTTAATGCTTCCTTGTTTCAAAAACGAATCAATGTAGCTTTCAATATTTATAATCAGGAAACTTCTGGTTTGTTCAATCAGATTCCTGTACCACAGATTACAGGTTTTGGCAATATTGTTGGGAATGGTGGCAAAATCGAAAACTCAGGATTTGAATTACAAGTAGATGGATTGATTGTAAAAAAGAAAAATTTCACTTGGAATACAAGCGTAAATATTTCAAAATATAACAATAAAATTCTGGAATTAGTAAATGGAACTTTCTATTCTGGAACGGCAGGAAATGGTTCAAATATCGCAATTTCACAAGTTGGACAGCCCATAGGAATGTACTATGGATTAAAGATTTTAGGTTTATTCTCAGCAGAGGATTTATCAAATACTGCCATACCGAAATACGCAGGTGCAACGGTAGGCTCAATTAAATATTTAGACGGAAACGGAAACGGACTTTTAGAACAGCAAGCAGACCATGTTGTTATCGGAAACCCACATCCAGATTTGATGTTTGGTTGGACAAACCAATTTACTGCTTATGGATTTAATCTGAGAGCCATTTTTGCAGGACAACTGGGTGGTACAATTTTCGATTTACGAAAAGAAATTATGTACAATGTTGATGGCAATTTTAATGTATCTCGTGATTTACTAAACCGTTTTAGACCTGGAGACGACCCAAGCGTTTATAAATTCCCGACGACTGTAACAGCGACCCCGCAAGGAAGATGGCCCAATGACACACGTTTAACTGATGGTTCTTATGTAGCCTTAAAAAACTTGACATTGGGTTATAATTTAGGAAAAATCCTAAAAAACAAATCGTTTAAAGCTGCTGAGTTGTACATGAGTATGCGGAATGTTTTTTACATCGCAAATTATAAGGAAGGAAACCCAGAAATCAGACGTTCAAATGATGGAAGTGCCTTGAGAAGTGTCAATTATGGAAGTTATCCGATTGGACGAACAACTACTTTTGGTCTAAATGTAACCTTCTAAAAAGTCTTTAAGTTTCAAGTTTAAAATGTTGAAAATTTTTAAAAAAATATGCGTAAATTATTGACAGTCAATTAATTAAATTTTTTTGTCTGCAAATATTTTTATCTATTTTCAAAACGATACAAATCCATGAAAAAATATATCTTTCAAATCATTTTATTGGGGTCGCTACTGACAATGAATAGTTGTAAAAAAGACTATCTTAATCTTGACCCCGTAACTAATTATTCGTATTATAATTTTCCACAAAACGAAGACCAAGTAAGTCAGGCAGTGGTGGCTTGTTATGCAAGAGCCAGAAGTATGCACAATGATAGGCTTTGGTATTTCGGAGAATTTTTGAGCGACAATACATCTTTTAATTATAATCCAAATGACCGAGGAGGTCTAAATACCGAAGCCCTTGACGAAATGGTAAATACTGCGGATGATGGATTGATTGCCAGTTTCTGGGCGGATTCTTACGATGGAATCCTCCGTTGCAATTTTGCTTTAGAAAATATAGACAAAGTATCCTTTAGGTTGCCCATTACGAAAGATATTCGTACAGGAGAAGCAAAGTTTTGGCGTGCTTGGCATTATTTTAACCTTGTTCGTTTGTACGGAGACGTTCCAATTGTGACAAAAGTTATTACTAATCCAACCGAAGGAACAACTTACAAGCGTGAACCATTCTTAAAGGCTTATGAAACTGTGATTATTCCTGATGTAATGGATGCAATTACAAAATTACCAAGTACAGCAACCGAAACTGGAAGATTGACAAAAGGTGCAGCATTAATGTTATTGTCGAAAGTTTATATGACACAGAAAAAGTTTTCAGAAGCGGTTACACAGTTGAATGAGTTGACAAAATTAGGGTATGTTTTAAACTCCAATTATGCCGATAATTTTGATCCTTTAAAGAAAAATAGTAAAGAATCAATCCTTGAAATGCAGTCTGATGCTCTCCAAGCAATTACTTTTGGTTTTGGTGGGCAATTTACACCTTGGGGAACAGGAACAACGATTTGGCCTCCAAATTCAAGCCCAAGAGGAGGTTTAAATCAACCAACTGCGGATTTATTTAATGCTTTTGAAGCAAATGACCTACGAAAAAATGTCACTATTGGTTCGCTTGATGTAAGTGCAACACGTAAAGGAGTACTGTATTTGAAAAAATTTATTGTTTATGATGTAGCAACTAAAACGAACCCTACTAATTTCCCTACATACAGATATGCAGACGCACTGTTGATGTTAGCTGAATGCTTGAATGAACAAGCATACGGAAATGCCCAAGCATTTGTGCTTTTGAATCAGGTTCGTAAACGGGCAGGATTACCAGAAAAAAATGCAACTAATACACCGAATCAACAGGCATTTCGTTTGGCAATTGAGAAGGAACGCCAAGTTGAGTTAGCAGGAGAAAACCACCGTTGGTATGATTTAATTCGTACCGATAGAGCTGTCGAAGTTATGACTGCCCACGGAATTGCTGAAAAGAAAGTAAAAACGACGGTACAACCTTCTGCTTATACTAAAATTAGGACTTTGTTAGCCATTCCGAGCCGTGAAGCAAAACAATGGGGATATACTCAGAATGAAGGATGGTGAGGTTTAATTTTTTTAGATAAATTTTTCGTCCAAGTAGTAAATGTTACTGCTTGGACAATTTCTTTTACTCAGATTCTAATCTTAACATTTAAAAACAGTGAAAATAGCCTTAACCTTTGCATTCTTTTTTGTCATCAATGGATTGTCAGCCCAAGTAACAATCGAAGAAATAAACTACCAAGACAGATCACATTTCAAAATTACAACCCCCTCAATTACGTATTTATTTGACCGTGCAGGTGGAGGTTTTTCCAGTATTATCGACAAGCAAGGTTTAGACTGGATTTCCTACAAAAAAGACTCTTCAGTAGCTACTTATCCAAAATCTGGTGGCGGACAATATCGAGGATTACCTAATGCAGTTTTTGGTAATGAAGATGGAGGTTGTGGACATCCAGGGTTCGACAAAGCTATTTCTGAGAAAACGTCCAATAACGTTATTACCACCAAAAGCAAAAGTGGCTTATGGGAATGGACGTGGACTTTCTATAAAGACTATGCTGTTTGGAATGTTACAAAAACCGACCCTGATTACTTTTATTGGCTACTTTACGAAGGTACAGTTGGTGGGAATTGGAATAATTTGACTGATAAATACTGGGGGTCGTCTAATGTAATGAGTGGTAAAATAACCGATTTCTATAAAAATCAATCAATTTATGAACCTACAAAGTTTCAATATTTTGGAGATAAAACTGTTAATCGTATATTCTATATTGTTCAAAAAGATATTGACGAATTAGAAGATATAGTAGGCTGGTTGGGTAATAAACCCGAAGGAATGGAGTTCTCGCCCGATGGAATGGTGGTGGCAGGATTAGGTAGAAGTAAAAAAGGAAAACCCTCTATGACAAAGCCTAATACTTTCAGAATTGGGTTTATTGAAAAACAGATTATTACAGAAAAAGAATACAATAAATTAAAAAAGAGTTTGAATTCAGTAAAGTATTGAAGGAATAGGTCAGGTTAGAATTTAGGTAAAAAGTATTTTTATTTGGATGTATTTTGATTTTAATAAGTACTTCAACTCATTCATGAAAACAACAACTAAATTAATTCCACTACTTTTTTCAATCCTGTTGTTTCAGGATGTCTTTTCTCAAAATAAAATACTTTTATTAGATAGATGGAAATATATTCAAGCCGACAGTAGCCGTGCGATGTGGGGAAATTATGACCAACCCGAGTGGCTACGTTATTACGGACTTGATTTTATGGACATCAATAAAGACGGTTATAAAGACATTGTTTCGGGTAGGTATTTTTATATGAATCCAGCTAAAAACATGGAAGGAATCTGGCAAAGATTTGACTTGGGTTTGAATGTGGATGCTTGTATGATGGTCGATATTGACGGAGATGAATTTGCAGATGTTGTAGGAATGGCTTATCCAAACATCATCTGGCTTGAAGCCGACAATGCAAAAGGAAATTCTTGGGCAACTCGAATTATTGGGAAAGTACCAAGAACCGACCATGTAAACGGACAAGGTTTTCGTCATCTTCAATTAATAAAAGGAGGAAAAGAAGAATTGATTTTTTCGGCTGAAACAGGACTTTTTGTAGCTACAATCCCCACAGAGCCACATATTTTAGCAAATTGGAAATTTACCAGAATCGCAAAATCTTTTTCCGATGAAGGTATAGGCGTTGGAGATATTGACGGAGATGGAGATTTGGATATTGCTTTGGGAGATGCTACAAAAAAGGGAGATGTTCCCAATATCTTAAATTGGTATGAAAATGTAGGAAATATTGATGGTGAATGGAAGAAAACGACCATTGGAAAAACAGTAAATAATATTGACCGAATAGAAATTGCGGATTTTGATGGAGATGGAAAAATGGACATTGCCATTTCGGAAGAATTATACCCTGGACTTGAACCCGTCGCTCATCTTTATACTTTCAAAAACCCTGGCAAAACGGGCGAATGGAGAAGGAAAATTCATTTTAAAGGTTTTTCAAATAATAACTTAGACGTTGCCGACCTTGACCAAGATGGTGACATGGATATAGTTACTGGTGAACATAAAGGGAAAATTTACCCAACTTTAATTTTTGAAAATGATGGGAAAGGCAATTTCAAACAAAGAGTTTTAGACAATGGTCACGAAAGTCATTTAGGTACTCAGTTGGTTGATTTAGACGGAGATGGCGATTTGGACATGGCTTCGGTGGCTTGGGATAATCATAAGTATTTGCATATTTGGCGGAATGATGCAATTATTAAGAAAAATAAATAAACATCTGATAATCAATAATTTAAAATAATATGATAAGTCAAAAAAATATAATTTTAGGACTAATCTCTGTCCTTACATTGGGCTTAGTTGCCTACAAATCTGACAAAATAATTAAAGCAGTTACTTTCAATGAGGTCGTAGTTTCAGATAACTATCAAGGCTGGTGGGGACGAACTGTTGCCGACATTAACAAAGATGGTTTGATGGATGTCATGGTTTTGAAACAGTCACGTGGGTATGGACCCGTGAACCCAGGTTGGTTAGGGTGGTATCAAGCCAAAGATGGAGGAAAAACTTGGGAAAAACACGTGATTGAAAACAACGATTTATTGGGTGCAGGAGATTTGGCGGTTGCCGATATGGACAATGACGGAGACACCGACTTTCTATCTTTTGAAGGTGATGAAACCAGTAAAGATACCACCGCCAGAACGTATTGGTGGGAAAACAAAGGGGCTGTCAATTTGGACAAATGGGAAAGACATTTTATAGGCAATAATCCAGAATTTGTCAAAGATGTTGAAATCGCTGATTTTGATGGAAATGGTTTAAAAGACGTTGCTACCGTTACGTATTGGCATCATGCACTTGAAATTGACTACCAAGTTTCTAAAAATAAATGGGAGAAATTTGTGATAAAAATTACTAATATCCACGAAGGAATGCACATTGGAGATATTGACGGCGACAAAAATATAGATATTGCTTTGAACGGATATTGGGTAAAAAACCCTGGAAAAGGCAATAGAAAAGATTGGGTTGTAAGTAATATTAACGACAAATGGCATAATCAGGTGTACAAAGGTGTGTTGGAATGGAGACACAACGGTACAAAAGTTTTCTGTCGTGACATTAACAAAGACGGAAAAGCGGAGGTATTCATCTCGCACTCAGAAGCCAACGTGGACGGCTACCCGATTGCGTGGTACGAGCGTGATGTTAAAACAAATACATGGACAGAACACATTGTTGCCAATGATTATCACCACTGCCATACCCTCCAAATTTTTGACATGGATAATGACGGAGATTTTGATATAGTTTCGGGCGAAATTCCAGAGCATCCCACCCAAAAAAGAGTAAGAATTTTCTTGAATAAAGGTAATAATCTGGACTGGGAAGAGCAATCATTGGGAGAAAAAGGCATTTACAATGGCGTTGTGGCAGATTTTGAAGGTGATGGGGATTTTGATATTTTCTCTGCCCCAGGTTATGGCAATGACTTTCCAAATTATACGGTTAGAATTAATCAGACCAAGAAAAAGAAGTAGAAGTTTCTACCGCAAGGACGGAAAGAAGTGAGTACAAATCTTTTCAACAATATGTCTTTTGAATAACTTTCCGAAAGTAGAAATAACTATAGAGAAGATGCTAAAATTCTTTGCGACATTGCGTCCTTGCGGTTAACTTATTATCTAAAATTATCAACCATGAAAAAAATATTATTCTCAATCCTCCTCATTTTCATTTTTTCAAAAACTTTCACCCAACCCAAACCCACCGACGTTTTTAGAGAATATTCTTGGGCTACGCCTGAATCCAAAGTTCCAGGTCAGGAGAAATATGTAAGGGTTTGTGGCGATGGATTTTATGAAGATGCCACTCGCAAGGGTAATAATCTTTTTAATGAAGGTTTTGTAAAAGATGGATGGTTTACGTTACCCCAAAATATTGATTTAAAAGATGCTATAAAGGCTGAAATCTTGGTAGAAAGAATGCTATGTCATGATGGTTCAACGGGTTTGGCAGTAAAATTTAATGAAGGACAATGGCGAGCTTTTCCCGATGCCGACAGTATTCCAAAACCGCAATCAGAATATCTTTATCATTATTACCCAATCGTTCCAATCCCACTTACCGAACTCAAAACGGGTGAAAATGCCAATCGTTTTAGATTTACGATTAATAAAACGCAACGTTGGGGAATGCCTCAAAATATGGTGTATGGAATGGTGGTTCGGATTTACTACAAAAATTCTGTTTTGCCTTATACCGTAGAGATTTCAAGCCACAAATCGGGCGATATTATTGGAGAAAACACAACCTTAAAAGTACCCATGAACAATCGAATTGCAAAAGTTGAGTATATTGGTTTGATGGATAATATCAACTACGAAGGTGATGGAAAATACTACCAATGGCATTACAATTATCATCGTGGCGAATTAGTCAATCACATCGGAACAGCTACCGCAGGGGAATACAACTGGAACACAGAGTGGATACCTGACCAAACAAAACCAGTCTCATTAGCTGCCAGAATAACCGACCAAAACGGTTTGATTTATATGACCAAAGCAGTTGAAAATCTTAGTTTAAAACGACCTTACAAAGTAGAATTATGTAAGCCATTTAGCCAACCACGTCGTTGGGCAACTCGTGAGATGGAATATACTGAGATGTTTGATGTGAAAGGAAATCCTAAAAATGTAGAGAAATTCCAGATTGCTGCCGTAACGTGGTCTCCTGGCTATATGAATGGAGTTTATCTTAATGACTTCCTTTTGATGGATAGAGAATCGTGCAAATATTGTTATCATCTCATCAAAAAAGAATATGATCACCCAGAATTTTTATCCACAATGAATGGACTGAAAACGGGCAAAACCCCCTTAGTTGGAGGGAAAATGACGCATGGAACAGAAATTCAATATCCAGGGTTTATGGTTTTGGTGAAATATAAACCTGAGTAAAATTCCGTGATTTTTGTATTATATTGAAAATCAAATACTTATGAAAAATAAAGCTATTCTTTTCGTGATAACCTTTTTATGTTTTGGTAATCAAATCTACCCCCAAAATGTATCAGAAAATATCCGCCTAAACCAAATCGGTTTTTATCCAAATGCCAATAAAGAAGCGGTTGTTTTGGGCGATAAAAAAGAACTATTTTATGTTTTATCCGAAAGCAAAAGAGATACGATTTTTAAAGGAAAATTATCACCTCAACGCATCAATTCTATCTCTCAAAAAACCACTCAAATTGCTGATTTTTCTGGTCTAAGAAAGGAAGGTACATTTGTGGTTTATGTGCAAAATGTAGGATTTTCTTATCCTTTTGAAATAAAAAAACAGGTTCATAGAGAAGCAGCAATTGCTTCATTGAAAGGCTATTATTTCCAAAGAATGTCCACCGAATTATTGGAAAAACACGCTGGAATCTACAAACGCCCCGCTGGACATCCCGATAATAAAGTAATGATTCATGCTTCCGCTGCCACAAAAGAACGTCCAGAAGGCTACGTAATTTCTGCCCCGAAAGGTTGGTATGATGCAGGAGACTACAATAAATACATTGTAAATTCTGGCATTTCGACGGGTACTTTGTTTTTGTTATACGAAAATCATCCAGATTATTTCAAAACATTTGAAGCCAATATTCCTGAAAGTGGAAATTCTATTCCTGACCTTTTAGATGAAGCTCTTTGGAATTTGCGTTGGATGCTTACAATGCAAGACCCAAACGATGGAGGTGTTTACCACAAATTAACAAATCCTCAATTTGACGGCATGAATTTAATGCCTCACCAAGCTACCAAAGAGCGTTATCTCATTCAAAAAACTATCACGGCAACGCTTGATTTTGCGGCAGTAATGGCACAGGCAAATCGAGTTTTCAAGAAATTTGAAAAGCAATTTCCAAAATTGGCAGATTCGTGTTTGGTTGCGGCTGAAAAGGCTTGGGCTTGGGCAGAAAAAAATCCTGATAAACTTTACGACCAAAATGAGATGAATAAAAAATACACTCCTCAAGTATTCACAGGAGCGTATGATGATAAAAATGCCTCTGACGAGTGGGTTTGGGCGGCTACTGAGTTGTATATTGCCACAAAAAATGACAAATATTATAAATCTGAAACGCTTTATCCTACCTATTCTCCCAACCTTCAAACGTGGCGAGACGTTCATCGAATGAGTTATTATTCCTTAATTCAACACCAAAATAATCTAACGGATTTAGGAAAAAAAGACCTTCCAAAACTGAAAAAAGTAGTGCTTGATTTTGCCGATGATTTATTAAAGGGTATTGATAAACAGGCATATAATACTGTCATGGGTAAATCTGCCAAAGATTTCATGTGGGGAAGTAGTGGTCATGCTGGCAACCAAGGAATTGCCCTTTTACAAGCCTATAAATTGACAAAAGAAAAGAAATATTTGAACGGTGCTTTAACAAATTTGGATTATCTTTTTGGTAAAAATGCAGTTGGATATAGTTTTTTGACAGGTTTTGGCTCTAAACAAATAATGCACATTCATCATCGTCCTTCCGAATCAGATGGTATTGAAAAACCTGTTCCTGGATTACTTTCAGGAGGTACAAACTCTGGAAGACAAGACCGAAAAGATGGTTGTAAAGGTTACACAACCGACATAGCAGATGAATGCTTTTTGGATGAAAGTTGCTCTTATTCAACCAATGAAATCTGCATCAATTGGAATGCCCCGATGGTTTATTTATCGGTAGCAATTGAGGCTTTACAGAATGAATTTTAAAATTAAATTTCATTAACAACTTGACTAAAATGAAGGTAAACACTCTTTGTTTCTTGGGGCTTATTTCTTTAAGTTCTGGATTTGCACAAAATGGAAAAGAAATTACCAGATTGCAATTACTTGCAAATCAAGAGAAAATGAATGTCATTTTCATTTTGACAGATGACCATCGCAATGATTTTATGGGTTTTACTGGTAAAATCCCTTGGCTGAAAACACCTGCTATGGACAAGATGGCAAAAGATGGTGCCAATTTTAAAAATACATTTGTTACAACTTCACTTTGTTCTCCGAGTAGAGCTTCTATTTTAACAGGACAATACTCTCATGTACATACAATTATTGACAATGTTGCACCTGAACCGCCCAATTTGGTCTATTTTCCACAATATTTGAAACAAGCTGGTTATCAAACTTCTTTTTTTGGGAAATGGCACATGGGTAACGATGATGATAGTCCAAGACCGGGCTTCGATCATTGGGAGAGTTTTAAAGGGCAAGGGGTATATTATAATCCGTCTTTAAATATTAATGGCAAAAATGTTTTGTATAAAGATTCAACCTATATCACGGATTTATTAACTGAACACGCCATTGGTTGGTTGAAAAATCGAAATAAAGAAAAACCTTTTTTTATGTATTTGTCGCATAAAGCGGTTCATGCCCCAGTAGAACCTGCAAAACGACATAAAGGGATTTATGCAAACCAAAAATACGCCTTGCCTCCAACGTATTTTCAGACTCAGAACAATGATTACAAGGATTTGAAATGGCCTGAATGGGTGAAACAACAGCGGTACAGTTGGCATGGCGTTGACTATCCTTATCATTCGCATCAAGATATTCGAGAGATTGTTCAGGCTTATTGCGAAACTTTGAAAGCAGTAGATGAAAGTATTGAATCAGTTTTGAAATACTTGCAAGAAAATGGTTTAGAACAAAATACGATGGTTATCTACATGGGTGATAATGGTTTTAGTTGGGGCGAACACGGCTTGATTGATAAACGTCATTTTTATGAAGAATCAGTCAAAGTACCGTTATTGGTCTATTCACCAAAACTATTCAAAGGTGGAAAAACAATCACGAAAATGATTCAAAATATTGATATTGCACCTACAATTTTAGCATTAGCAGGATTAGAAAAACCTGATTATATGTCAGGTTTTTCTTTTCTGCCTTTGGTTAAAGGAGAGGAAATAATGTGGCGTGACCGCATTTTTTATGAATATTTTTGGGAATATGATTTCCCGATGACACCTACCATTTTTGGAGTAAGAACTGACAAATTCAAATATATTCGTTACAATGGTATTTGGGACCAAAACGAGCTTTATAATATTGAAAATGACCCAGATGAAGTTTATAATTTAATAGAAAATCCTGAATACCAGAGTGTTACAAAAGAATTAGCAGGGCAGTTATTTGACTGGTTAGATAAAACAAACGGAATGAAAATGCCGTTGAAAAGAACAGTTAAAAAACCTTATGGCGATTATAGGCATCCTAATCAACATTAGTTAGAAAGATATAGATGCGAAATAATTTTTCACAAACACCAAATTTTATAACTACATTAAAGTAAAGAAACAGTCTAAAAAACTTCAATGAAAAATAAAATCAACTACTTTTTGGGAGTATTATTTTTAACAATTTGTTTTAGTTCTTTACAGGCTCAAACTCGACAGGATTTTTCAGTAAAACCCCTCGAAACAAAGCTATATACTCCAATCGACATTGTTTTCAAGGCTAAAAAATCGTTTTCTGAAAATGCTTTTGATATTGAATTTGGGGCAGTGTTTACTTCAAAAGATAATCAAAGATTAAAAGTTCAGGGGTTTTATAATGCTGATAATGAATACGTTATCCGATTTTCTCCAACGCAAATCGGTACTTGGACTTTTCAAACATATTCAACCCAAAATCAACTTTCAGGATTATCGGGAACGGTTTTAGTTACTGAAAAATCCAATCCAGATATTCATGGGGCGGTTGAAGTAAGTCCAACTTCCAATCGAAAATTTACTTATCAAGACGGTAAATCTTACTTTGCTTTGGCTTTTGAATGTGATTGGCTTTTTGCTTTGGATTATGCCAATAAAACGGGCATTCCAAAAACGGAACAAATGGTTGCCGAAATCAAGAAAAATGGTTTCAATCAAGTGGTTATGAACGTGTATGCATACGATGTTGGTTGGAAATTAGCTCCTGATGTTCCCACTGAATATGAATTCAAACGACCCAACTATTCCGTTTTTATGGGTGATAACAAAACCCCTAAATACGAAGAATTAAACCTTGATTTTTTCAAACATTTTGACCGAGTTATCAATCATTTACACGAGCAAGGAATCGTTGCCCACGTGATGATATACGTATGGAACAAGCAAGTAAATTGGGCAAAAATGTATTCCAAAGAGGACAATCGTTACTTTGATTATGTAGTAAAACGGTATCAAGGTTACCCAAATATTGTGTGGGATGTCTCAAAAGAAGCCTTAGATTATGGTCGATGCGACATTCCATATATCAACGAAAGAATTGCAAGAATACGCCAAAATGATGCGTATAAACACTTAGTAACCGTGCATGACTACGAATATTGCTCTCGTGAACCCGATAAAATTGATTTTATTTCTATCCAAAATTGGCGTTCAGATTTATCATCTTTGAGTTTAGCGGCATTTAATAGACACAGCAATAAGCCAGTCATGAACATCGAACATGGTGGGTACGAAGAAGGTACTTATCTATCTTTTGAAGGAAATTATGTCAAGCCCGAAGCCTGTTTGGTTCGCAATTATGAGTGCGTTTTTTCGGGCGTTTATTCGTCCTATTATTGGCAAGATGCGGCTTGGAATATTGTAATTTACGACCCAATGAATCCAAAACATACCTTCCAAAAACCACGATTTGATTATTACAAACATTTGCAAAATCTGTTCACAAAATATGATTTCAATTCGCTCTTTCCCTCAACGCCAAAACTAACAACCAATGGACGATTGGGAGAGGATAATTTAGCATCCAGCGGATACCCTTTGACCAATGGAAAGGATTTGTATTTGTATTTTGTTCCCGCTGCGAATCATAAACTCGACGTGGTGATTCCAAAATCTCCTTCAGGGGAAATTCAAGCCACTTGGTTTAATCCTTTCACAGGTGAATATAAAGAAGAAGGAAAATCGGCTTGGTGGCTTTGGAAACCATATAAATCACCGTGGAAAAACACGCATAGTGTGCTGATTTTAAAGATGTTATAGTTTTAAAGAACTTTATTATGAAAAAATCTTTCCTTATATTTTTTTTATTATTGAAAATCATTCACTCTTCATTTTCACAAGTTACACATTATCAAACTCCTACGCATAAACCATTATTAGGAGAAATCCATTTTGGGAACAGAGTTGGTGGAGAAATTGCCCAAGAAGGAGTTACCCAGAAGTTGATTTGTTTAGAAGAAGGTTCAAAATTGCAAAGCATTCAAGTAAATATAACCAAAGCAAGAAATGTGGTCAAGGGATTAAAAATGATTATTTTAGATAAGAATAATCAAGTAAAAGATTACGTTTTTGGCGATACATTAGGCATTTGGCAAGAAAAAATTAGCTTAGAAAAATCCCAAGAATTAGTTGGAATAAGCGGAACTATGGGCTGGTTTATTGACTCCATTTGTTTCCATTTTTCTGATGGTGTAAAGACCAAAAGATTTGGTGGAAATGGAGGAGATATTGCCTTTCAAAATATTTTCAATCAAGATAAAAAAGGAAATTTCAAAGGCAAATGGATTGGCTTTTGGGGTTCGGCAACTGACCAATTGGAGACCATTGGACTCATTTTTATGGCGGTTGAGTAATTTTTTACAGAATATTAAAACTGAAAATCTCATTATTTTCAACAATAATCTCATGAAATCAAAACTATTTTTATTCGTATTTCTCTCGTTGTATTTCTATCAATCTCAGGCTCAAATCGCTCCTTCGCCAGTAGGTGTTCAGTTGTATAGTTTCAGAGAGCAACTCAAAAAAGACGTCGGCGGAAGTTTGCAAAAAGTTAACGAATTGGGCATTACGAAGGTTGAAGCCGCTGGATTTTACGACTTATCTGCCTCTGAATTCAAGAAATTAACTGATGCCAATAACCTCAAAATTCAGGGTATAAGTGTAGCTTTTGAAGACCTCGAAGACGATGCCAAATTAGCCAAAGTAATTGTCGATGCCAAAACCGTAGGAGCTGATTATTTAGTTTGTTTCTGGATTCCTCATGTAGAAGGAGATTTTACTTTGGAAGAAACGCAAAGAGCCATCAAGGCATTTAATAAAGCTGGTAAAACTTTGACAGACAATCAGTTAATGTTTTTGTATCATCCACACGGCTACGAATTTCGCCCCTATAAAAATGAATACCTCATTGATTTATTGATAAAAGAGACCCATCCCAAACAGGTGAGTTACGAAATGGACATCAATTGGGTCTATCATGCAGGTCATAATCCCGTAACTTGGTTAGAAAAATATCCCAAAAGATGGAAAGCCATGCACGTAAAAGACAGAACAAAAGGTACGGCTTGTAATCAATTTGGCAGAATGGACGTGGAGAAAAATGTGTCTCTGGGCGATGGAGAAGTAAATATCGAAGAATCTGTTAGAACGGGCATAAAGATAGGCATTAAATACTTTTTTATCGAAGACGAATCTTCACGTTCTTTTGAACAAACCCCTAAAAGTATTGAGTTTTTGAGGAGATTATTTTAACAATTTTAAGAGACACATTATGAAATCTTTTCGATTATTATTACTCATTTTTATTTCCTTCCAAGGCATCATTGCACAACCTCCTCCTTCTGAGAAGTTGGTAAAAATCATCTTGTCACCAGAGAGAGCCAATTGGAATTATATTGTTGGAGAAAAAGTGAAATTTAAAGTAACAGTTTTTAAAAATAATGTGCCGATTGAGGGCGTTAAAATTAGTTACGAAATTGGACCAGAAAAAATGCCTTCAAATATTGTAAAAGAAGAAGTTTTGAAAACAGGTTCAACCACAATAGAAGGTGGCACAATGTCTAAACCAGGGTTCCTGAGATGTACAGTGAAAACAGAATTTGAAGGGAAAACTTATAGAGAATGGACTACTGCGGGTATTTCTCCAGACAAAATTGAACCTACCGTTACTGTTGCTCAGGACTTTAAAGAGTTTTGGTCTAAGGCTATTGAAGAAAATTCAAAATTGCCTTTAGACACTAAAATGGTTCTTTTGCCTGAGCGATGTACAGAAAAAGTTAATGTGTATCATGTAGGTATTCAGAACTGGCGAAATGGAGCAAAAGTCTATGGGATTTTAACAATGCCCAAAAAAGAAGGTAAATACCCTGCTGTTTTGAAAGTGCCTGGTGCTGGAGTTCGTCCTTATTATGGAGATATTGCCTTGGCAACAGAAGATATTATTGTTTTTGAAATAGGAATTCATGGAATCCCAGTGAACCTGCCACAGCAGATTTATGATGATATGATTGCCAACTATAACAATAATTATTGGGATAATAATTTCAATGACAAAGACCGTTATTTCTACAAGAGAGTTTATTTGGGTTGTATAAAAGCCAATGATTTTTTGACATCATTACCACAATGGGACGGCAAGAATTTGGGTGTAACAGGTTCAAGTCAGGGTGGGGCATTGTCGTTAGTAACAGCTGGCTTAGATAAACGTGTTACCTGTGCTTACGTAATTCATCCAGCACTTTGCGATTTAACAGGCAACCTTTTTGAACGTGCAGGAGGTTGGCCTTTTCCATTCGCAGATAAAACAAAATGGTCTCGTGGTAGCCATCAAGACAACTTAGAAACTGTTAAATATTATGATGCCCTAAACTTTGCTAAAAATATTTCTGTACCTGTCTTTTTCACTTATGGATACAATGATGACGTTGTTCCTCCAACATCGATTGCAGCGGCGTATAATGCCATAACAGCACCCAAAGAGCAGTATTTAGCATTAGAATCTGGACATTGGGTATTTCCAATTCAATTAGAGTTACAAAAATCTTGGTTATTGAAACAACTGAGAAAATGAGTAGCTGTATCTATTTAACGTGAAGGAAAGTTTTGAATCTAAGAAGTAAAATTTTTGATAAAAAATTCTAAGATATTTTGTCAATTAATACGATCTAATAAATTCCCAAAAAATGAATAAAATTCTGATTGTGAGTGCGATATGTTTATTTTATAATGTTTGCAATTCTCAAAATAAGCAAACAACGCCTAATATTATCTTTATTTTAACTGATGATATGGGTTATCAAGATTTGGGGATTTATGGAAACCCCTATAACGAAACGCCACATATTGATTCTTTGGCAAAAGGTGGACTTCGCTTCACTCAGGCGTATTCATCGAGTCCAGTTTGTACACCTTCTCGTGGAGGTTTACTTACTGGTAAAAACCCTGCTCGATTACATCTGACAAATTTCTTGGGAGGAGAACGAAAAGATTCAACTTCAAATGTAAATCCTCCACCTAATTGGACACGTGCCTTAAACGGCAATGAAGTAACTATTGCGGAAAAACTAAAAGAAAATGGTTATTCAACAGCCATGATTGGTAAATGGCATCTGGGAGGAGGCAAAGGCGAAGCCCCTTGGGATCAAGGTTTTGATTTTGCAAGAGTAATAGGGGATAATAGTTTAGATTATTACAACTACGGTATTTTTGAAGATTCATACAAAAAAGTTTTTAAGGATAAAGGGAAAATTTATTTAACCGATAAATTGACCGACTATGCTCTCGAATTCATTGATAAAGAAGCAAATAAAAATCCTTTTTTTCTTTATTTGGCTTACTCAGCTCCTCATGTATTGACAATTCCGAGGGCTGATAAATTATCGAAATACTTTTGGAAATATGAAAAATTTGAACAAAAATTCAATCCCAACTACGCTGCCATGATAGAATCAGTTGATGATGGTGTGGGGATGATTATGAAGTCTTTGAGAGAAAAAGGGTTACTTGAAAACACCATTATTATTTTCACTTCGGATAATGGAGGTTTAGGAATTCCTGAATTAGGACCACAACCTACACAGATGCCAAATTTGAAGAAATGGAAAGGTTTTGTTTACGAAGGAGGAATAAGAGTTCCCTTGGTTATTAATTGGAAAGGGAAAATTGTTAACCCTAAAGTAATTGATTATCAGATAGTTAATACTGATTTCTATAATACAATTTTAGAAATAATTGGAGAAAAAAGTATTGATAATTTAGACAGCAAAAGTTTTTCACCTTTATTAAACAACACTTCAATAACCTCTGAAAGACCAGAAATTGTCTGGCATTATCCGCATTTTAGCAATCAAACAAGTCGTCCTGCTGGAGCAATTAGACAGGGAGACTGGAAACTGACAAAGAGTTATGAAACAAATAAAGTCGAGCTATACAATATTAAAAATGATGAAGCAGAATCCAACGATTTGTCAAAGAAAAACAAAGCCAAAACCAAAGAATTAGAGGCATTATTGATGTTGAAACTATCTGAAATGAATGCACAAATGCCAGAAAAAAAATAAGACTCAAATCTTTGTTAATGATTTGAGTCTTACCAACTGAGCAAACTAATTTTATTTCAAAACATATTTAAAAGCTGTTGCCGTAAGAATATAGCCCGATGTTGTAGCGGAAGTGAAGACTTTGTAGTTTACATTCATTACGCCACTTGCCCCTAATTCTTGAGCTTGCTCAACAATTTTTCTCATCAACATTTTCTTTTGGTCATAAGTATTACCCCGTTTCAGCATTGCCCCTTTAAAAACCTCTTGCTTTTTTTCTAAAGGTTGCTCATCCGTCAACGTCAGTTTTTCTATGCTCTCAAATGCGGTTGCTGGAACTGCATCACCTTCTAAAACTTCAATCGGATATTTTTCTGGTACTTCAAAACCTAAACCAGAATGGGCATCTCTGCCAGCAGTTTTGTAGTTGTTTTCATAATAGGTAGTTGAGCCTACTTTTGTTCTACAAGAACTTAAAACTGCAACAGCAATTATAAAAAACAATGCTAACTTATTCATATTTATTTGAGATTAACTAATTGATAATCAATGTGGTGTGCTAAATACTTACGGAATCATAAATCAAGATTTTCTTCCAAAGATGTTTACATTCGTCCACAAATTTTAAATGAATTGGGTGAACTTGATAAACATCATGACCTGCCAAATCATCAAAAGCCGTAAGAAGGCAATAATCATAGCTTCGGTCAATAATTGGTCTGTCAGTATCTGCTGGAGTTCCAACATTAAATACTTTTGCAGTTTCTATATTGCCGAGACTACTTACTCCAGCAACAAATTTTGCTTTATCATCTGCCGAAATATCATCATTCAGCCAAAAATTTACTACATGAACAAACATTTTTATTTTATTATAAGGTTAAAATTTACGATTTATACTTGAACAAAAGTTGTATGTCAGGGAGTTGCGATAATTCAACAATTCAAACCTCAACAGTTTGTTTCACAGGCTATCTTTTGCAATTACTAACTTCATTTTTTCGGCTAAATCATCAGATGCTTTGATTAGTGGAAGCCTAACATCAGAACCAATCAATCCTTTAATTTCCATGACTTTTTTTACGCCAACAGGATTTCCTTCTTCATAAAGTAATGGGTCAATTGCTAAGAAACTGCCTAATTGTTTTCTGGCAGCAGCAAAATTTCCATCCAAAGCATCATGAATCATTTTTGTGAATTTTTGCGGTAAAGCATTGGCAATCACCGACATAACTCCTACACCACCACAGGCAATTATTGGCACACCTTGTACGTCGTCACCCGAAATAAGCAAAAAGTCACTGGTTGTGTCTCTGTAAATTTCCATGCACTGTTCAATGATACAAGATGCTTCTTTGATTCCAATAATATTTGGATGTTGTGCCAAAGTCAATGTTGTAGCGGAAGACATATTTATTCCAGTTCGTCCAGGAATATTGTACATAATTACTGGAACAGGGCAAGTATCTGCAATAGCTGTATAATGGGCAATTACTCCAGCAGCACTTGGTTTGTTGTAATACGGACAAACCGAGAGAATTGCATCAATACCATTAAAATCAAAATTCTGAATAAAATTTATAAGTTCTCCCGTACTATTACCACCTACTCCATAAACGATAGGAAGTTTCCGAGGATTGTTCTCTTTAACAAATTTTAAGATTTGTTTTTGTTCTTCTTTATTAAGTGTAGCAGATTCGCCAGTTGTACCTTGAATCACTAAATAATCAACTCCGCCGTCGCTTACGTGTTGTAAAACTCGTTGAAGTCCATCGAAATCTATTTCGCCATATTCAAGCATTGGCGTTACTAAAGCAGGGGCAACCCCGTGAAATTTTGGTCTCATTATATCGTTTTTTGGTATA
>JAAFJL010000199.1 GCA_013298865.1 Cytophagales bacterium | reverse complement strand
TACAATAACCATTCCAGCATAATTATACAAAGTTACGAATCTGAATGAAAACTCTGATGCTTTTGTTGATATTGGCGTGGTTGTTATTTTCAAGAAAAGTAAAATTTATTGGTTAATTTTGCTGTGAAGGAAAGATTCAAAAAATTTATAAAAGAAAATCATTCCTCTTGAAATAATATTAATGAAATGAAAATCCAAAAATGAGTAGCAACTATAAGTGTTTATCAAATACTTCTTTTCAAGAAGGTACTTTTTCCTTAGTACCAATCAGAAAAGAAGATATACAAATAATTAGGCAGTGGAGAAATGACCAAATTAGGATTCTGCGTCAAAAAGAACTAATAACAGAGCAACAACAAATAGCATATTTTGAAAAAAACATTTGGTCATTATTTAATCAAGAATTCCCTAATCAATTAATATTCAGCTACTTAGAAAATGAAAAAATAATTGGTTATGGTGGATTAGTACATATTAATTGGTTAGATAGACGTGCTGAAATTTCATTTCTTCTGGATACCAAGTTTGTTTATGACACAAATATTCATGATTATTATTTTGATATTTATTTGAAATTAATACAAATGGTCGGATTTGATGATTTGAAATTTCATAAACTTCATGCTGAAATCTATGATACCCGTCCCCATCACATTGCTATATTAGAACGTAATGATTTTGTTAAAGAAGGAGTTTTGAGAGAACACGTTTTGATAGAAGGTACTTACAAAAACTCTATTCTTTGTGGTAAACTTTTAACTGAATATAAATCTTAAATAATGGATATTACACTAAAAAAATTACAACAAGAAGACATTGAGATGGTTCGTACTTGGAGAAACTCTCCAGAGGTATCTCCATATATGTACACCAGCGATTTCATTACAGAAGAGCAACAAAAAAATTGGTGGAATAAAACTAAAGATGACCCAACCTGTATTTATTGGATTATCGAATATGATGGTAAACCAATCGGTTTAGCATCTTTGACAGGAATTAGTAAAGTATTTAATAGTTGTTATTGGGCGTTCTACTTGGGGTCTGATGTTCCTCGTGGTGGTGGAGTAGGATCTAAGATTGAATATAATGTACTTGAATATGTATTTAACGAGCTAAAATTAGAGAAACTTCGTTGTGAGGTAATAACTTTTAATGACAAGGTTATCTCTATGCACGAAAAATTTGGTTTTAGGAGAGAAGCATTTTACAGGCATCACATAAAAAAAGATGGGAAATGGCAAGATGTAGTGGGTTTAGCAATTCTAAAAGATGAGTGGGAAGTACAAAAAGAAGTAATGAAAAATAAAATTTATAAAGTTCAACTATAACAAATAATGTCATGAAAAAAATCACATCTCTACTGTCTGCAATTGTTTTATGCTCTATTAAAGTATCTGCACAGGACACTTCTCCTGATAGATGGATTGATAATAACAATGAAACTAATATTACCATTCCTGCTGGTGGGCGTGTAAATATCATAAAAACCCCTGAAAATTCTTATAGTAGTCAGGATGAAATTAAGAGAATTAGAATGTCTGACTCTGCAAACGATTATTTTAGTATTAGAAATGCAACTGGACTTGACAATAGATTTATACCTTGGTTAATAGGCTACAATGATACAGATACAAGAGTTTCAATGTTTGTATCTGGAATTACAACGCCTTTGAATGATATTTCAAATGGGGAAGCTGTACTAAAATTTGATGCCAGAAGATATGATAATGGTGACTTTACATCTGGTGGTGGACCGATTCAATATAGACCTTTATTTAGTTGGGGTAGCTATATTTCAACGTATATGCAGATGTCCGCTGCAGGTAATCTCGGTATTGGCATTACTTCTCCACAAGCTCAATTGCATACAAGTGGAACTGTCCGTTTTGCTGGAATCCCTACTAATGGTGGTACTTCAATAGTTATGGCGGATGGTTCTGGAAATCTTTCTCGCCAAAATTTGCCTTACAATGCTACAATTCCTTTTATCAATACAAGTTCAAATGATAATGTTTTACAAAAATTTAACTCAGGGAATATTTTAGTAAATAGTCAGATTATTGACAACGGAAATAACATTGGTATTGGGGGTAGCCCAACAAATAATGGGAAATTAACTATCTACGGAACACTCCACATGATGTCTGATGAGAGAACCAAAACGCATATTGTGAAAATGGATAATGCCCTTGAAAAAATTGATAAACTCAATGGCTACTACTACGAATGGAAAGAAAACGGAACGCAGACAGAAGTAGGTCTATTGGCTCAGGAAGTAGAAAAAGTGTTGCCAGAGGCTGTTTCTGAAAATGAAAAAGGGACTAAATTTTTGAATTATGACGGTCTTATTCCTGTACTAACAGAGGCTATCAAAGAGCAACAGAAATTAATAAAAGCACAAGGGCTTGAATTAGAGAAATTTAAAAATAATTCTTTGAACTATGATGGTCTAATGCCTGTATTAACTGAGACAATCAAAGAACAACAAAAATTGATTAAAGCACAAGGACTTGAATTAGAAAAATTAAAGAAAGAAGTTGAGGCATTGAAGCGTAAATAAATGACAAATCAAGAAATAAAAATAGGGCATATCACTATTAGCCCCAACCATAAACCTTTTGTGATTGCCGAAATGTCTGGCAATCATAATCAGTCATTGGATAGAGCATTTGCTTTGGTTGATGCCGCCGCCGAGGCTGGAGCCCATGCCCTTAAATTGCAAACTTATACTGCCGATACAATTACTTTTAATAGTAAATCAGATGAGTTTGTGATTAAGGACGAGAATTCTATCTGGAAAAATCAGAATCTTCATCAATTATACCAGCAAGCCTATACGCCCTGGGAATGGCATAAGCCGATTTTCGACCGTGCAAAATCTTTAGGAATGTTGGCTTTTAGTAGCCCGTTTGATTTGACTTCGGTAGAGTTTCTGGAATCTTTGGATGTGCCTTGTTACAAGATTGCTTCTTTTGAAAACACCGACCATATTCTCCTCAAACGGGTTGCCCAAACAGGTAAACCCGTGATTATGAGTACGGGAGTTTCTTCGATTGCTGATATTCAAGAATCTGTTAAAGTTTTACGAGCAAATGGTTGTCGGGAATTAGTTTTGCTCAAATGCACAAGTACCTACCCAGCCACTCCCGAAAGCACGAATCTACGCACAATCCCGCACATGAGAGAATTGCATAATTGTCAAATTGGGCTTTCAGATCATACCATGGGTATTGGTGCATCAGTGGCAGCAGTTGCTTTAGGGGCAGTTGTTCTGGAAAAACATTTTACCCTTCGTAGGGCAGATGGCGGGGTTGATTCCACTTTTTCGCTTGAACCAGAAGAACTCAGAAACCTTGTTGTTGAGTCAGAACGGGCATTTTTAGCAATGGGAAAAGTTAATTATGAGCTTTCCGAAAAAGAGCAAAAGAGTTTACAGTTCAAGCGGTCATTGTATGTTGTGCAAGACATGAAGGCAGGCGATTTATTTACATCAAAAAACGTTCGTTCTATTCGTCCTGCACACGGACTTCACACAAGATATTACGAAGATATTATCACGAAAAAAGCATCAAAAGATATTCAAGCAGGTACAGCTTTGGCTTGGGAATTGATTCAGTAATTACTCGTTAAGAAATGGATTATGGTTGTCTGATATTTTTTGTCGTAGGGACGAATAGCATTCGTCCTCTCCCTCAAATGGACACCGTGAACGAATGCTATTCGACCCTACCGCAAAATTGTTATAGAAATAAAACCAAAATCACTGAATGGGAATTATCATCAGACAAACAATCAAAAGTTCTTTTTTTACTTACACGGGTATAATTTTAGGGTTTTCTACCAACGCTCTATTAATGCCAAAAGTTTTATCAGAGGAACAGGTTGGTTTGGTACGATTATTAGCTTCTATCATGATTCTCTTAGCACAAGTAGCCAATTTGGGCTATACAGCAGCAGGAGGAAGGCTTTTTCCGTATTTCAGAAATCCAGAAAAACAACATAATGGCTATCTGTTTTGGGCGTGTGTTGTATCTACATTTGGATTATTGATAACACTTGGATTTTGGGATTTTAATCAAGAATTTATCCTCAATTTTTTGAATGCAAAAGCATCTCCATTACTCAAAGATTATCTATTTTGGGTCGCTCCACTTACCATCTTTACAGTCATTTATTATATTTTTGATGGTTACTCAAGGTTTCTATACGATACTATTTCAGGGACTTTCCTTAAAGATTTTCTCCAACGTGTTTTTTTACTAATTGCTATTTTAGTATTCTATTTTCAATGGACTGATTTTAGTGGCTATGTTGCCTTATATGTGCTGGCTATAGCTTTACCTTCGGTTTTATTGGTGTTGCGAGTATGGCAAAAAGGATGGTTTTTCTTTCAACCAATCAAAGGATTCTGGACGAAAGAAATGTTAAGGAGTTTTGCCAGTCTGAGTGTCTTGACATTTCTATCTGGGTTTACGTCACAAGTAGTGTTATATCTTGACCAAATTCAGGTAACAAGTATGCTAAATCTCTCTGCCAATGGGATTTATTCAACCATGATGATGTTTGGTACAGTTATTTATACGCCCACATTGCACATTACCAGAATCGGAAGTTCGATTATTGCGGAGGCATGGAAAAACCAAGATTTGAAAATTATCAGAGACGTATATGATAAAAGTTGTTTAAATCTTCTGATTGTAGGTAGTTTATTATTCATGGGTATTGTAGCAAATTTGCACAATGTTTTTGCCATTTTGCCAAATTACGAATCTGGTAAATGGGTAGTAATTTGGATAGGTATAGGAAAACTTTTTGACATGGCAACGGGACTGAACGGTGCTATCCTCCAAACTTCAAAATACTATTTTTATGATACCGCTTTCATGGTATTTCTCATCTTGGGTACATGGCTTATGAATCATTGGCTTATTCCGATTTATGGTATCACAGGTAGTGCCATTGCTACTACTTCGATGGTATTTGCCTTTAATGTGTTCAGAACTATCTTTGTCTGGATTGCCTTCGGAATGTTTCCCTTTTCAATGAAAAATATCTATGTTTTACTAATTGGAGGCGTAGTTTTTGGAATAATAATGATGATTCCTGAAATTTCAATTGCACAGATTCCAAGTTTTTTGATTGATACACCTGCCCGTTCTATTTTGATAGGGCTATTGTTTATTGGGACACTATACTTTACTAAAATCTCCCCCGATATGAATCAGATAATAGATAGTTTCTTGGGAAAATTAAAAAAGAAAATATGAATAAAATCATTGTAATAGCCTTAGCATTAGGGGATTGGCTTAAACAGTTTTTTAATACAATACTTTCTTTAGTAAAAATTGTATTATTGACTCGTAAGCCAAGCGTATTGCCTAAAATACAAAAAAATCAATGTTCAATCTTGGGAAATGGACCTTCTCTGAGGGAAACATTGATTCAGGATATGCGTTTTTTAGAGCAAACGGAGTTGGTTTGTGTTAATAATTTTGCGGCTTCAGACTATTTTTTTAAACTAAAACCTCAGAATTATGTCCTTCACGACCCCGCTTATTATATGTACGATGGCGTTACTTTCAAGCGAGCAGATATTGAGCAAACATTATTAGCCTTACAAAATGAGGTTGACTGGTCAATGATTTTGTACCTTCAACAAAAGGCAAAGAAATCTATGTTTTTGCAAAACCTGAGGCAACAAAATCCAAACATTAGTTTTGTTTATTATAATTACACAATCTTTGAGGGTTTTGACACTATCAAACACTGGTTTTTCAGAAGAAATTTTGCCATGCCCCAAGCCCAAAATGTAATGGTAGTGTCTTTGTTTCTGATGTTGAACCGTAAATTTGATAAAATCTTTTTATTCGGTGCAGATCACTCATGGCATGAAAATTTCAAAGTAAGTGAGGAAGGCTTGGAGTTCAAAGACCAGCATTTTTATGATAAAAAACAAATTGATTTTGTGAAAATATATGATGTCGAGAAAAAGGAAAACGCTACAATGAGTACACAGTTTTTGTCATTATCAAAGGCATTCAGAGGATATGACGTTTTGAAAAAATATGCTCAATATCAAAGAGTTAAAGTACTTAATGCAAGTGTCAAAACGTATGTTGATGCTTTTCCGATAGTAAAAATTAATCATGAATAACGAACTTACTACCCGTCAATTTTGGCTGGACTACTGGGAATCTAAAGATGGGCTTGTTTTTGAAGTACCTGATAACTACCCATTTGTGCAGTTGTTGGCACAGCTTTCTAAACAAAATAATAGTAAAAATCTTCTGGAGATTGGTGGATTTCCTGGGTATTTCTCTGTTTGGGCAAAGCGATATTTACAGCTAAATACCACTTTACTTGATTTTGTGGTTCACCATAAAATTCTGAATGAATTAGAAAAAGCCAATCAACTTAAAACAGGTAGTGTTGATGTTGTTGAAGCCGATTTGTTCAATTATCAACCCCAAAGTCATTATGATTTAGTGGTGTCTAATGGTTTGATTGAACATTTTTTAGATACCAAAGAAATCATCCAAAAACACGTTGAACAGTTAAATTCTGGGGGAGTTTTGCTAATAACTCTTCCTAATTTCAAGAGCTTAAATGGGTGGTTTCAGAAGACTTTTGATAAAGAAAATTACGACAAACACAATATCAATTGTATGGATTTGAGCCTGCTTGAAGGTATTTGTCAACAATTGGGACTTAGCAATATTCATACTCGTTACGACGGACGGTTTATGCTTTGGTTTGAACGTGAAAATGAAAAACCTTTTTTTGTGAGGATTCTTAAAAAAATAGTGTGGCTTCCTTTGAAGGTATTTTTTAAAATCATTCCGATAGAAACCAAATTTTTCTCTCCGTACATTATAGTTACTGCAAAAAAACCTTGAAAATACTCCTCCTAAATACCGACGATTTTACGGGCGGGGCAGCCATCGCTTGCCGACGATTGTTGAAGGCTTTGCTTACATACACGGACGTACAAACCCAAATGCTTGTGCAGGAAAGTAAGTCGGGGCAGGAGGGAGTAATTCAACTCAATAATTCATGGTTTGCCAAGAAAATAGCCTTTTTAAGATTCGTGGCAGAAAGGCTTTATTTTTTGTTTTCAGAAAAATCAAAAGAGGTTCGTTTTTCCTTTAATCCTGCAAAATTCGGTATAGATATTTCTGATAATCAATACGTTATAGATTCAGATATTATTCATTTGCACTGGATAAATTTTGGATTTTTGTCGATAGATTCTATTAAGAAATTAGCTGAAACCAACAAACCCATCGTCTGGACATTACACGATATGTGGGCGTTTACAGGTGGATGTCATCATTCTAAGGAGTGCGAAAACTATCAAAAATCTTGCGGAAATTGTGAACAGTTTTTGAAAAGTCCTTCACCAACTGACTTGTCAAATCAGATTTGGCAAGAGAAAATGTTAGCATTTTCAAAAGCAAATCTAACGATTATCACTTGTAGCGAATGGCTTGGAAATCGGGCAAAGAAGAGTTCTTTATTGCAAAATATCAGGGTAGAGTCAATTCCAAATCCAATTGATGTTCAGGTTTTTCATCCAATTGATAAAACCTTAGCAAGACAGAAATTTAATCTTTCAGAAGATAAAAAATATATCCTTTTTGCGGCTATGCGAGTGGATGCAGTTGGGAAGGGGTTTGCTTACTTTTCAGAAGCACTTTCGATGCTTGATGCTCGTTTATCGAAGTTCGGAAACCAAACATCGAATATCGAACATCGAACATCGAACATCGAAATACTGATTTTCGGACAAGCACAAGCATCTGATTTTGAGTCACTTCCGTTTAAAGTGAATATGCTCGGACGGCTTTCTGATTTAGCAACTATTGCTCAGGCATATTCAGCGGCTTCTGTTTTTGTGATTCCTTCTTTGGAGGAAAACCTACCCAATACAATCATGGAATCTATGGCTTGTGGTACGCCAGTCGTAGGTTTTGATGTTGGGGGAATTCCCGAAATGATTGACCATCAAACCAACGGAGTGCCGCCCAACGGCTATTTATCAAAATACAAATCTGCCGAAGACCTCGCCGATGGAATCTTTTGGATACTCTATCAGTCTGATTATCAGTCACTTTGTAATAATTCGAGAAAAAAAGTTTTGGAAAATTACTCAGAAGAGGTCGTTGCAGAAAGGTATAAAAAAGTGTATGAATCGTTGTTAATTTGAAAATTTGGAGATGTGTCAATTTGAAAATTAACACATCTCGTATTTTTCAGTCACTTGCTACCACTCCAATTTGCCAGTCTTTTTATATTGTGCCAAAGCCTTTTTGATTTCAGCGATTCGGTGGTCTGGGTCTGGGTGCGTACTCTGAAACTCCGACGGTGCGTTTCCGCCTGCCGCTTCTTTCAAAATCTCCATTACGTCTATCATTCTTTCGGGGTCATAACCGCTCGACAACATATATTTCACCCCAAATTTATCAGCTTCTAATTCATCACTTCTTCCGTATTTCATCGTTATCATTTTGCCTACATATTGGGCAATCGCTCCTGAATTGTTTGGACTGTACGGGTCAGACGCTGCTGCTACTGCGGCACTTAATAAACCATTCGTAAGCTCATCTTTTGCCATTTGTTGTGCCGAATGCCGCCCGATTACGTGACCAATTTCATGCCCTAAAACACCAGCTAATTGGTCTTCGTTCGTGAGGCGTTTTAGTAACCCAGCCGTGATAAAAATCTGTCCACCAGGCAATGCAAATGCGTTAATTGTCTCAGGGTCAGCGAGTAAGTAAAAATTAAATTGATACTCAGATTTTGATGCTTCTGAATTGGCAACCACTTTTTCGCCGACAGATTTTACATAATTTTGAAACTTTTGGTCTTGCAAAAGCCCTCCAAATTCAGATGCCATTTGTGGGGCAGACTGTAAGCCCATCGCAATTTCTTGTTGAGGAGTCATGGTAACGGCTTGGCGTTTACCCGTAACAGGGTTCACCTGCATTTTTGACCAATACGAAACCAGCGAAATAGCCGCAAGGACTAATCCGATGATTAAACGAGAACGTAAATTACTTTGCATCATGGCATTGAATGGTTATTTGTTTTGAAGTACAAAAATATCATTTTCTTTCAAAT
>JAAFJL010000198.1 GCA_013298865.1 Cytophagales bacterium | reverse complement strand
TGGCACCTCGATGTCGGCTCGTCACATCCTGGGGCTGGAGAAGGTCCCAAGGGTTCGGCTGTTCGCCGATTAAAGTGGCACGCGAGCTGGGTTCAGAACGTCGTGAGACAGTTCGGTCCCTATCTGTTGTGGGCGTAGGAATATTGACTGGTTCTGACTTTAGTACGAGAGGACCGAGTTGGACTGACCGCTGGTGTATCAGTTGTCCCGCCAGGGGCATGGCTGAGTAGCTACGTCGGGATCAGATAAGCGCTGAAAGCATCTAAGTGCGAAACTGACCAGAAGATGAGTATTCCTTTAAGGGCCGTTGTAGATGACGACGTTGATAGGTTGTAGATCTAAAGGTAGAGATATCAAAGTCAAGCAATACTAATTACCCGAAAGCTTACTGTTTTTTTAATGAACTATTATCTAATTCTCTTTCACAATGTCAAATGAAAGTTTGTTCAATTATCAATAAATAATTATCAATTATGATTGTATAATTAGCAACCAACAACCTAAGATATTGGAGTAACTCAAATAATATTGAATTATTCCACAAAGCAAAATGGAGCCGATAGGATGGGTGCTCACCTCTTCCCTTCTCGAACAGAGTAGTTAAGACCCATGCCGCTGATGATACTGTAATCATATACGGGAAAGTAAGTAAGCTCCTAAATATTATCAACAACAAAAGCCACCCCATAAGGTGGCTTTTGGCATATATATGAGGTAAAATTAAACAATCCAAATATGCTTCTTGACTTCCCTATTTAGCAATACATAAAAAAACTCCCACCCATAAGATATGAATGAGAGTTACTCCTGAGGGTCGTAGGATTAATGAGTTTCTAATTTAAAAAATCGTTTCATCCAACTTTCAGTGGCTTTTATTTGCCATTTAGCTTTAACTTCTTGTAGGTTCGTGACTAAATTATTGAAAATAATCGTTTCTGGAGTAATGATTCCGTTTTCAATAAAATTCTTTACTTGCGGTAATTCTATACAATTTAACTCGTCATTGTGCCAAAAGATAATAGATCTATCAAAGAAATCTAAGGACATTTCTGAGCCTAATTCTTTCAACCAACGAGTTGAAGCATCTATTGAACAACCTGAAGCTACATTTTGTTGTTCATCTAATGCGATGATAACAAAACGATTAAAAAATACTTTTACCGCACCCGAAAGTCCTGCTCCATGAGCAGCCCAATTACCAATTTGCTCCTCTAAAACCTGTTGAATATAAACAGATTCCGCTTTTGCTAAATTACGATTCACTTGATATACCCATACACGAGCATTTTCTGGCATTGAATTGAATGAAATGAGCATTTTCTTGTAGTTTATGTTATTTGGAGAAGGAAATTTTCTTTAAAATTATTTCCCTAAAGCTTTCTTTGCTTTATCGATACTTGAATTAGTTAGTGATTTTACTTCTAAAATCTTTTTACTTTGCATTTCGAGATATAATTTTAAATCATTGCCCTTTTTTTCATTGACAGAATCGAGACTGTAGCCTGACATCCAGTCCGACATTGCGTTGTCTGAAAGTTGTAAATCATGACTGAGATTTTTTAGATTAACTGAGTCGGCTGAGCCTTTTGCAAGGCTATCTAAACTACTTTGAAGAGCCATCATTTCTGACATTTTTCCCATTAAATCGTCATGAACTGACATAATAGACTCAACTGAGGAATCTTGAACTTGTTCTGTATTTTTCTTGTCTCCACAGTTTTGGAATAAAACCGCAAAGCTAATTAATGTAATAATTTTTTTCATTTGTTGATTTTTAAGGAGTGACAATTATGAAGTAAAAATGACTTAGCATTCTGATTATAAAATACTTATAAGTCTAATTTATAATTTGTTCTTTCAATGGTATGTTTACTCAAAATCTCTCTGGCATTTTCTAATACTGCTTTTGAAGGGCTTTGTCCACCAATCATTTGTGCTATTTCTGTAACACGTTCTTCATTATTTAGACGACGAATTCTGGATACAGTTTTTGCAGATGAATTATCTTTATACACAAAATAATGTGCTGAACCTTGTGCCGCAATTTGGTGAAGGTGGGTGATGGCAATAATTTGATGAGTTCGACTCATTTCACGCATCATATTTCCTACTTTTATTGAAACTTCGCCTGAAATTCCAGTATCAATTTCATCGAAAATAATGGTTGGTAAAGCTCTTTTATTTGCCAAAATGTATTTTATTGCCAACATCAATCGGCTAAACTCACCACCAGAAGCTACATTTTTCAATGGTTGGGGTTTAATTCCTTTATTTGCAGAGAACAAAAAATTTATTACATCAATTCCAGTTTGATTGGGTGGAACTTCTTGATGCTCAATTTTGAGTGAAGCATTAGGCATTCCTAAGTCCTTCAATAAATCACTTATCTGTTTTTCTACGGCTGGAAGCACTGCTTTCCGTGACTTTGATAATGCCGCAGCACTCGCCAAAACGGCTTTTTCTGCTTTTTCGGTAGCTATTTTTGCTTTTTGGATAGATTCATCCATATTCAAAACTCGACTTACTTTTTCTTGTAGTTGACCTTCAATAACTAATAATTCATTGGTAGTTTTTACTTGATGTTTTTGCAAAAGATTATAAATTAAATCTAAACGCTCTTTGATAGCGACGATTTTTTCATCATCCAATTCCACACTTTCTGCTTCACTTTCTGCTTCTTCTGCTACATCTTTTAGTTCAATTAAACAACTTTGAACACGGTCACGAATTTGAGCATATTGTGTTCCATATCCACTAATTCCATTTAAGGCTGTCAATGTTCCACCCAAAAAAGAAATAATTGATTGCTCTGGATTATTTAGATATTCTGCCGCTAATTGCAATTTTGATTTAACTTCTTCAGCATTTTCAAGGACAATTAAGTCTTGTTCGAGACCCTTTAATTCATCTTTTTGTAAGCGTGCTTTTGATAATTCATCAAATAGAAATGAGTTATAATCAAATTCTTTTTTACTGTCTTTTGCTTCTTGGAGAAGCTCTTCATATAGTTTACTTGTTTTGCTAAAGTTCTGAAAATCAGTCTTGTACTTGTCTAAATGCTTTTCATTCTGGGAAAAAGTATCTATAATTTGGAGTTGATAATCATTTGCTCCCAATAGTAGATTATCGTGCTGAGAATGTATGTCCATTAATTGCGTTGTTATACGCTTTAGAGTTTCCAGATTTACGGGAGTATCATTGATAAATGCCCTGGACTTGCCCTGTGGAGAAATCTCTCTTCTAACGATACAATGTTCGTCATAGTCAAGTTCTTCATCCTCAAAAATGCTCTTGATGATATAGCCTGAAATATTAAATTCTCCTTCAATTACACATTTTTCGTTGGGATTATAAAGTGTTTTTGTATCCGCACGATTACCCAGCATCAAACCCAAAGCCCCCAACATAATAGATTTTCCAGCACCAGTTTCACCAGTGATAATGTTTAAATCTTTTTCAGGAGATAGTTCAAGATGCTCAATTAAAGCATAATTTTTTATTTGAAGATGTTGCAACATGGAATAAATGTCAATTTGATATTTTTGATGTATCGTAAAGTTAAATCTAAACCTACAATAAACCAATTTAAGGAATCACTTTGGAAGGATATAACAAAAAAGCTCATTTGAAAAATTTCCAAATGAGCTTCTTTTGTTTCTATTATTCTAAATCTATTTATCTAAGAAATGTGAAAAAGTATCACCTCTTAGACCTAAACGTATGGTTTCCAGAGAGATAACTTCGTGTGGAGCAATATTTCCAACGTTTACATTAGCACCTACTAATTTCACAAACCATACTTGTTGTCCTTTTTGTGGGGCTTCCCAGATGATTTTTTCTTCTGGAATTTCGGTTAAAATTTCTTCAACTAAACCTTGACGAACTTCGCCATCTGCACGGAAAAGACCGACATTGCCACCCTCACGTGCTTCACCGATTACTTTCCAAGCACCTGCTTCTAACTCAGCTTTCATGAGTTTAATCCACTTATAAGGAGGAATAATTTTAGCCTCATCTTTTGACCCAACCTCAGAAAGAACAGTAACTTGTTCAGATAAAGTCCTGATATATTGACATTTATCATCTTGTTCCATATCCAATGAACCATCCGAAACTTCGGCGTATTCCATTCCAAATTCATCAAGTACACGGCGATACTCATCAAACTGTTTACGTATGATGAAGGCTTCAAACAAAGTACCACCGAAATAAGTTGGTATTCCAGCAGACTTGTATAATGCTAATTTTTCTTTGAGATTTGGAGTTACAAAAGAAGTAGCCCAACCTAACTTTACGATGTCGGTATAGGGTGCACTCATTTCTAAAAAATCTTCTACTTGTCTGAGGCTCAAACCTTTATCCATTACCATAGTCAAGCCTTTTTGACGAGGTTTGGTTGATCTCTCAGGAATTTGATTAAGTGGATAGTTCATATTCAAAAAGCCCCCAGCCCTCAGTGGGGGAGTATCTGTTAGTGTTTCCCCGCAGAGGGTTGGGGGATTGAATATACAAAAGTACTTATATCCTGTTTATCGTGCAACTCATTATTTTTATTTATTGTGTTAATTTAATATTATTATTTTTTAAAATATTGATTATCAATGAGTTGAATATTTTAAAAAATAACTTTTCTTAGAATTTACAAAAATAAATTCAAAATCATTGTTTTACTAAACAGTGTTCATTAATTTTACAACGTTTAATTTTAGCTTTATTTATGAAAAAAATCATTATTCTATTCGCTGTTACCTTAATGGCGGCAAGTTCATTAGTCGGACAAGAAGTTTCAAAAGATGCCATTATAGGAGAGTGGCTCGCAGAATCTAAAGATGGAAAAGTGCAAGTCTATAAACAAGGGGAGAAGTACTTTGGGAAAATCGTTTGGGGAAAAGACGGTTCAAGAAAAGATGTTAATAACCCTGACGAAAAACTTCGTTCGCAAAATATTATTGGTGCCATAATTCTGAAAGGATTTTCCTTTACAGGCAATGCTTGGGAGGATGGGACAATTTATGACCCAAACAATGGCAAAACGTATTCGTGTACAATGAAAATGAAAGATGCCAATACATTGAGTATCAGAGGTTTTATAGGAATTTCATTACTTGGAAGAACAACAGTTTGGACAAGGGTAAAGTAATTTGAGAATGTGCTAATTTGGAAATGAAAGAGTATCATGACAAAGTGATAGAAGGATGAATTTAGGGTTTCCAAATTGATTAATTTTCAAATTTTCCAATTAAAATAATGGGTATTATAGAAAGAAAAGAAAGAGAGAAAATTGAAAAACGGCTACTGATTCTGGAAGCCGCTAAGCAGATTTTTATCGAGGAAGGCTTCGAGAAGGCATCCATACGTGCCATTTCAGATCGAATTGAATATAGTCCTGCTACAATTTATCTTTATTTCAAAGACAAAAACGAGCTTCTTTTCGCTATTCATGAGTTAGGTTTTGAAAAATTATTGGCAGAAATGTCAAGTGCAATTGATGGTATTGAAGACCCGATTGAGCAATTACGTAAACGTGGGTATGCTTATATGAAGTTTGCCTTTGAAAACCCCGAAATGTATGATTTGATGTTTATCCAAAATGCTCCGATAGATACTTTAAAAAATCAGGAAGTATGGAGCTGCGGAGAGCAAAATTTCACGCTTTTATGTGAAACTATTCAGAGTTGTATAGATGCTAACCTTATCAGAATCAAAGACTTAAATGTTGCTGCAATGTCAATTTGGTCATTTATGCACGGCTTAGTTTCGCTTAGAATTAGAAATCGATTTAATAAATTTAATGGTGACGTTGACGTGCATGAATTAATGATTCAAACGCTTGAAACGATGATTGCAATTGTAAAGGTTTAGTGTAGATTCTATAATTCAAAATCAAAATATGAACCCTGTTTTAGAGTATTTTAAAAGTAATATCGGAAAATCTGGTGCAGAAGTGAGTCCTTCTCCGTTGGGTCGCTGGCTTAATGGCACGTTATTGGAAGTCAATGAAGGTTCTCTAACGATGGAGTTTTTGGTAAGAAAAGAAATGTGTAACCCTGGTGGAATTTTGCACGGTGGCATTGCTACAAGTATGATGGATGACATTATTGGAATGACGGTTTTCAGTTTGGGCAATCAAGTTTTCTATTCTTCGGTGAATTTGAGTGTTGATTTTCTTTATTCTGCAAAACCCGATGAAAAACTAATTGTAAAATCAAATATTGTGAGGATAGGCAAAAAAATTGCTCATGCAGAAGGAGAAATTCGGAATGAAGCAGGGCAAATTATTGCAAAATGTACTACTAATTTAGTGGCAACAAGCAACACAATTAAGACGTAGATTTTAAAAATGAGATCATGTTTTGCAGAAAGTTTAAAACAACTTCAATAAAAAAAGGCATTTATTTTAAATGCTTTTTATTTTGATATTTTACTAAACACCGTTCAGTAATTATTATATGTTCATGAAAAAAATAGCGATTTTTCTATTAATAAGTTTCGGGACTTTCGGACAATCCGAAATTCTGAATACTTATGTCCAAGAAGGTCTGAAAAACAGTCAGACTTTGAAACAACAAAATTTTCAGTTACAGAAAGCGATTTTTGCTCTCAACGAAGCCAAAACGCTTTTCAAGCCAAATGTAAATTTTAATACAACGTTATCGTCGGCGGCAGGTGGGCGAAAACTTGAATTTCCGCTTGGAGATTTGTTGAATCCCGCTTATTCAACACTCAATAAACTGACCCAGACAAGTTCTTTCCCACAAATCCAGAATACGTCCGAACAATTAGTACCAAAGGATTTTTATGATATGCGTGTGAAGACAACCATGCCTATTCTAAATGCCGAAATCAAGTATAATCAGGCTATTAAACAAGAACAAATTTCGATGCAACAGTCTGAAATTCAGTCATATAAGCGTGAATTGGTACGAGATATTAAGTTGGCTTATATCAATTACCTAAGAGCAACCGAGGCAATTAAAATCTATGAAAATGGGCTTAGAATCTTGCATGAATCTGAACGAGTAAATGAAAGTTTGATTAAAAATGGAGTAGCAAACCCAACGGTTTTAGTGAGAACACGAAACGAAATCACGAAGATAGAAGCCGAGATGGAATCGGCGTATGGAAGCCAAAAAAACGCAGCAGCCTATTTTAACTTTTTACTAAATAAAGATTTCATTGAAAAAATAACCATTGATTCTACTTTTAAGACTACAAAAACTCCAACAGAATTAGCAGAAGGACATCGGGAAGAATTGGATAAAATTCAGATGGGTATCAATATCAATAAACAAATTTTAGGGCTGAATCAGTCGTACAAAAAACCAAAAATTGGGGCTTCTTTAGATTTAGGCTCACAGGGGCGGTTTGCACAGATTGCAGGAGAAAGCAAGAATTTTTTTAGCCCCAATGCCTTCGTTTTATTAGGACTTTCTATTGACTTGCCAGTCTATTCTTTTGGACGTAATCAACTGAAAATCAAGCAGTCAGAGATGGAAATTGCGGCAATGGATACTCAATTGGAACAAGTAAAAAATCAATTATACCTCCAAGCTGAACTTGCCAAAAACTCTTTAAACTCTGCCCAAAAAATCTATAATTCTAAGGCTTCGCAGGTATTCACAGCCGAACGTTATTACCGTGACATGATGCGAAGATACAAGGAAGGGAATTTGAATTTTATTGAGTTATTGGACGCTCAGACACAGATAACAACGGCACAATTACAACAGTCGATTTCGCTGTATGATGTTTGGACAAAATGGATAGAATTGGAGCGAGCAAAGGCGAGTTTTCAGTTATGAATAGCTTTGAGCATTAAGCTCTGAGATTTTATACCAGAATCAACTTAAATGTTCAAATCTGAACTGCAACAAATTTTCAAAATTAAACGAAGCCCAAAGCTTATTTATCAAAGCTCAAAGCTAATAGAAACATGAAAAAAATATCTTTACTTTCATTTTTAATCCTCTCATTATTAATGAGTTGCGGAAAGAAAAAAGAAACCAAGAAAGCCTTGATTGAAGACGACATCGTGGCTGTGAAATTAGTAGAGGTCTCTCAGGCAAATTCTACCGAACCCCTCAAAGCATCTGGTTTGGTTGCGTCTTTGCAGGAAGCTCGGCTTTCTTTTAAAACAGGAGGAATTATCGAAAAAATCTACGTGAAGGAAGGTCAGAATGTGAGTAAAGGTCAATTATTAGCGACCTTGAATCTGACAGAAATTAACGCCCAAGTGCAGCAAGCCACCGAAAGCGTACAGAAATCCGAACGTGATTTGAAGCGTGTAACGAACCTCTATCGTGATTCTGTGGCAACTTTAGAACAAGTCCAAAACCTTACGACAGCCCTCAGTGTGGCGAAGCAATCTTTAGAAATTGCGTCTTATAATCAAGGATATTCCAAAATTTATGCTTCAGCTAATGGTGTGATTGTCAGGAAGTTAATGAACGAAGGTGAGTTGGCAGGACCTGGAACACCCGTATTTTTCATGAATGCCTCTGGGGCAAATGATTGGGTTGTAAAAGTAGGAATTGCAGATAAAGATTGGACACGCTTGCACATTGGCGACCGTGCGAGTGTACAATTAGATGCTTTTCCAGAAACAATTTTTAGTGCGTCTGTTAATAATCTTTCGCAAGGGGCAGACCAAAATTCGGGGCTTTATCAGGCAGAATTAAAATTGAATACACAAGGCAGAAAAATGGCAACGGGATTATTCGGAAATGCCCAAATTATCCCCTCAGTGATTCAGAAACACACATCTATACCTATCGAAGCAGTTGTGGAAGGCAACAGAGATGACGCTTTTGTGTATGTAGTAGCGGACGGGAAAGCACGCAAAATGCCGATTAAATTAGTTGGAATTGATAATACAAGAGCTTTTGTTGGGACTGGTCTGGCAGGAATTACGCAAGTGATAACAGACGGTTCGGCGTATTTGGTTGAAGGGAGCAAGGTTAAGGTTGTGAAGTAAAAATATATAATGACAGTTTTCAAACATCATCATGAAAATTTCTGAATTCTCAGTAAAAAATTATCAGTTCACGCTTGTCGTGTTTTTGGGTATTTTATCCATTGGCATTTATTCTTTGTTGAATATGCCCCGTGGTGAAGACCCTG
>JAAFJL010000196.1 GCA_013298865.1 Cytophagales bacterium | reverse complement strand
TAAACATCTACAAATTCCCAAATATCAAAATCTGCGTAATCGCTTTCTTTGTAAAATGTAAAATCCTTTCTGTCATAACCTTTCCCGTTATCAATGACAGATTTTTTATTATCAATCCAAGAATCTTCTGCATCAGGAATAGACGTTGAACGACCAAAAATCCAGCAATCCCCTAAGTTGAATTTTGGATTCATCAGATACTCATAAGGCATATAGCAGTAGCCTTTATCGCCCCATTTATCACCCCAAGAATTTCGGACAATAAACATTTTATCTATGTCAGAATAGCCTACGCAAAGCATAGCGTGCAAACCATGAGCTTTTCTTCCAGTCTCGTCAGGCGAGGGCATTGATACGATTCCTTTGTTCGGCGTACATTTATCAAATGAAGAAAACAAAGCAGTTCCGAAAACAATCGGATAACCTTCAGCCAAACATTGCTTCCAAGTTTCTAATTTGATGGGAATAAATTTCTTTCTTTCAATCTTGAAATTACTTGCCGCTTGGTATGAATCCTCATGTGGTTTTTTATTGACACTTTTCAAATCATAAGGCCAAGTTTCTTCCTTACAAGCACCAATTTTCATTAAGCTATCTACCGCATATTGGATGTGGCTGCCCTTGTCTTCGATTTCATAACCCGCTCTTAGGCGAGCATTGTAGTAAATAAAAAGACGACTTACATCGAACGCTTTTTTGCTCAAAAACTTTTTCACTAAATACTCATACGCACCTGCAACGGCATTTGCAGTACAGCTACTTAAACTTTTCTGATCCTCAACTGGCGTCATGAACGCACGTAAATCTACTTTCGGAGGAAGTGTAGCACTTTTAATGTTTGCTGATGCCTTGTACTTTTCTGCATCCGCACTCGGACTAAGAAAGTCATAGCCAGAGATTTCACGGTCGCTGCCGCCCTGATTTTTAAACTTTAAGCTCATTTTGGGTAAATTGATGGTTACACACCGTTAAGTGTCAGTGATTGAAAAAAATAATTTGAAAATTAGTCATTTTAAAAATGTAACTAAATGATTATCAGATAATTGTAATTTTAAAATGGACTATAAATTAAGGGGGGGATTGCTCTCAAATCGACAGTGGTTTTTGTTTTACGAGAGCAAAATCAAATTGCAGCAAAAGATTTAACAAAGGAAGAGGTTTGTTTGAGTATTCCTATTAAAAATGATGAAATATTCACATTATAAGTTCTTTTTTGATAAAGCGAATATTTTTCAGAATGTGAATGAAAGCAAAAAAATGAATATATTCGTATTCCATAAGATTTTGACCATTACAAAAAATGACCACAGAAACTACCTACAACCACTTTATCATTGAAGTAAAAAATCAAATTGTTCATAGTCGTTATTTGGCGGCTCGCTTGGTTAATCGTGAGCAATTGTTACTCTATTTCATCATCGGAAAACGATTATCTGAAAAGGTAGCTTCCGAAAAATGGGGTACAAAAGTCATTGAGCAAATAGCTGTCGATTTGCAAAAAGAATTGCCAGGATTAAAGGGATTTTCTTTTAGAAATCTTAAAAATATGAGGCAATTTGCTGATGAATATTTATCTTCTGAAATTATGCAGTTAATAACTGCACAAATGCAAGATTCTGATAGTCAGATAGATACAATTGGGCAGATGCCGTCTGCCCAATTAGAAGGTCTTACGCCTGAACTATTTTTCGGAGTTGGTTTCTCACAACACACTTTACTTTTGAACAAATGCAAAGTGTGGAAAGAAAGGCTATTTTATCTCAAAAAATCTGTCGAAAATCATTGGACGCATGAAATGTTGGAATGGCAAATCAAGACGAATTTGTTTCAGAAACAAGGTAATACGATTCAGAGTAATTTTGAAAATACCTTGCCACTTCCGCTCCAATTAAACTCTACGTTGGCTTTTAAGGATGAATATTTATTGGATTATATCAATGTCGAAACGAGTGATGAGAGAGTGGTTGAGAAGGGAATTGTGAACAACATCAAAGAGTTTATTATGAAGATGGGGAAGGGTTTTTCATTTATAGGAAATCAACATCGTTTGTTGGTGGATGAGTCGGTACGCCGAAGCGGACGAATTCTTTGTTGATTTGCTATTTTACAACAGAATCCTGAAATGTTTGATTGCCTTTGAACTCAAAAAAGGTAAATTCAGACCACAAGATGCTGGACAGCTTAACTTTTATTTGAACGTACTGAACGACACTGAAAAATTGGAAGATGAAAATCCTGCGATTGGTATTATTCTGTGTTCGGAGAAAAATGATAAAACAGTTGAATATGCCTTCCAAAAAATCTCTAATCCAATGGGTGTGGCGGTTTATCAATTGAGCGAACAACTGCCTGATCATTTGAAAAACATTTTGCCCGACCCAGAGTCTTTGAAGAGATTATTAGCGTGAATTTTGTAAAGAATTTTGATTAAAAAGGCTATAAAGTAGGTAAAACAATATTTTTAAAACGCTCTTTTGCACGAGAAATTTTCTCAGGGAATAAGTTTTTACCTTCAAAATGAGCAAGAGATTCATCTTTGATAAAAACGATTTTAGGAAGTTTTGTTATATTTTTTCTTTCGACAGTTTTCATGAATTTTTGTTAAAACACTTTTCTAATTAAAAACGATTCATACTTTTTATCTTTTTGATATTCTTCCATAGAGCCATCATTGAAATAACCAAATATTGCAATATGTTGGATAAACTCTTCATAATACAGATTAATTGCCATTTGATATAAACGATTACGTGAATCTGAATTTCCTTCAAAATAAATATATGCACTTGGATTTTTTTGCAAAAATTCTATTGCAATTGAAATTACAGTGGCTAACACTATTTCTGTATCACCATTATCACTTTTGACTTTGTCGTTTACTTCATTTGTAATAATGTCTAAATCTCCAAAACCCAAATTAAATAGATTTACCTGAAATTCTTGAATTTGAACAGCTTTGATTATTCACCCTTTCTTTCCAACACTAACAAAAGTATAAAATTCATTGGATGGAGAATAAGTTACTTCATACTTGGGTATATTCATAAAAAGTGGTTAATCTCATTTAAGCCAAGCTATGAATATTTTTTGAAATTATCAACTATCAAATCCAGTATTATTTCCCTTCAAAGGCTTCAACAAAAACTCCAATCCATTCAATTTTATCTCATACAAAGTTCCCAAAAGCATTCCTAAGCGACCTTTTGGAAAACCTTGATTGTAGAACCATACGAGATAATATTCAGGCAAATCACATAAAATATGTCCTTTGTACTTGCCGAAGGGCATTTGCATTGTAACTAATTCTTGAAGAATATTGGCATCAAATTGCTCAAAATTTACGGCTTCCATGGGTTTGTGGTTTATGTGCTTGCAAGTAAATTTAACAAGAAATCCGCAATACTGAATCAAGTATTTATTTCCTCCCTATCTTTACAATTCCAATATTTTATCACAAACTGACATCACAACAAATGAAAAAATCACTATTTTATTCATTATTTTTCACCACTATAATTAGCCAAGCCATTCAGGCTCAGAATGTTAAGATTGGGGATAATAACGGTACGATTACTTTTGAAGAATACGAACCGAAATCTACTTTGGTTACGCCTCAACATCCTACGAAACGTTCAAAATTTCCTTTTATTGATGTCCACAATCATCAATGGGAAATGGATAGTCAGGAGAAAGTGGCGAAATTGGTGGAGGGCATGGATAAACTCAACATGGGACTTTTGGTCAATTTGAGTGGACGGGGTTGGGGAGGTGATGAAGCAAAAAGCAATGCCACACTTTACGACCAAATTAACCTTACCCAAAAGGCATTTCCTAATCGTTTTGCCATTTTCACGAACGTAGATTTCTCAAATATAGGCGAAGCGGGTTGGACAGAAAAGGCTGTGGCAAAGCTCACCGATGACGTTAAAAATCACGGAGCGAAGGGTTTGAAAATCTATAAAAGTTTGGGGTTTAGTGTGAAAGGTAACGGAAAATTAATTCCTGTGGATGATGCTCGCATTGACCCGATTTGGGCAAAATGTGGGGAATTGGGCATTCCAGTAATCATTCATACTGCCGACCCAGCCCCTTTTTGGCAACCTGTGGACTCGTACAATGAGCGTTGGTTGGAACTAAAAACTCACAAAGAACGCAAGCGAGAAACGAGCAAAGGAGATTTTTCGTGGGAGCAATTGATTGAGCAACAGCATAATATTTTCAGGAAACATCCCAAAACGACTTTCATCAACGCACACATGGGTTGGTATCCGAATAATCTCGCAAAATTGGATAGTTTGATGGACGTTTTTCCGAATATGTACGTGGAAATCGGGGCGGTGATTGCGGAGTTAGGTCGCCAACCGAGGGCAGCTAAAAAGTTCTTTGAAAAACGTCAGGATAAGGTTTTATTTGGGAAAGATTCTTACGTGCCTGATGAGTACGAAACCTATTTCAGAGTATTGGAAACGGAAGACGAATACTTCCCTTACCACAAAAAATATCATGCTTTTTGGAGAATGTACGGCATCGGGCTTTCGGATGCGATTTTGAAGAAGGTTTATTACAAAAATGCCCTCAGAATCATCCCTGGGCTGGATAAGAGTAAATTTCCTGAGTAAAAAATACCTATATGAAAACACCCTTTCAACTTTCAATCGCTAAGCCTTGCCAAGAAAATTGGGAAGATTTTTCTGCCACTCCTGCGGGGGGATTTTGTGGTTCTTGTCAAAAAGATGTAATTGATTTTAGTAAAATGACTGAAATCCAAATAGTCGATTTTTTCAAAAACCTACCTTCATCTAATACACGTGTATGTGGGCGTTTTGAGAAGAAACAATTAGAACCTATTTACAATGTAGAATCTTGGTTTGGTGAGTGGACTGACAATGAAGAATATGTCTATGAAATACCTCTAAATCAAGTAAAAAAATCCCATCAAAAACTATTTTTGCCTAATTTTTATAAAATTTCAAGGAATGTCGCCGTCATTACTTTGATGATTATTTCGATAGAAAACAGTTTTGGTCAATCTCAAAAAATCAAGGGAAAAATTGTGGATAATAGTGATGGTTCACCCATTGCGGGCGTGTATATATCTGTGAAGGGCAAACCATACAGTACAAAATCAAAGGCAGATGGGACGTACAAACTAAAAGTTGATAAAGAGGATATTTTGGTATTTAAGACATCAGGGTTTGAAAAACTTGAAAAACCAAATAACCAGATTCAACCCTTGATTAAACTGAGACCTGAAAACACAGAAATAGAATCGTTTTGGTCATCCTTTTCATCACTGCAACGTCACCATCCAATGGATTATATAAAAGGTGAGGTATCTTTTGAGAATGCACAAAAATATAATGAAGAATATCAAACGTATTGTAATGTTAAACCAGTAAAAATGAAAATAGTAGGTAGTTCAACTGTTAACAACGAAATCATAATTGCACCCGAAATTATCAATGAAAGAGATTTAACTAATAATTATGATGAATTCTCAGAATCTTGGTATCAGCAAAATGCCTTCCACATTATCAAAGATTGGGGTATTTTTGATTATGCTGCCAACAAAACTCTAAAAACGGATTACCGTAAAAATGTTGATGGAACTATTGCCGTGAATCTCAAAGATATTCCAGAAGGGCGATATATTTTGCAAATGATTTATGCCAATAGTCAAAATACAAATAGATTTGAGAGCTCTACTGTTCGTTTTGTGGTGAAAAGATAAGGATTATTTATTTTATAAATATTTGAAAATCAATAAATTATACTAAAAATTAACCAAGTAAATTTAACCAGAGCATTTAAAAATGATTTTCAAATCTTTACTATTAACAGGAGTCATACAGGGGTTTTTCTTGATACTTTTATTGAAGTCTAAAAGAAAAAACTCTATTTCTGATTATCTGTTGATGACTTGGTTTGGGGTCGTTTCTTTTCAGTTAATGTTCTACTACGACAATTTATCGCCAGTTCCTTTTGCCCCAAATTTCTTGCAAATAATGGGTTTTTATTTGCCTTTGATAAGTTCGCCAATCCTCTATTTGTACGTCTATTCTTTTTCGATTGGAAATGATTTTTTGTGGAAAAAATATTGGATTCATCTGTTGCCTTTCACCATTTTTAGCTTGATTTGCTTTTGCCTAAATCTTATTCATTCTGACAGTATTTCGTTTAGAGATGGGCTACCCATTTTTAGCAATAATTTTCCAAACTGGTTACAAAATACGCTAACGATTCCCTTGGCATTAATTCCTGCATTTTATACCATTTTGAGCTTACGAGTCCTGCTCAATTATCAAAAACTCATCCCCGAAAACTATTCTTATACCGAGAGAATCAACCTCAATTGGCTCAAATGGATAGTTATTTCGTTTTTGATTATGTTTATTGTCTTATTTCCTCTCATCAAATTCGGCGTAGATTTAGGATTGGTTACGTATCAAAATTTATTTGCAGTCGTGGGAAGTCTTCTCACTTTTTACCTCTTTTTTATCGGTTTCTTTGGCTTACGACAAACAACCGTTTTTACAAATATTCCCGTTGAAACGAATTTTGAGAGAACGACTGATTCAAAGCCAAACTATAAAAATTCTGGCTTGACCGATGAAATGGTTGATGAGTTTTTTCAGAAATTAGTTTTACACATGGAAGAAAACAAACCTTATTTAGATGAAAACCTAAACCTTGCTACACTTGCCCAACAATTGGATTTAACTTCCAATCAATTATCTCAAATTATAAATCAGAAGACTTCATCCAATTTTTTCAACTTCATTAATGGCTATCGTGTGGAGGCTGTGAAAGAACGTTTGAAAAATCCTGCCTTTGCTCATTACTCAATTCTTGCCATTGGATTCGACTGTGGTTTCCAATCCAAATCTTCTTTCAATAAGATTTTTAAACAAATGGTGGGCAAAACACCTTTGGAATTTCAAAAATCTTAGAAAAACGCCCATTTACAAGTCTATCCCTACCTTTCAAGACTTTTGAGTCTGTGATTGTCCCTTCCTTTGTGCTTCAAATAAATCAATCAAAACAATGGAAATTTTACATAAATCAAACATTCTTATTCACGTTATTGCAGGCACATCTGCCCTCATCTTGGCAATCGTCGCTATTATTTCACATAAGAGAAAAGTATTCCATAAAAAAGTGGGGAAAGTCTTTCTTAGGTTCATGTCAATCGTCATTTTGACGGGGCTTTTGGGTGTTTTTATCTTCGGTAGAAATAGCTTTTTATTGGTCATAACCGTATTGAGTGGCTATTTTGGGTTTTCTGGATATAGAGTTTTGCAAACAAAATCAAACGAACCAAAAGTGCTTGACATCATTGTAGCCCTTTTGTCCATCAGCACAGTTTTTTACTTTTTATATTACTTCAAAACCATCGGAATGATATGGAAACCCGTGGTAATTTACAGTACAGTAGGCACAACAATAGCAATAATTTCTTATGACTTTTTGCGGTATTTTATCCCAAAATCCAAATATCAGAAGCTATGGTTTTATGAACATATCTATAAAATGATTGGAGCATTTACCGCTTTATTATCTGCATTTTCAGGTACAGTTTTATATGCGTATCAGCCTTATAGTCAGATTTTGCCATCCGTTTTTGGAACACTTTTGCAAATAGGTTTTATCGTTTATTATTTTCGGAAAAATGCTATCCATAAACTCAATTAGTGTTTTTCAAGTTTTGCACGTTGCTTGTCATATCTATAAAGTTGTGAAACCTTTCTTCAATACCTATAACCAGACATCCACATAATCTTGGGGTAAGCGATTTTTTTGTTAGATTTGTTTTATACTCAAATTTTTACCGAAACAATTAAAACATTTATAACCATGCAACGCTTAACTGTACCCGGACGATTGTTAGTTACCGCACTTATCCTCGGACTCCTTTGGGGTCTAAAATGGCTCGTTCTTGACAGTGGAATGGTCTTGAAAAAGAATGAGATTTCCTCGCAAGATGTCGGCAAAATTGACTTGCCCGATGCCCCTAAAAATGCCTCCACGGCTGTCCCACAAGCAGATATGCCTTCTGATAAAGCTGCCAGTCTTTCAACCCCAGCCCTTCGTTGGCAATTGTGGGCTTGGAATGCTCAGATGGGTTTGATGTTTGCCAACGGTGGAGCAAATACAACTGAAAACTCATTGATGGCAAAAAATGGCGTAAACTTAGCCCTGACTCGTCAGGACGATGTGCCTCAGATGCAGGCTTCGTTAATCAAGTTTGCCAATGAATACAAAAGCAACCCTGCCACAACCGAAGGCACACAGTTTGTCTCAATCATGGGCGATGGAGCTCCTGCATTTATGGCGGGTCTGCAACCTGAATTAGAGAAAATTGGACCAGAATACAAGGCTCAGATTATCTATACTTGCGGAAAATCTTTGGGCGAAGACAAACTGATGGGACCCGCTTCGTGGAGAGAAAACCCGCAGTCTGCCAAAGGTGGTTTGTGTGCCGCCTACCTACGTGATGGCGACTGGAATATTGTCGTAAAATGGTGTGGCGACAACGGTATCAAAGTAAATCCCGATGAAAAAACCTACGACCCCGAAGCGATGAATTTCTATTCGGCGGATTCGTATATTGATGCTTCGCAAAAATATATTTCTGATTATTCAGAAGATAGACCCGTAGTTTTGAACGGAAAACCTACGGGTGAAACCAAGAAAGTAGCCATCAATTCGGTAGCCACTTGGACACCTGGCGATGTAATGATTGCTGAGAAAAAAGGTGGTTTGGTTTCTATCGTTTCTACCAAAGAATACCGCTCTCAGATGCCCTGTGTAGTGATTGGTATCAAAAAACACATGGAAGACAATCGCAAAACGGTTGAAAATATGATTGATGCCATTGCCAAAGGTGGCGACCAAGTGAAGTCATATTCGGTTGCGTTGAAAAAAGCGGGCGAGATTTCGGCAAAAGTTTACAACGAAGAAACAGGCGACTATTGGGTGAAATATTACAACGGTGTTTCTGCTCCCGACAAGCAAGGTCAGGTCGTGGAATTGGGTGGTTCTCGTGTACACAATTTGGGCGATAACCTTGAACTATTCGGAATGGGTCAGGGAAGTACCAATGTTTTCAAAATTGTTTATACCGTTTTCGGAGATATTGCCAAGAAATTGTACCCTAAACTGATGCCAAGCTATCCTTCGGCAGATGAAGTAATTGATTTGAGTTATATCAAAAATGTGGCTTCACGCACAACCAATATGG
>JAAFJL010000197.1 GCA_013298865.1 Cytophagales bacterium | reverse complement strand
AGCCTGAGCTTGAACAAATAAAGTGTAGGTAGTCAATAGAAGTGTAACTAATAGTTTTAGTTTCATGGATTGAAAAGTTTAGTTGATAATTACTTCAAATATAATGATTAATGTTCTTTTATTCTGAATCAAGAAATAAGTTTTAACTTTACATTCATACTAAAAATATCAAAAATAATGCTTGGAAATTTAGACAACGAAGTAATATTTAAAAAAGCCTTTACGGATAAAGTTGTCTTTAAGGCTTTCGTACGGGATATACTTGGTATTGAAATAGAAGTTGGTGTGATTGAAACGGAGAAAAAATTTATGCCAAAAATTGGATATGTTGATTTTGAGATTGATATTTTCGCAGAATCAATTGACAAGAGAGTTGCTATCGAAATACAGCGAGTAGAATATGATACTCACTTTGATAGATTTTTGCACTATTTTTTTATGCTTATTGCAGAGCAACAAAAAAATTCAAAAAACTATAATATTGACCAGACTGTTTACGTGATTGTCGTTTTAACTGCTCCCTACAAAATAAATGAGAGAGATGGAAAACCTATTTTAGATGAAGTGTTGCTACTAAAACTTAATCCGAAAACATTGAAAGGAGAAGAAAGAGATTTGTACGGACACCAGTTTGTTTGCCTAAATCCAAATCATCCTGATGAAGAAACTCCACCAGCTATAAGAGATTGGTTAGACTTAATTTATCAATCTATTCATAACCCGCAAAGACCATCTTTGAATACCAAAAATGAAGGTATAAAGAAGGCAATGGAACTTATTAGTTTTGAAAATCTTACGCCTGAAGAACGCCGAGATGCTAAAAATAAAGAAGCTAACAGAGAAGTAATTGCTATTTATCATAATGAAAAAGCAATTGAAGTTGCCAAAAAATCAATTTTAGCAGGACTTTCAGATGAAATAATTATTCAAATTACTGAACTAAGTATTACGCAGATCCAGAAATTACGAGAAGATTTAAAACTATTGGATATATAAAGGTTCTTTTCAATTATTACTACATCCTCCGATTTTTACCTCGAAAAATGCTCCTTTGTCGATAAAACTGTTTGGAGAAAAATCAATGAATTGGGGAGAAAAAAACTTTACGTTTGAAATAGGAGAGAGGTTTCCTATCAATTCAAGCTGTCCAGTTGTAGTGTATTTGGCATCGACAATATTGCCAGTTAGCGTCATTGTGGTTGGACAAGTGAGATTTTTGATACTTGGAGTTTGCCTTTGCACTACGTAATCCACTGAATTAGTGGTAGTTCCAGACGTATAGTTGTTATTGCCATTTACAGAATAAGAAGAAGTATCTGCCGAAATTGTTGGTAAAAAAGCCGTTACACTGTTCCAAACTTGGGCAGTAACAGCCGCCGCAGTTCTCTGATGATTGGCTGAACCATAATGAATATAATCTTTCATCAATGTTCCTCCGTTCGTGGGGTCACCATTGTATAGTGCCAGTTCTCCATCATTCTGACTCATTCCTGACCAATTCAAAACAGCATATTTGGCAGAATCTAAACTAAGATTTCCATTCAAAAGAAGACTATTATTGATTTGTACTGTGGTGTTTCCATTGGCTAACCAATAATTGGCGAGATTGATAGTTGGCTGATTGGGGTTATAAATTTCTACCCAACGTTTCTGAGGATTCACTTCATTGATATAGGCTTTTTCAACTAAAGGAATAGAATAAACAATCGTTAAAGTCCGTGGATAAAAACTCAATCCTTCTCTTGATGCAAATGCCTTCGCCGAACCTGGAACATTCTCTTGCCCTTTGATTAACCAACCAAAATTTGTAGCAGGATTTGCCTTCCAAGCAAGCACATCATTGAGCATTTGGGGATTTGTCCAGACAATTAATTCACTATAAATTCCAACGGCGGTTGCAGATGCTGTACTTACAAAATCACCACCGTTCGTTGTCCAATTAGACGAAGGGTAAAATGTATTTTGCCATGTAGCGTCATTGGTTGTAGCAGTTGCACCTGTTCCATTCCCGTTTGATGTTCCTTCGCCCCAATTTGTGAGTACTTTGTGTAGCGTAAAATTATGTGGCGTTGTCTGACTTCCCGCTGATTTCAGGGTCGTCAAAGTTAATTTAACCGACTGAATCTGAGCATTGGCAGGAATACCCGAAACATCAAAACGAAGCAATGCCCGTCTTACTGCTGCGGTACTATTGTTGATTCTTCCCGCATAGAGAAAAAGCCCTTTACCGTCACTCAAAGTTCCACTTTCGGAAAAGATAGAATTGTCTTTCGTTGGAATTAATTCTAATGAATCAATCTGAGAAAAACATTGGCTCAGGTTGATAAAAAGGAGGGAAAATGTTAAAATATATCTCATCAATTCACCACTATTTTTTCTTTCAGAATCGATTCATTTACTTCCAATTCAATCCAATATTCTCCTTTTGCTAATTTTCCAGTAGGCAAATATTTTACCTGAGTTCCTAAATTTTGGTAATAATCATCAATGATACTGGTCACTAAATTTTGTGAAGCATCCTTCAATGACAACTTTACTTGACCAGGTTTATTGAGTCTGAAAATAATACGTTTTACATTGTCTCCACCTTCATTACTGGTGGCAAATTCGCTTGCGGTTGAATCTTTTTCAGCCTTTGGATTCTTGTTTTTTTCATTTTCCGCAAAAGCAGACTGTAAACATCCTTCTATTTTTGCAGTGAAAACTCCATCAGCTTTTACTTCAAAACCTGGCATCAACACAATGTCATTGCCTGCGGTAAAGGAAATATTTTTCAAGGTGATTGCACTCTCAGAATTGACAGACATCTTAGCTTTGTAAATCGGCTCAGACAGCGTTACGTTACCCAGTAAAATGGTATCCTTTTCACAATTGATTTTTACACCTGCACAGTTACAATTTCCATCAAATCTATCATGAAAAGTCAGTGGGTCGCTATCGTCACAGGCAGTTCCAGAAGAGCTACATAACTGAGCATCAAGTGATAACTTGCTAAAACCAGCACAAGAACCACCCCAGTTATCAACAGCAGAAATCAAGACATAACGAGCTTTCAGGTTATTAAAATTAGGTCCAGAAAAACCAGCATAATCACTTTGCCCTGGTGCTTGTTGCCATTGATAAATACCACCCAACTGAGTCCAAGTTGTGCCATTCATTGAATAATCTACGTAGACATTTTTGAATCCTTTACTGGTTTCTGAGGCTACATTATAATTCCAAACCCGTGAACCTTGTAGTCGGTAAGTATCACCAAAATCATATCTTATCCAATGCCCGTTACTCGACCTTGCGGGGTTAGGGTTGGCTGTAGTCGTACACGAAAGCCAAGAATATTCTGCCCCACTCAGTAGATTTTTGGTGGGTGCAGCTGGGTCATAAGGCACATAATTTGCCCCTGCATCATTGCAATTCGGTGGCGTACAAGGCGTACCTACACACTGGCAATTGTTGTTGTATTGATCATTATTCGTGAATGGATTTCCATCGTCGCAGGGCGTTCCTTGCGGAATACAAGCGATTTCGCATTTATAGTCATAGAGATAAAAATCAGAGACCTTTTTCCATTCTTTGTTTTCGTGAAAAGGCGTTTTCCAGAACAGATTAAAGTGGTCACGCCAACCATTTTCTTTATGCCTAAATTCGTAGTAATAATATTTTCCTTTTTCTAAAGCAAGCGGGGCAGTATTCTGAAAAACAGAATTGTTATGTTCGGTATCATCAACGCCATAAATGACCAAAGCCTGATGTGTCTGTTTGTATTTTATGGAATCATTTTTACTCAGAAAAAAATACGTCTGATTGTCTCCCGTAATATTAAACTCATAAGTTCCTGTTACAGGGACAGTCAGAAAACCTTGCACCAATGTCCCGTAATCATCTTTTGAATTTGGCACAAGTGGACCATAAGCACCTTTCAATTTTTCTTTTCTGTGCGGTTGTAAAGGAAATCTTGGAGCATTGATTAAATCAGGTTCAACATAATTCCCTGTGATATTGTCATAATAATAGGCTTCTGCTACACCTCTGTCGCCTACACAAGCGTTTGTGGTAGCAACTTTCCCCACACAATTACAAAAACCGTCTTGTTTATCATCCGTAGTATTTGGATTATTGTCATTGCAAGCAGTACCTCTCACGGGGCAGTTTTGTCCACAAGCATAATCTTTGATATTGTTGTAATCAATCACTCGCCAAGTAGTGTCTGTACTTGATGGTTTTCTCCAGAAAAGGGTCACGTGGTCACCTCCGCCACCTTCGTAATTATAGAGTTCAAAGTAATAATTTTGTCCTCCCGTCAGGGTAATTGCTTGGGAAGTCTGGTTGGCTTCTTTATAATGCTCATTCTCATAAGTCCAATTATTTACATAAGCTCTTCGCTGCTTATTTGCAGGTAAGTCATTGGTACTCAGATAGAAAGTAGATTTATCATCAGAAACAATATTGAATCTGTACGTAGCTGTTGTGGGTACGTAGATATATCCTCGCATCATGGAAGCAAAGCCATCAGCAAAATTGGTAGGGCTTTTTAATGAACCTAAAATCTGAAAACCATCTGGACGGCTCGGGAAATTTTCTAAAGCCCGTAAATCCGTGCTATCTGGCTGACCTTGAAAACCAAGCCAATAACTCCACTTTACTTGCCCAGGTGTACCAACACAATTGTTTTGTGCAAAGGTATTTTGGAGAATAAAAAAGCAGAGAAAACAGAGTAAATATACAGTTTTGAGGTAAATTATCTGTTGAAATTGTTGTACCATTAAAATTCATGTAACCAACTGGATAGCTATTCGCTGAATAAGTATAAAAATTACTCAAGTTTGGCAGTACATAACAGAGGTCATAAGGGCTAACACCATACCATAGGGCTAATTCTGCGTACATTTCATCGGTAGAAATTGCGGGTATAAAATTCCCTCTGAACGATACGTTTCTGTTGTAATTGATTACGTCCATTTTCGGGTAAGCCCCGTAGATTTTTCCACCATTTACTGCACCACCCATTACCATGGTGTTGCCTCCCCAAGCATGGTCTGAACCCAATCCATTGGAAGTGATTGTTCTGGCAAAATCAGAGATTGTCATTGTCGTTACTTTATTGGCAATTCCTAATTCTACGGTTGCATCATAAAAACTCTTTAATGCTTGGCTCACGATTTGTAGTTTTTCGTTCAAGCCCGTTACCAAATCGCTGTGCATATCCCACCCGCCATAATCAATGAAGAAAATCTGTCTTTTTGCTCCCAAGAAATCTCTTACACTCATCACTTTTGCTACGGCTGAAAGGTCATTGCCCAACTCATTATTAGCAAATTGTGTAGTAAAAGAAGGAACTCGCCTAAGTGCTTCCTTGAAAACCTCGAAAGTCTGAATTGTACTTTTGGTGGAAGTAGAATAGGTTTTTTGCAATAAATTTGAATAAGTCTGTGAAACCAAATTATCCACAGCGGTATTCCTCAGACTGGTCAAAAGCCCTGAACTTCCCCACCAAGTTGGCAGTGTTTCAACGCCTACGTTGTTGGCACTAATGTCATTTCTGATAGCATATTCGCCCATGTTTTGCCCACGCTGAAAATTATTTTTCCCAGCCAAAGACACATTCATCGAAATATTGGGATTAGCATTGGCAGCATTCAATAAATCTGCCATTCGTCCGCCTACGCCCAAAGCGTCTCTACTTTGTGGCACGGAAGTTTGCCATTGCATTTGTTGGTCGGAGTGAGAATACAAGCCCGAAGGTTTCTTTTTGAGACTATTATTGTAGTCGTTTTTATTTGCCAAAGGCTCTACCAGCGTGCCAATATTGCCCATAAAAGCTAACTTACCCGTATTGAACATATCTCGCACACCCGTCATTTGTGGGTGAACACCAAAGGAATTATAAGCACACGGAATCCCCCTAAAACTACTGCATTGCGGGTTATTCAGTGATAAAAGGCTGCTTACATTCTGAAAAGCAAGGTCTGTTCTTACTGTTTTGTATTCATTAAAACCATTGTCGCCGCCCACGGTTGTACCAGACGGAATCAACATATTATAGGAATCCATTCCGCCTGAAAACAGAATGCAAACAATGGCTTTATAATCTGTAAAATTCTGAGCTTGACCAGGGGCAGCAATCGCACCATTGAGTGACCCCAAATTTGCCAAAGTACTTAATAAAGTTGTTGTACCCATGGCAGCACAGCCAGTATTCTTGATAAAATCTCTTCTGTTCATGGAGCTATTTTATTGATTGATGAGTTATTGTTGTTTCTACCTACTAATTAAATAATCAGGAGAAGACATGATTAAATAAATGGCGATTCTTACTCTTCGGTAGGCATCGTCTTGGTTCGGAACACCATTTGTTTCGCTGTATGGCATTCCTGAAATGGCAGTTTTTATGGCATTGATACTCGCAGGGGAAAGCCTTCCGTGTGCCAAAATCAGATTGTATTTATCTAATAATTGAGGCAATTTAGTATTACTGGCAAGTGTATAATCGGCAGATAAGTTAAAGCGGGCTTCTTGGTCTGGTTTGTAAGTTTCATTACCGAAATAATACCAATAATTAGAGGGGTCATCGTTGACTAACCAGTTATTTAAAGCGTTGAAATACGCAGTAAGTGTCTGAGAATTAAGTAGTTGAAATTCTGGACCATACTTGCCAGCATTTTTCAAATCGCCATCAGGCTGATAATCTGGTTGGAAGAAATTAAAGACTGTATTGGCATACATTGGCACTTGGTCGAGGGCGTCATAAATTTCGTAAAAATTATTACGGTAAACTCCACCCGTTGTTGTTAACTGCAATCCTCTCATCAGATTCATGTATCGCACAAATGGTTCTCTGAGCATCCCAGCAGTGGTAGTTGTATTGTCAAGGTTATTGTCTCTTGCTTCTGGGTCTAATAAAATCGCTTTCACGACAGCCTTTAAATCTCCCCGAACTGTATTTCCATTATTATTAAAAACCGTAGCGACTCTCTGGATATAAGCTGGACTTGGATTTGAAGTAACCAATCTCTGAATCAATCTTCGAGCTAAAAAAGGACCAACATTTGGATGTTTATATACAATATCGAGGGCTTCTTGAATATCCTGATTTCCCGCTGTCACTGCACGATTGCCAGTAATCGTCTCCCCTAAGAAACTTTTACCTCCAGGCTCATGCCCGTTCACAATGCGAGGGTTTTGTTTCCAAGTATTTCTTTTAGCATCACTGGAGTCAACGCCAAAGAATTTCATTCGTTTTGTGTAAGACCACTGGTCTTTGTAGTCATCGCCCAAATACCGAGAATCACCCCAAGACAAACCCGTAAAAACTTTTGCCAAACCAGCAATATCATTATTGTCATAAGTCGGAATAGATTTGTTATTCGCATCTTTTTGTTCAGTTCCGTCGATGTTGAGTTTGAACAAACCAATCGAAAATAATTGCATGATTTCCCGAGCATAATTTTCATCTGGATATACCTGTCTGCCGTCGGCAATATCGGTAGCATGGTTATTCATATAAGTCAAATACTCGCCCATAACTGGGTGGTACGTAATATTGTCCAATAAAGTCCGATAATTCCCGAAGGCGTTATTCATCAACATATCGTAATAACTACTTAAAGCGTAGGGATTATCTCGAAAAGAAGAAACTCTTGAAGTAACAAATATCTCGCTCAGAGCCAGTCCGACCCGCCACCGCAAGACATCTGGAGCAGTCATACTTCCTTGAAACCAAGCAATATCAAAATGCCAATCGCTCACATTGGTGTTCGCAAGAGTATAGCCACCCGCAGGATTAAAACGTAATAGAGAATCAACAATTGATTGATGAATCCCTTGCACATAAGACTGAATGCTGAATGAGTTGGGAAGATTGAGTTGAGTATTTGTCCAAGATTCAATGCCGACAGTGGCAACATTTTGAATTTGAGTAAGATTTTTACCAAGCGTAGCCTGAGCAAGAAACCGTGAAGCAGCATTATAATTTGGCAAAAGCCCAGAATTCAATAATGTTCTGATACCCGTATTGTCATTAGACGAAGCCGTGACCGTGACATTTTTGATATTTCCAAGACCGAAAGTAAGCGTTTGTTGCCCAAATGATAAATGAATATTGCTTAAAAAGAAGAATATAAAGATTGCCCCTAATCTTTTCATGGTATTCGGATTTGTGTTGATGCGTAAAATTAACAAAGTATTAAAATGGCTTTAGGCAATTGGCTATCAGCAATTGGCTTTAACACCAGTAGCTTATGCTACGAAAAGTATTGATTATTTTTTTATTCTTAACTTATTGACACGTTACTTAGCGGAAGAAAGGAATGTATTTTAGTGGTTTGTGGCTATTTTAGATTAGCTACGTAAATATCCGAAAGTAATTTTAGAAGTTAATTATAGTGAAGAAAAAAAAATAAATGAATGAGGGAACGGTAGTTTTTGTGTGTAGAGTTTTCTTTTTTAGGCGTGAAGTCAGGTTCTCAAACCTGACTAGCTCGTCCTAAATTGGAGTTTGAGACGAGTTTGGTACTTTTGCATATAAATATCCTTATCTCTAAAGTTGACTAAATAATATAAAAAATGAAAAAATCAGTAATATTGATTTTACTCTTTGTAAATCTCATTAGTTGTAATGAAAATAGAAAAAAATATCTAATCGAGAAGGACAAGATAGAAATAATCAATTCTATAATTAACTCTGAGAAATTTTACAATAACATTTCTGAAATGTATAGAGATTCTATTCCAACGATTGTTGTCAATGATTTTATTACGAAAGAAATAATATCGAAAGTAATGTATCATAGTTCAAGGGTCTTGCATAGTGAACAAGATTCTACGAATTTAATTGAATGGAAGTCAAATTGGCGTCACCCAAAATTTTATATTGATTTTGAAAAAATTGTTTTGAAAGAAGGTAAAGCGATTGTTACAATTAGAGTCCGTTCAACAGGCATACATGGTAAAATTTTTCTTGTATTTAAAGATGGCAATTGGGCTATACTTAGCCAAAATTACAGTGAAACTTAATATTCTGTGGTGAGCAGAGTTTTCTTTTTCAACCCTAAAATATAAAACTCAACGACTACTTAGTATATTTGAATCAAAGAAATAAGTAAAAATGGCAAAGAAAAAAGAATGGCAAGAGGGTGAAATGATTGCAACCTTCAATTTAAAGAAAATAGATAATTCCGTAACTCCGCTAATGGAAGAATGGCTTACTGTTGATATGCCTAATTTT
>JAAFJL010000195.1 GCA_013298865.1 Cytophagales bacterium | reverse complement strand
TTCCTTACGAATAGCTAACGGTGTGGCTTGTCCCATCTATTTTGAATTTAACAATATGTCAAAGAACGAAAAACTAAGTCTTTATGTCTATACTAAATCTAAAACTTAAAGACGGACAGCAGTTTTTAAAAGTGTAGCTACAACTCCAAATACTGATTTATCTTTTGAATATACAACTTCAACTAATCCTACACCTGTTGCAACCGTTGTAAGTATAACTGGAGGTTCGGCTTGGTCATTAAAAACTTTTTCAGGACTGCCTGGAAATATTAATTCATTAAGGTTTGTAAATACAACTACATCAACTCAATTTAGAATCGATGATATTACTATAGTAGGAAATGGCGTTGGTTGTTCTCTCCCCGTAACCCTAATTTCATTCAAAGCCTCTTTGAATGAGAGACAGCAGGCTACCTTGAAATGGGCTACTGCTTCGGAGTTTAATAATGATTTCTTTGAAATTGAGCGTTCTAAAAATGCTAAAGATTTTGAATCTTTGGGTAAAGTCACGGGTAGAGGTACTGTAAATGGACAAAATGATTATACTTTCACCGACGAAGTTCCTTTGAAGGGCATCAATTATTACCGTTTGAAACAAGTAGATTATGATGGACAATTTAGTTATTCTCGCTTGTCGAGTGTGATAAAAGATGGAGATGGTACAATTTCTCTTTTCCCAAATCCAACGGCTAATGTCTTGAAAATTAATTTTGAAGATGTTGATCAAATCGAAAATGTGACTTTTTATAATACTTTCGGAAGAATTGTAAAAACAGTTGCTGGCAAACAAGACAAATACGAAGTAACTGACCTTCCAGTAGGGAAATACATTCTACAAATTCGTTTGGCAGATGGTAGAGAGTTGAGAAATGTGTTTTTGAAAAATTAGAAATAAAAATGTAAATTTGATTATTGCAAAAGCCTTCGCTAAATGTGAGGGCTTTTGTATTATCAGGGAATTAGAAATTAAATAGATTTTGGATATGAAGAATTTTTTTGAGCGGATAGTTCGGTGGTATTTGTGTAATTGTATTTATGTATATGTTGCATCTATACTTTTGATTTTAACTGATTTGAGTGGACTATTAAATTATAAAGACTTTATAATCTCTTTGTATTTATCTCTTTTTGTTGTGTCTGCTTCATTAATGATAGCATCCATATTTTTATATGAAATTAGCATTAAGCATAAAAAGTTACATCAAGACGAATACATAATTTCATTAAGAAATAATTTAGACTGGATACATAGAAAAGCCGTTTTAGGGTTTATTCCAAAAACATATAATCGAATAGGAATATCCCTTTTTCCTACTATTCTATTTGTAATGATGATATTAATGATTTTTGGGATGATAATTTTATTAGACATAAGACTCTTTTCTTTTTCTCTTGACGAAGATGTTGGTGCTATAATCGTACTAATATCCTCAAATCTAATTATTTTATTAATTTCCTTAATGATAATTGATTTAATCATCTCTCCCCTCCTAAAAATCGATGAATCTCTCACACCCCACCAATCAGAAGAGGAGGCTCGTTATGAGGAACTTCGTACTCGTTTTGCCTTTCATAATATTACCAAGGATGTTCGTAATTTGAAATCGTATATTACCATTTTGAAGCATGAAGAACCACAACTATTGGCAAAATTTACTACTTTAGATGAACTAACGTCAATGGTAGAAGATACCTTGAATAAGTTTAAAAACTCTGATACCATTCGTACTAAAAAACCTTTCTTAATTCATGAATTATTTGATAACTTCCTGATACTCAATAAGCCAGACTTGGTACGGGAAGGAAGTGACTTCCAAATTAAGTATGAAAAGATAGGATATGAGAATATGGAAATCCATCAGATTTTCTACGAAGTTTATCAAATTTTGAATAACCTAATTGATAATTCCCGCAAGGCAATAGCCCAGACTGAACGTAAAGAAATACAGGTTTATATCTCAGTAAAAAGCGAAGGATTTGTGCATTTTCAAGTAAGTGATACAGGTGTTGGGATTGACGAAAAAGTCCGTGATAGAGTCTTTGATATTGGTTATTCGACTACTAATGGCGATGGACTTGGGCTACTTTTTGTACAAACTACTCTCAAACGTTTAGAGGGAGAAATTCAATTATTAACCACCGCATTATCAGGTTTTTCTACTACTTTTGAAGTAAAGATTCCCGTATAGACCATAAAATAATGAAATTTTCAATCTTACATATTGATGACCAAGAATTAGAAGGTCGTTTACTAAAATTAGAATTAGAAAAAGCTGATGCCAATTTACAGGTATTGACTGCCTCTGCCCCAGAGGAAATGCAAGATGCCGTAGAGAATTATTACTATCATGTCGCCATCATTGATTTGCAGTATGATAACCCAAAATACAATTATAAATTTGATGGTATAGAGATTATAAAGCAGATTGTGGCGGTAAATCCGATGGCAAAAATCATTGTAGTCAGTGGTTATACAAAATCTTTTATGAAAGATTTGAATGAGTTACTGAAAATTAGAAATCCCTATTTTTCTTCTCCAAATCTAATTGCGATTATCGAAAAAGAAGGAGATTCCACTAAAACAGCCCAAGAAATTTTAGTAAAAATTCAAGAAGCCCAGCACGAGTACGAAATGATGCCCTGGGTATTGCAAAACGCCTTAGAATCTGACTATGCAGATGCTAAAAACGAACCCAATAGTCAGCTAAAAGGAAAGAAATTTGAAAGATTTGTTTCATTATTGTTTGGAAATATGGGCTTTCAGCATATTCAACGAAATGTAAAAGATAGAAGTAATGAAGTTGACTTAATTATCAGAAACGATATTTCAGACTCATTTTTCGAGAAATTTTCTTCTCATTTTTTAATTGAATGTAAGAATTTTTCAGCAAGAAATAAGGTTGATAAAAATGACTTTAATGCTTTTGAGAAAAAACTAAAAACTTCTCATGGTATGACTAAACTGGGCTTTTTAATAACCAGTAATTCCTTCGCTTCAACTATTCAACAAGAAGCAAGAGTCTCAGCATCAGAAGACTACAAGATTATTTTATTATCTAACATTGAAATTATCCGAATCCTGAGAACTTCAAATCGCTTTGAAACACTTAAAAATATTATAAGTGAACAAGTGAGAGTTGGATGATTTTTAATTAAAATACCCCCAATCCGCTACCCAAATAGCGGATTTTTTTTACCCAAATACCAAATGATGCTGCTCGAAAAAGATACGCTAACTATTGCCAAAGAATTATTGGGTTGGTCGCTTGTACATGAAAGTGAGGAGGGTACAACGGCTGGAATTATTGTCGAAACAGAAGGTTATCTCCAAGACGACCCTGCTTGCCATGCGTATCGGAAAAAGTCTCCTCGGAACGCTCCCATGTTCGGGGAGGCAGGAACGATTTATGTCTATCAGATTTACGGAATGCACTTTTGCGTGAATATTTCGACCAATAAAAAAGACATTGGCGAAGCCGTTTTGATTAGAGCTTTAGAGCCAACAATCGGACAAGATTTGATGCAAAAAAGGAGATTAGCACTTTCAAAAGTTCAATCCTTCAGACCTCATGAGTTATGCTCTGGTCCAGGGAAATTAGTGCAAGCCATGGGGATTCATAAAGGAATGAATAACTGGATGATTCAAGAAAGTAAACTTTATCTATTGCCTCCTGTGAACGAAAAGCCCCTTGAAATAATCACCACAACTCGTATAGGAATCACTCAGGGAGCAGAATTGCCTTATCGTTTTTATGTGGAGGATAGTAAGTTTGTGAGCAAAAAGTAGCGTTTTTAGGTAGTAGGTATTTTTTAGGTAGTAGGCATTTTTTAGGTATGAGGTCATAGGTAGTTTTGTCGCTCATGTTGCTCGCCCCGAACTCCGATTCGGGGCGTAAATAGCATAGCGTCTCTGACGCAACATCCTAAAATTACATCGCTAAAATCCCTTGATACGAAATTAGACCTATCGCAATTACTGCTAAAACTAAGCCCCAACGATTGAGTTTTTGAAGTTTTTCTCTGAACACAATAAAGGCAACAATTGCCGAGGCTAAGATTACCCCAATATTATAAATTGGCAATACAAAAGCACCGTTATTTTTGTAAGCGTCAAGGGCTTTTAGTAAGAAGAAAAAAGATAAAAAATTGGGAATTCCCAAGGGGAAAGCGACAATAAGATTACGGAATGCAAAGGTTTCTTGCTTTGTCAATAGTCTGAAAATCAAAAGAATAGAGCCAGAAACGACAGACCCCGTTAAGATTAAAAGAGTAAATGGAATTGTTTGTCCAGAGTCTGTCACGAAGCGGAGATTTAGGTAATTAAAGGTCGTATTCGTGATACCGTACATGACAAAAACCGCCACGGGTAACCAAAAATCATTGAGGTTAATTCCCTTCTGTTCGCCTGTTTCATCGGTTTTATAGGTACTCAAACCTACGGCGACAATCGCCAAAAATAAGCCTAAATAATTGAGCCAATCGAAATTATTACTTACCTTGAAAATGAAAATGCTACACAGCACAGGAATCACCAAAGAGATATTATTGGCAAGGGAAGTAATCGTCATACCGATGCGTTGAGTGGCATAGCCAGAAAGCAAAAACGTAATGACAAAACCAATACCAAGAGCCAATGCTGCCCAAGTGTAATTTTGAGATAAATCGAACGTAAAGTGCTGATTATCTGGTAGCAAGAGCAAGCCAGTAATGATACAAACAGGGTAATTTAAAATAATTGCTTGGAAAGTGCTGATATTATATTTGCCATGCAAACGAAAATTGACCAATAGTAAAACTGAGAAAATGATGCTAAGAATTAAATAAATCATGAGAAGGTTAATTTGAAAATTTGGTAACTTGAAAATGGAACAAAGATACGAACATCGAAAACCGAAAATCCAGCAATGAAAACCACGAAACGAAAATCGAACATCGAAAAATGCCCCACGAATTAATTGTTTGTAAAAATTTTGAGCAAATTCCTACGCTTACATTTCGTACGCAAGGATTTTTGTTCAATCGTGCCGAACAATTGCGTACCCAAAGTTCGGATTTTATTTTGTTTTTTTATTGGAAAAACCTTCAACAAAATACAATTGATGCTTCGTTTCATGTTTTTATCAAAAATCAGCAAGGTTTTAGCCCAATCCAATCTTCTTTTGGTGGAATAGAATTTTATGAAGAAATGCCTCGGATTGATTTAGAAAATTTTCTAAAAAACTGTTTAAAAGTACTTGAAAATCATGCGATTCAAAGCCTCAGAATTATTCAATTTCCTGATTGTTTTTCTGCTAAAAACCAAACGCTGAATGATGTTTTAGTAGCGGTAGGATTCCAAGAAATAATTCAAGAATTAAATCAGTATATTGTTGTAAATGATTCATTATTAGAGGCTAAACTTCATATTTCGGCAAAAAGACGCTTGGCTAAATGCGTACAAGAAGGTTATGTTTTTGCAGAAAGTTCATTAGAATATTTACCAGAATTTTATGAGTTATTAGTTGCTTCCAGACAACGAAAAAATACGCCTATTTCACTGACTTTTGAACAAGTGAAGTTCTATCTGGAAACCTTCCCAGAATCTTTTAAATTCTTCACTATCAGAGACAAAAAAACGATTATTGCTGCCTGTATCGGCGTTGTTGTTTCTGCCGAAATTCTCTACTATTTTCTCCCGACTGATCATTCAGAATATCTCCAAAAAAGCCCCGCCATCATGTTGGCTGATGGACTTTATCAGTATTGTCAAAAACAGAATTTCAAAATTTTAGACTTAGGAATTTCTACCTCGCAAAGTATCAGAAATGAAGGGTTGATTCGATTCAAAAAAAATCTTGGTGCAGAGGAATGTCTGAAACGAGTTTATTGGAAAAATTTAACATAAAGGATTAGAGATTTAGAGAAAAAGCAAAAAATAACTCTAAATTTCTACTATTCTCTATAAACTTTTTAATCCATTCCCTACAAGCCCTGTTGATTTATACTTATTCAAAGATTATCTTTACTTTTAAAAATATATTTTATGTTAATCGTATGAAAATCAGACCTTTAAGTTTTTATGGCTATTTAACCTTCATTGTAATTCTATCAATAAATTTGATTGGATGCAAAGACAAATTGCCTGCCGAAGTTATCGCTTTTGGGGACAAACTTCCTGAAACAGTTGATTATAATTTGCATATTAAGCCTATCCTTTCGGATAGGTGCTTCAAATGTCATGGACCAGACAAAACGAAGGTTGAAGCTGGTTTGCAATTGGTCACGTTCGATGGGGCAACTGAGAAACTCAAAAGTGGAAATCACGCTATTGTTTCAGGGAATATCGACAGAAGTGAATTGGTCAAAAGAATTCTTTCGCACGACCCAGAGGAAATGATGCCTACACCCAAGTCTAATTTGACACTTACTGACGAAGAAAAAGCCTTACTTATCAAATGGATTCAGCAAGGGGCTGAATACAAAGAACACTGGTCATTTGCTAAAATTGAAAATCCAGATATTCCAAAAGTGACTGAAAATCAATGGATTAAAAATCCGATTGATAATTTTGTTTTGCACACATTAGAAGAAAAGAAAATCAAACATTCTGAACAAGCAGATAAAGAAACACTTTTACGAAGAGTGTCAATGGACATTACAGGACTGCCCCCAACGGTGCAAGAATTGGATGCTTTTCTAAAAGATAAATCGCCCAATGCGTACGAGAAAGTGGTGGATAGACTCTTAAAATCACCACATTATGGGGAAAAAATTGGGGTTGAATGGTTGGACTTGGCTCGGTACGCAGACTCACACGGGTATCAGGACGACGGTATGCGAAATGTGTCTCCGTGGAGAGATTGGGTAATAAATTCTTTCAATAAAAATCTACCTTACGACAAATTTGTAACCTACCAATTGGCAGGAGATTTATTGCCAAATGCTACCCGTGAGCAGAAATTGGCGACTTGTTTTCTGAGGAATCACCCCCAAACCCAAGAAGGTGGCGTAGTTGATGAGGAGTATAGAACAGAATATGTCTTAGACAGAGTAGGGACTTTTGGTAAAGCATTTTTAGGTTTGACGGTAGAATGTGCCAGATGCCATGACCATAAATATGACCCCATTGCCCAGAAGGAATTCTATCAACTTTCTCATTTTTTTAATCAAAATAATGAGTCGGGAATTATTCCTTACAATGGTGAGGCATCTCCTTCGGTGATAATGACTACGCCTGATGTGGAGGCAAAATTAAAATTTATCAAGGCTAAAATCGCTCCACAAGAAAACGCTATCAGACCTTCTCAGTCTATTTACAAGGCAAATTTTGAGAAATGGTTGGTAAACGCTCAGAAGAATCCAGATAAATATGCTGTTAGTAAAAAACAATTGGTGGCAGATTTTCCTTTTGAACGAAATAGTATCAAAACAGATAAATATATTGATGATAAAACGAAAAAGCAAATAGTTAAAAAGTATCTTGGGGCTTATCAAAACATGGCAGTTGATTCTATAAATGCCTATATTTCAGGTGATTGGGACAGGCGACCAAAGTTTATTAAAGGTGTTGTTGGCAACGGAATATTACTAAGGGGAGAATGTGGAATAGACTTACATAGAGAATTAGATTTTGAACGTAATCAACCTTTCTCAATCAGTATGTGGATAAATGCTCTCAAACCTGGGCAGCATGGTCCCATCTATAATTCTGCCAATGGTGAATTTGAGGGACACAGAGGTTATCGTTGTTGGTTGTTGAAAGATGGTACTTTGCAAGTGAGTTTCAGCTATGTTTGGCCCGCTAACTGCATTGATTTTATTACTACTGAAAAGATTACCTACAAAAAATGGCAGAATATAGTTTTGACGTATGACGGAACAAGTAAGGCTTCTGGCATAAAACTTTACTTGGATGGTAAGGAAATGCAAAGGAATTTGTTAGTTGATAATCTGACAAAATCCATGAAACATGGCGAGCATAACACGCATTGGTCAGATTTACCTTTAATGATTGGAAAGGAATTTAGAGAAACCTTGGACAATTTTGCCATTGATGAATTTAAAATTTATGAACGTCAATTAGCACCAATCGAAGTAAAAGGAATTGCTCAAAATAAAGAACAAATTTCTACGATTCTTAAAACAGCGAAAAAGGATTGGACGGAACAACAATACCAAGAGCTTTTTGACTATTACCGACTCAATTTTGACCCTTATTTTGATGCTTATTCTCGAAATTTGATAAAACTGAGAGCCAAAGAAACACAGTTAATTACTGATGAAAAAGAGGTAATGGTAATGAGTGAATTGAAAACGCCACGCAAAACTTTCATTCTTAATCGGGGTTCTTATGATGCCCCAACTACCGAAGTTTCGTATGGCGTAATTAATAAGATTCTCCCTCTCAATGATAATTATCCCAAGAACCGTTTGGGATTGGCTCAATGGCTCTTGGATGAACGTAACCCTTTGTTTACCAGAGTAGTAGTGAATCGTTTTTGGCAAAATTATTTTGGATATGGTCTTTCAAAAACGGCTGACGATTTCGGAAATCAAGGTGAAATGCCTTCGCATCCAGAGCTTTTGGATTGGTTAGCAACACAATTTCGTGAGTCAAATTGGGACGTAAAAGCCATGCAAAAATTGATTGTGATGTCGGCAACGTATCAGCAATCCTCTCTGAAAAGAAAGGATTTGATGGAAATAGATTCTGATAACAAACTTTTAGCTCGTGGACCAAGTTATCGGTATTCGCACGAACAAATCAGAGATGCCGTTTTGGAAGGAAGTGGCTTATTAGTTCATAAAATAGGAGGTCCGAGTGTGTACCCATATCAACCTGCTGGGATTTGGGAGGCTTTGGCAACTCGAAATGCCACTTCTTACAAACAAAACCACGGAGATTCTTTGTACCGAAGAGGATTGTACACGATCTGGAAGCGTTCATCGCCACCACCATCTGCTATCACTTTTGATACACCCGAACGATATTTCTGTGTCGTGAAACGTCAAAAAACATCAACACCACTACAATCGTTAGTGATGATGAATGACCCACAATACAACGAAGCGGCGAGAAAATTGGCAGAAAGAATGATGCGAGAAGGAGGTACAACGCCAGAGGGAAGAATCACGTTGGCATACAAGGCAATGGAGTCACGTTATCCACGGAAAGAGGAAGTAAATATTTTGAAACAGATGTATCAAGAAGAATTAGCTGATATTCAAAAACGTCCACAAAGAGTCAAGGAATTATTGAGCGTTGGAGAAGCACAAATTGATAAAACACTGAATCAGAACGAGTTAGCGGCAAATACAGTTTTAGCAATGACGTTGATAAATTTTGATGGAACGGTGATAAAAAGGTAAACGGTGAACGGTA
>JAAFJL010000194.1 GCA_013298865.1 Cytophagales bacterium | reverse complement strand
TTCACAAAAAAATGGCGGAGATACTAAGTCCTTTGCGTGATGAAAATGTGCTTTTTATTGGTAGTGGGGGTTTGGTTCATAACCGCAACGAAATTCAGAAATTTGGTGGGCATGAAATTGAACCAGACGCTTGGGCAAAGGAATTTGACGATTTTATTAGTCAGGAATTAGCGGACGACTCAAACCCAAATTATGCCGAAAAAACGATTTCAGCCTATAATCACAAGCAATTTAGGATTTCACACCCAACGTCAGAGCATTATTTACCCCTTGTTTTTGCCAGTGCTTTTGGCGGAAAACCAAAGAAAATTTATCAGGCATTTCAGTGGAAAAACCTTTCGATGAGTGCGTTTTTGTTTGAGTAAAATCCATAAAAAAAGACAAATCGTGAACCTAAGTTTTGTGATTTGTCTTTTTTAAAATTTACTTCTTAATATTCAAAACCTCTGGTCTTAAATAGGGTTTGTTCAAGTCCACAATAGGTTTGTAATGATAGGGGTCATCGCCAGCCACCATGATAATATCTCGCATATCTGCCATGGCTTGTAGTTTGCCGTCTTGATCCCAAGGCAACATACTCTCGGCACTCATGTAGTGGTTCACCAAGGCTGAACGGAAATTATCTTCCGTTTTATTCCTAAGTGAACTATGCAATACATATCCATTAAAAAACACTACTCCGCCCTTTTTTACTTCTACGGGAATTACCTCATCTTTTGCATAATTGGTTACGTCAATAGTGTCTGTATCAGCGTATTCGTTACTCGTATTAGGCACTCGTGGGTGCATATAACTTGGCTTTTGACTGCCAGGAATAATCCAAAGACAACCATTTTCGATAGTCGCATCGTCAATGGCAATCCACACGCCAATGAGTGATTTGTCTCTTGTGGGAATATAATATTCGTCCTGATGCCATGCCTGCCCCGCCTTTCCTGGTCCTTTCACAAAAAGCATACTTTGCATACACTTTACATTCGGACTCACGATGGCTTTTAATACTTCTACAATATCTTTTTGTCCTAAAAAATCCTTAATGACAGGAGAAATTTTATGGGGAAAATGTATGGCTACATATTTTTTTAAAACATCCACATCTATTTCATTTGGCATTACTGGCAAAAGTCCATCAATAGTGCCATAGTCACCTCTGAATATCTTTGCAGTGTCATTTTTAAGAACAGCCACCTCTTCGGGAGCAATCATTTCAGGGGCAACCAAATACCCAAAATCATGATAATATTGTATGTTTTCTTGGCTTATTTTACCGTTATTGATATACTGAGCTTCGTTTTTCATTTGATAATTTTCTAAAATTTATTTCACTAATAAAAGTTCTAATTCCTCTAATGTTTTACCCTTCGTCTCTGGGATTTTCAGGTAGATATACACGCAATATATCAAACACAAAAACGAGAAAATAAGTAAGGTGAAGGATACCCCAAACTTATCATTTAAAATTGGGAAGGTAAAACTGGCGATGAAGTCAGCTATCCAAAGAATTAAAGTACTAAGCGAAAGAGCCAAACCTCTGATTTGATTTGGGAATATTTCTGATAAAATAACCCACGTAACAGCCCCCAAACTGGCAGAGAATCCCGCAATGTAAAGCATCAAAAATATCAAAACAAGGTAGTTGTCGAAATAGGCATATTGAAAACATAAAGCCACGCCAATCAAGGAAATACCCATGATGGCACTGCCAATCAGCAATAATATTTTTCGCCCAGCTTTATCTACCAAATAGATTGCCACCAAGGTAAACAAAAACATCATTACACCAATGCCGATGGTTTGCAAAAGGGCATTTTCGTTGTTTACGCCCGTAAGTTTGAATATTTCAGGAGCATAATACAAGATGGCGTTTATGCCCGTGATTTGCTGAAAAACAGCAATGATAATACCCATTATCAAAACAGAACGATAAGAGGGTTTCAATAAATCACTCCATTTTTGACCACCTTCATTGCCAAAACTTTGTTTGATGGCAGCTAATTCGGCAGTTTTATAAGCGTTTCCTCCTATTTTTTCCAACACTACCTCTGCCTCCGATTCTCTATTGTTACTGATAAGCCATCTGGGCGTTTCGGGTACTAAAAATAAGCAAATAAAAAACAATAAAGCGGGTAAAGCCTGAGAAGCAAACATCCACCGCCAACTGTTTTCGCCTAAATCATTGAGTAGATAATTGGCTAAATAAGCTAACAAAATGCCCAATACAATGGCTAATTGATATAGCGAAACCATCCTTCCTCTTACGGCGGCGGGTACGCTTTCGGCTATGTACATGGGGGCTACCATGGCGGCAATTCCCACTGCCAAACCTCCTGCAAGCCGAAAAGTAATGAAGACCCCCAAAGTATTGGATAAGCCCGCACCTACACCCGTAACGGCAAATAATAATGCACAAAATAACAATGCTTTTTTACGCCCGTAGTGGTCGCTCAACTTGCCCGCAATGCCCGCTCCGATGGCACAACCAATTAATATTGAGCTAACTGCCCACCCTAACCAAAATTCATCTAATTGGAAATAGGGTTTTATAAAACTTATCGTGCCTGAAATAATGGCTGTATCAAAACCAAACAATAGCCCGCCCAAAGCCGAAACCAAACTTACCAAAAAGATATACGAACTATTGAAATTTATTACTTGATTGTCTTTTGAAACTTCTGAATTTGGAATTACACCAGCCATATTTTTTAATTAAGTATTTATTAAACTCATTTTATGTTTGGAAGAGTTTTATTTTGCTGATTATTAGCGAGTTATATCACTAAAACCTAACAACTAAAACCTAAGCCCTAATCAGTTATTAGCGTATCTTTTTCTGAGCATATTCATAATATACACGTTTATCTCCCACTGATTGGCGATGGGCATATTGGTATAGGGCAAGGTAGTCAAATAGGGCGGTGGTCCAAACTCAGGGGAGATTGTCATGGTCTCAGCCTTATTTTTTCTGTTATTTTCAACAATACTATCCCACCAAACCAAGTGTGCATCTAATTGTGATTTCCATTCGGGGGCTCGTGGGTCGCTCACTTGTGGACCTTCCTGATGCCCCACTCGTGCGTGTATGTGTATAGCCTTTGTGCAAGCAAACATCACGGTTTCTTTTTGATCATCAAGAAGGCTCTCGGCGACATTGCACCAATGCGAAAAATCTGCCGTAATCCTCATGTCAGGGTTTTCTTCTAAGATCTTTTTTGTAATATGAGCCGCAAAGAGCGATTTATTACGGTGTGTCTCATGGGCAATAGGAATACCAGATTGCACGGAAATCTTACTCGCAATTTCAAACAACTCCTTAATTTGGGCGGAATTAAAATAGTCTTTACCTGTTTGAGAATCAATTTTTACGGGTTTCATGCTCACAATGTTCTCCAAATGCTTTTGGTAGCTTGCTTTGTGTGCTTGAAAATCTCTCTCAAAAGATTGATAATACTGCCCAAGTAAAAGCAAATCATGTTTTTTTAAGGCAGCCGATATTTCATTTTTTGCTTCCGCATCAAACGGAATTGCCCCTTCTACACCATCATAACCAGCCTCTTTTACTTTTTTACAAAAGACATCCCAAGAAAGATTCTCACTGCCCCATCTGGGACAAAAAAATTGTATTTTCATATAATTAAAATCAATCGTTTGTTTTAGCATTAATATGCTAAGTTGGATAACAAAATAACGATAAATATACTCATTTAGCAATCAGGTTTATGGGGTGATTTTATCATCAATGTGCGATTATGAAGATTTATAGAGATGTTAAACTAAATAAACGTAAACACGAATTTTTACAAGCTCAAACATTTTCTTAAATTCGTACATGAAAAATGATAGCATCAAACCCGAATTTCAAGCATATTTATCTGTGATAGAACGTATCTGTGATGGCATTTCGGAGCAAGAAAAAGACTATTTTTTATCTTGTTTTCAAATAATAAATTTGCCCGCTAAATACTTTTTTATTCAAGCCAATACCATTCAAAAAGAGATTGGTTTTGTGGTAAATGGTTTAATTAGAGCATTTTACGTGGATGATGCAGGCAATGAAATCACGATACGATTTGCGGATGAGGGCGATTTTGCAATAGATTATCCCGCTTTCGTGGCTCAACAAAATTGTAAATATTACTTCCAATGCCTCGAACCTACTACTTTGGTAACGATGAATTATGAGCAAATCCAAATCGGTTACAAAGAGTACCACGGCATTGAGCGGTTTGGCAGACTCATTGCCGAGCAAGTCTTAAAAATGCAACAAAGCCGAATTGAGAGTTTCCTTTTTGAAACGGCAGAGCAACGCTATCTTAAATTCATCAAAAATCGCCCTACGCTCTTTAATCGGGTTTCCCTTTCCATCCTTTCTTCTTATTTGGGTATCGAACGACCTTCGCTGAGTCGGATTCGTAAAAAGATTTCTCTTCAATGATTTTTTTATGGTCACAGAGTCTCGCAAAGTTTTTCACAAAGTTAAAAGAGTATTTTCTTTGTGAAACTCCGTGAAAACTTTGCGAAACTCTGTGACCAAAATTACCAGGCAACCATAATTTTGTAACATTTGTGACAGGTGCGTTCATTTATTTTCTATCAATTTTGTGTTATCATTTAATCAAAACACAAAATGAAAATTGTAATATTTGGAGCATCGGGCTATTCTGGAAAAGAGGTTTTGAAACAAGCTCTTTCACAAAATCACGTCGTAACGGTACTCACTCGTTCAAAACAATCCATCGATATTTCTCATAAAAACCTAACCATTATTGAAGGCAATGTGCTTGATAATCAAACGGTTAATTCAGTTTTGCAAAATCAAGATGCCGTGATTCAATGCTTAGGAATTGGTGGTAAAGGTGATGGAAAACCCACTACTTTTATCTCGGATGCTACCAGAATTATTGTGGAGGAAATGGAGAAATCGAACGTCAATCGTCTTGTGTGTATGAGCAACGTGGGGGCGGGCAATAGCATGGCTTTTCAACCTTGGATTTTCAACAAAGTAATTCTCCCTTATTTTATGAAATGGCTAAAAGTAATCATTGACGACAAAAATATCATGGAGCCAATCATCATGAATAGCAAGTTGAATTGGACGATAGTCCGTTGCCCAAATATTGTGGAAAAACCTGCCAAAAATAAGGTTACGGCTACTTTGGATGGGAAGAATTTAAAGATGTCCATAACCAATGAAGATACCGCTACATTTTTACTCAAACAATTGACGGATAATACATTTACCCATCAAGCACCTTCTATTAGCAATTAGAAAATGAATGTAAAAATTAGCATCAAATGGCTTATAATTGGAGTAGCGTTGTTCCATTTTAATGCTAAGGCTCAAATCATAACAAGCAAAATGCAAAAGCAAATAATAAAGACCAAAATGGGTAATATGGCTGTTTTTGTGAACAAGACAGAAAGTAACAATGTACCTGTTATTTTTTTACATGGCGTGTATTTTGACCATTCCCTTTGGAACAATCAAATCAACGCCATCAATGACCGAACCGTGTTTGCTCTTGATATGCCTTGGCATGGCGAGAGTAGTGAAAATATCGCAAATGATTGGACTTTGAACGATTGTAGTGATATGTTGTTAGAGATTTTAGATAGTCTAAAAATCCCAAAAGTAATTGCCATTGGGCATTCTTGGGGTAGCATGACCATTTTGAGAGCGGCTAATAAAAATCCTGAAAAGTTTGCCTCCATTGGTCTTTGTAATATGCCATTTCAAGAAGTTTCGTCAGGTAAAAAAATAGCTTTTCGTTTGCAACACACTATGCTTGGTTTTAAGAACTTTTACATCAAACAAGCTGCAAAAGCGATGTTTGGCAAAGAATCCTTAGCTAAAAACCCTGATTTAGCCACTCAGTTGCACGCTTCTATGTCCAAACTTTCAGCCAAACAAATCAAGAAAATTGACAAATTTGTAATTATTGATGCTGAAAATACATCAGGGCTTATTTCAAATTTAAAAATGCCCGCCTTAGCTCTCAAAGGTGAACACGATTACGTACCTACGCCAACAATCCCTACCAAAATAGTGGAAGGCGGTCATGTAAGTCCTTTGGAAGTACCTGATGAGGTTTTGGAGTTTTGTAAAAAAGTGATTGAAAATGAAAAATGATATATAGACTGCGACATAACTTATCGGAATTAGATTTGGTTCAAACTACGCATGAACTATCCCCACCTTCTCAATCAAATACTCCTTTATTTTATTCACCGAAATATCCGATGTTTGTAAAGCAATATAATTATCTGGTCGCACCAATAGTATAAATGGCGAGTTTACTTCCCCAAATATTTCTTCGATAATGCTTCTATTTTTATCCAAATCAATTTTCACAATCTTTAATCGTTGGAGTGTTTCGTTGAAAGAATTGTTGTGAGAAACTATATTTTGCAGATTATCATTGCCAAAATAAAACAGTCTAAACTGTAAATCCTGATTGAAACCATAAGAAGACTGGTTTTGACCATTTTCATCTTCAAAATTAAAATATGGCATACGGTCACCCGCATTAATTTTATCGTCTGGCATATCGTCTTGGCTCAAACTGTGTTTGTCATAACTGATACCCGTTTGAGAAATGAGCTTGAACATCGCTTTTTTCACAAATTCACGTTTGAATAAAAATCCAGCAAACAGAGGGAAAATATGTACTCGGGCGAAACTTGTAAACCAACCTGAACCAGCTTCGGCTTCAAAAATAGCATCAGTACTTTTCAATAGATTTTTAGCATTTTCCAAACGCTCTTCGTTGTACGTTTCCAATAAGGTTTCGTTGGCAAATCCTTTGATAACCATGCCTAATTTCCAAGCTAAGTTATAGGCATCTTGTATGCCCGTGTTCATGCCTTGTCCACCTGCAGGCGAATGTATGTGGGCAGCATCACCTGCAATAAAACATCGACCTTTATGAAATGAATTCGTCATACGGGTATGCACTTTGTAAACAGAATACCATCCCAAATCGGTCATTTTTAAAGGAATATCAATTTCTCGCTTTAACATGGCTTCAATTTCTTCAAATTGAACATTGTCTTTATCGGTTTTGCCTTCTGGTAGCATTCCGATTATACGCATTCTTTTCTCTCCTTTCATCGGGAAAAAAGCTACAAAGGTATTTTTTGCCAAGCAAACGTGTATATCCGAATTATAAGTAAGAGCCCATTCAAGGGCTGTATCAACTACGTAAAAAAACTGGTCAAATGTCTCTCCCTCAAAGGTAAATCCCAACTTTTTACGGATAGGACTACTGGCTCCGTCGCAACCCACTAAGTATTGAGCCGAGATAGAAATTTCCTGACCCTCAGCACTTTTCAAAACAACCTCAACACCATTCTCATTTTCCTCAAAATCAACTAATTCGTGCTTCCAAAGAATAGATTTATTATAAGATAAAACGTAATCTTGTAGCAAGGCTTCATTTTTGAACTGTTCTAAAATTAGCATATACGGAAACGGACTTTTTTTACTCCCAAGACTACCCACATCAAAACCGCCCTGCAATTCACCCCCAATAAGTATTTTAAAATTTGTTGCAATTTGTCCTTCATTTACGGCTTTTTCTGCAATACCCATTTCGTCATAAATTTCTAAGGTTCGTGCTTGAACACCCAATGCTTTTGAGAAAGTTGTAATCCCCTCTTTTTTGTCAAAAATCACAAAGTCAATGCCCAATCGACAAAGTTGTGCTGCCATCATAAGCCCCGTTGGACCCGCTCCCGAGATAATTACCTGTGTTTTCATAATTTTACTTTTTGAAATTAATTAATCAAATATTATTTATTTTATTGTTTTAATCAATTGTTTAATTTTTATTCCTAAAAAAATAGACGACAGCCTATTTTTTAAATTTTTTATGGAAAATATTTTTTATTTTTTCAAGAAAATGGAGTTAATAATAAACGCTTTTACCCTTTTCTTGTGCCTTTGAATATATGCCTTGTAGCCCGCTTCGTCGTAGTCATTGATATTTTTTATTAACTCTTTGGACATAAAAACATAATGAATATTACTCAACACAAAAGTCATCAACTCATTTGCCGTGATGGGTTCAATTTCAGCATTTGCCACTGCGGTTTCTACCTGTTTCGTAAAGAGAGAAGCCTGTAAAGTGGATTTAAGATTTTTTAAATCAAAAATAGATAAGTCATTCATTTTCAATTCATTGGTTATGAATAAAGGTAGGTCTGGGTTCTTTTCCAGAAATTCAAATTCCTTCTCTATTTGCCATTCAATTTTCTCTTTTAGTGGTATATCCTTATTGAAAAATTCGGTGACCACACTAAAAAACTTAGTCAAACTTTCTTTAATAATTTGCTCAAAAAGTCTGTCTTTACTTCTGAAATAATAGTTCACCAAAGCCACGTTAGTTTCAGCTTCGGTGGCAATGTCTCTTATGGTGGTACCTGCAAACCCTTTTTCCATAAAAAGTTTTTGGGCAACCGTTTTTATATGCTCTTCGGTACTTAGGACTGTCTCCAATGTTATGGGTTTTTATTGACGGTAGCAAAGGTAAATATTTAATTTGATTTAAACAAATGATTAAATTGAATAGATTTACTCCTAAATTAAATATTCAAGGGGCAATTAAAAGAATTTTGTATTTTCGTGTAAAAAAACGCTAAATGCTCAATACCAACATTCCATATTTCGAGAATCTCAGTAAATTTTATGAAGCCATAAACGTCCCAAAGCCCATTCACGAGCATTTTGATGTGCGTTTTATTCAAGAAAACTTGAAAACCGTGAAAATGCACATGCCTTCGTTCAGGAATCCTTGTTTTATGATTTCGATGACGCTCAAAGGGCAAGGTAGTGTGCATCATGCGGGTACGGAGGCGTTTCGGGTGGGAGATTTGTCGGTATTTTTTACCGCCCCTGGGCAACTACAAAGTTGGGATGTTCTGCCCGATTGGGAGGGAATTTACGTGATTTTTACCAAAGAATTTTTTGCCGTAAATCGTATCATTTTAGAAGAAATCAGGGAGTCTCCTTTCTTTGATATTGACAATCGGGTATCTCTTACGCTTGTGCCTGAAGAGGCGGAGGTTTTATTGGATTTGTTCCAAAAAATTCAAACCGAAGCTAATGGTCAATTTGAAAATCGTTATGAATTTGTGAAATCTTTTATCCGTTTGATGGTGATGTATTTGAACCGTTTTTACGAAAAAAGAATTCAGAATAATCAAAAACCTAATCCGCAAGCCTCTGGTATTCTGACAGTTAGGGAGTTTCAAGATTTGATTGAGCAAAATTTAAAAACGGATAAAAAACTAAAAACGGTCTCAGAATTTGCCGATAAACTTAGCGTACACCCCAATCACCTCAACGCCCTTTGCAAAGAAATTTTGGGTAAAACAGCGAGTGAATTATTGCACGATAGCACACTCCTGCAAGCCAAATCTTTAATCCTAAATTCTGACTTTTCGATGAAAGAAATAGCCTATCAATTGGGCTATGAAGAACCCAATTATTTCTTTCGGTTTTTCAAGAAGCACGTTGGGGTTACGCCGAGTGAGTTTAAAGGGAAAATTTAAACGGATTTAGTGTTATTTCATTGCTATTTTTTCAATTAAAAGAAGTTCGAAATTCCAAGGGTGTTTGTTTGGTCTTGGATTTGAATA
>JAAFJL010000193.1 GCA_013298865.1 Cytophagales bacterium | reverse complement strand
CAACTTTACAACTTTGACTTGATGCCTTGTTGTTTTATTGTGGTGCAAAATTAGACGTATTTTCGGAGAATACAATAACTTTGCTGAAAAAAAAATGATAAAATTTATGAAAAAACCTGCAAGTCACGAATATCCTATCGGTAGTTATTTTTCTTATTACATAGAACAGCCTGATACCCAAAACGTTATAGAATCACTTACCGAACAATTAGGGGTGGTAGAAAATCTCTATAAAAACTTGTCTGAAGACCAACAAAACTTTAGATATGATGTCGGAAAGTGGTCTCCGAAGGAAATTTTGGGACATATTACCGATACTGAACGAATTTTTGGTTTTCGGGCTTTGTGTATTGCTCGGGGGGAACAGCAGTCTTTGCCCAGCTTTGATGAAAATGAGTACATGGATGGAGCAAATTTTGCTGATCAATCTTTAGAACAATTACTGGAACAATTCTCGCTGACTCGCAAAGGGACGATTGCTCTTTTGAAAACATTTTCAGAAGAAGTTGCTTCACGCATGGGTGTTGCTAATGGTAATGCGGTTTCTGCAAGGGCTTTGGCTTGGATGATTGCAGGGCATGAGGTTCACCACTTGAAGATTCTCAAAGAAAGGTATTCGATTGGGTGATTTTTATGGATGTCTGACAATCTTTGTGGTCACAGAGTTTCGCAGAGTTTTTCACAGAGTCACTCGAAGAAGAAAATACTCTTTTAACTTTGTGTTGTACTTTGTGAAACTTTGTGACCACAAAACTGTTGGAGAAACAAATTTATCTACCAAAATCATCTTGAACTCTTACAATGTCGTCTTCGTCTGATGGATTTTCGGTGTCTGTATGTTGCCAGATTTCTGCTACTACGCCCCAGTTTTCTAAGCCAATTAATCGGTGACGTTCGCCTTTTTCTAATTGGATGAAACTCCCTGATTCATAGCTTGGAACGTCTTCTCCTTCTTGGTCTGTGGCACTGGTTTTTACGCCTACTTTTGTTCCTGCAATAACTTTCCAGATTTCTGCTCGCCTAAAATGATATTGCCATGATAACCTTTTATGTGGGGCAACTACCAAAATTTTAGGAGATAATTTTTGTGTAATTTGAATATCCGACATATCTAAGTGAGGGAAATATTTTGCTGCAAAAGTTGCTGCTTGGCTTTCGTCCAACACAAAAAAACCTCCCCACGGACGGCTTTCGTCTTGTTTGATAATCGTAAATCCGTCTTTTGAAAGTTCGGTAGCAATTTGTGAAAAAACTTCGCTTTTGTGCGTTGATGAGTTAAATAATAAATTCATGAAAGTGAATGAAGTATGTCTATATGAAAGCTCAAAATTACAATGATGAACTCTGTTTTTCTACTAATTTGGCATATTTTACTACTGGATATACTGCTGAAAATAGCGACCACACAAAGCCTGGATAACCATCAAAAATTGCTCCTTTCATGAGATAGACTTTCAAAAAAGTTACTGGAAACCTTGTTATTACGGTCAGTTTCGAGCCTTTTTTGCCTTTTCTTACTAAACTGTCAGCCCCGAAAGAAGTGTATTTGTTGAATTTCGTGAAGTAATCGGCAATATTTTTATAGCTGTAATGATATACTTGATTTTTGAAAGTCCCGATTTTCCCTGAAACTTGGATGTCTTCGTGTACTTCTGATGAATCCCATTTACTGAAATTTTTATTGAAAAAGCGGATGTGTTTTCTTTTGTATTCTCCGCCAAACCGCATGGGTTTTCCCAAAAAAACTAAGGTAACTGGCACTATAAAGCCGTGGTAATCAAACCTTTGAGCGGTGACTTCTTGAATTTCTGTTTGGAGTTTTGGCGTTACAACTTCGTCATCGTCCAGCGACAGAATCCAGTCGTTACTGGCTTGCTCGTTGGCAAATTGTTTTTGCGAACCGTATCCTTCAAATTTTTTGTACCAAACTTTTGCTCCAAATTCTGATGCAATCTGGAGGGTTTTATCCGTACTTCCTGAGTCAACAATCACGAATTCGTCTGCCCATGCAACCGATTCTAAGACTTTTCCGAGGGTATCTTCAGAATTAAATGTTATGATAACTACACTGATTTTCAATACTTTACCTTTATGCCGTGATAATATTCTTGTGCTTCGTAATCTTTTCTGAGGGGATGTCCTTCCCAGTCTTCTGGTAAAAGAATTCTCCGTAAATCTGGATGATTCGTAAAATGGATTCCCATTAAATCGAAGGCTTCTCGTTCGTGCCAATCTGCGGTTTTCCAGATATGAGAAACACTGGGTACTTGCGGAATAGCTTCGTTTTCTTGATTCCTTGGAAACTCAATTTTAAGCATGATTTTCAAATCAAAAGGAATTGAATAAAGGTTATAAATGACTTCCATTGTTCCTTTTTCTACACCATTGTCAATCGCAGTTAGGCATGAAAGTGAATCGAAATAAAGCGTTTCATTTTCATGCAAAAAGAGACAAACATCAGCGATTCGTTCGGGTAAAATCCCGAGCGATTGATGGTCTTCTTTGGTGATGATTTCTTCCCCAAAATGATTTTGAAGTAATATTTTTATGCCTGATAGATTCAATTTCAATGAGTTATTCAATGAGTGAATGATAGAGTGATTGAATGATAGAATGAGTGAATGATAGAATATTTAGACCTGTGCAAAAGTTGGTTTTTGGTTGCGGGCTTCTTCTTCTTCCATTTCTAATAATGCCTTTGGAGCGACTAAAGTATGTGTCCTGATTTTCTCTTGTAATTTCAAAAAACCTCCAATTAGTGCTTCTGGGCGGGGTGGGCAACCTGGCACATAGACATCAACTGGAATAATTCTGTCAACACCTTTCACGACGTGGTAGCCGTGTTCCCAATAAGGACCGCCGCAATTAGAGCAACTTCCCATCGAAATCACATAGCGTGGTTCGGGCATTTGTTCGTAGAGTCTTCGGATTCTATCTGCCATTTTGAAAGTTACTGTTCCTGCCACAATCATCACGTCTGACTGTCTGGGCGAGGGGCGAGGAAATACCCCAAATCTGTCCAAATCATAGCCAGAAGCAAAGGTTTGCATCATTTCTATGGCACAACAAGCCAAACCAAAACCCATGGGCCAAAGCGAACTTAGCCTCGCCCAATTGAGTAAATCATCGGTTTTGGTAATGATAATGTTCCCATCTTCAAATTGTTGGTCTAATAATCCTGTCATATTTTGATGTTTGATGCTCGATTTTCGATTTTGATGTAAGGTGTTTTTACAGTAATTTCTTTTTTGAAATCCTGAAAGGATTAAATTTGATTAGCCCTGAGTGAAACTCGGGGAAAAATGGATTAATCTGTAGCTTCAACCCCATTCGGGGTTGAATTATCTCATTTCTCTATTCCATACGTTTCACGTATGGCTAATCATGTTCGACCTCTCACGAGGTCTTTTGCCAAAAAAGAAACTGCTGGTGTTTTTATAAAACATCTTTAACAAATTGACTATCAATAGCTTAAATTTTTAATCTTTAATTCCTCATTTTTAATTCTTACCCTATTCAAAAAGCATTGATACTAATTCTGCTACGCAAGCAGGTTTTTCTTGTCCTTCGATTTCAAAGATACAATTCATCGTGATTCTTACGCCATTTGGCACGTCTTCGGACGTTAGCAATGTGCCTCGCATACGTACCTGACTATCCACTGGCACGGGCGATGTAAATCTGATTTTATTTGCCCCATAATTTACCCCCATTTTTACAGAATTCACTTTAAATAAATCTGCCATGAACTTTGGGGCAAGCGAAAGCGTCAGGAAACCATGTGCTACTGGTGCTTTGAAAGGTGAATATTTTTTCGCCATTTCAACATCCACATGAATCCACTGAAAATCCAAGGTAGCTTTAGCAAAATCATTAATCATTTCTTGTGTAACTGTCAGATAATCAGTTACTCCTATTTCATTTCCGAGTTGAGTTTTTAATTCACTGAGGGTTTCAAATGTCATCATGGAGATTTTGGTTTTGTAGCTTTGGGCTGTGAGATATGAGCTTTGAGTTTTGAGAAATCATCTTAATGCCAAAACCTCATAGCTCACTGCTCATATCTCAAAGCCACAGTTCAAAGTTAATCAATTGTTGAGGTTAAAAAAACAAAAAACCCCCAGAGATTATCTGAAGGTTTTTTGGTTGATGCCCTAACATCGGACATCGAAAAATTAAAATCGAAAAAAATTAATTCATCGAAATTAAACGGGTTGTTTCAGGTTCTGGTGTGTTAGTTGAGAGGTTAATATTTTTTACGATTTTTTCTTTTCCTCCAGAAATCTCAACGCTGTACTGTCCGTCGCCAAGTTGGCTAAAGTCAAATTTTCCATGATATTTTGCATCATTTTTGGCGATGGTTTCTGTGTAAAGTACTTCTCCTTTGTCATTTTTGATGGCGATTTCTAATCTGTTGCCAACTTGCTTTTCAACCATTAAATTTAGCTTTAACGTGTTGACTGTCTGATACATACCTACTTCAAATGATGCTGTTTTTGAAGGGTTATTTGCGTTTACATTGGCATAAGATGTTGCTACTAAAGCTACTGCTACGAATAATGTTTTGATGATAGTTTTCATGATGTTAAGATTTTTATTGTTTGTTAAATGCTTGATTTTTAAATGTATTAAGTCCTAAGTATTAGGTATTAAGATTTGTTGTCGCTGTAAATTTTGCTTGATACTTAGGACATAATACTTAGGACTCGGCTTAAAATTAGTTTAGAGCAATACTACGATTTAATTCTACTGGTTTTTTATTGGTTGAAAGGTTAACTTCTTTGGTTACGGTTTCGTTGCCTGATGAAAATTCAAAGAAATATTTTCCGTCGGCTAATTGGCTAAGGTCAAATTTCCCTGCATAGTTTGCAGAGCTTTTTTCTACTACTTCACGGTGGATAATTTCTCCGCCTTCATTCTTCAACAAAATTGTCATTTTCTGACCTTCTGTTTTCTCGATTAATACGTTCATTTTCATGGTGTTCGTGCTTTGGAACATTCCCACTTCAAATGTTTTTGTTTTTGTTGGTCCAGTTGTCTTTGCAGTTGCAACCAATGACAATGCTGACAAAGCAGCGATAGCGAAAGTTTTTACGATAGTTTTCATGACTGTTAATGTTTAAGATTTTCTTGTTAAATGCTTGATTACTTTTCTTTATGGCTGTTGTGCCAATCTGTTTAATGTACTTAAAATATTCGTGCCAATAGGTTAATTATTTGATTATCAGATGTTTGTAAATTTTCAATAGTTTTAGAGATGTTCGTTTTTGATACAGTTAGTGTTCGTTTTTAAAAAAATAGAGGTTATTGTTTTGAATAATTTGTCGTTGTTTTCTTTTGTTGAACCAAAGTTAAGTGTAAAAACCAGTACCTTGCAATACAATATACCTCATCGGTTGTTTTCAAAGGTTAAATGGTTGAATTATCAGATAAAGTTTTTGTTTGATTTAATTAATGGATAAATTATCGGTATGAACGGTAAATGATATTTATTTGAGTGGCTTTCTGATAAAAAGATGTTAGGTTTACAGATATAGTTGCACGGGTAGAGAAATATATTTTTGTGGCTGTTGGCGATTGGCGTAATTCTAAGTAAACGGGGTGAATTACCACCAACACTACGTATATTTCAGAATTGGACTTATTAACTTATTATACTAAAGTGAAAATGGTTTTAGGGAATGAGGTTACACGGAGAACCACAGAGAAGGTTTAGAGAACCACAGAGAAAACCTCTGAAATACTACTCTCTGGCTCTCTTTTTTTAACTCTCTGGCTCTCTGTGTAACCTAATTCCCTAAATGTAAAAAACCGAAAACCTCTTTCACATTAGTATAACTTAAAACTCATCAACTTTCAAAAATGGCATTAATTAGCAAAAAGAAAATCCCTTACAAGATTAATCTGCAATTCAGAAAATATCTTGCCAAATACAACCGAGAGGCACATTTGCCCCTGCAATACAATGATTTATGTAGGTACGAAAGTGCGATTACTCTCTATGACCGACTGGGTAATGATACCCTCTGGGTTACGGTTTTCTTCCCGTATTCAGAAATTGAGCATATTTATGAGGGACTCAAAAAGATTTATGCCGACCTCAAAACGGATGGCGATGAAAAGGTTATCAAACACCTCATCGTTGACCGTGTGGACTTGTGTACCTACGGAAACACGAAGCCCTTCAGGATTAGGATTGTGAATAAATTCAATGATAATTTTGACTATTTTTACATCAAAAAAGCGGATGCTTCGAGAGTTTATGGCATGGAACTGGAACATTTGCTTTCGCCTAATAGAATTACCTATCTGACCAAAGATGATACACTCGTAGAAGAACATATTGCTGGAATTCCTGGCGACCAGTTTTTCAAAAACAACCTCCTTGACCCCGAAATGAACCAAATCCGTTTGGCAAAGGAATTTATCAAGTTCAATGAAAGGTGTTTTGTAAGACTCCTTGGCGATATGCACTCGTCTAATTTTGTGGTGGATATTACACCAGATTTCGAGGAGGTTTACTACCGAATCAGGGCGATAGATTTTGATCAACAATCTTATGAAGGCAAGCGGTCGGTTTATATGCCGCAGTATTTCAAACAAAATAATCCTTTGATTGAAATGGGCATGAAATACATGACACCAGAGTCTGTGAAGCAATACCAAACCGAGGAACGTTCACTGATAGCGAGTAGGTTACGGGTCGAAAAACAAAGACTTTATGAATTGATGGATATTATGGCAAGAGACGAAATTGCCAACGAAGAAAACACAGAACAACTCAAAAAGGAATTAGCCTTGTATTATAAAAACGATAAATTTTTGAAGTGTAAAACCATGGGCAGTATCGTTTGGGTAAGTCTTGAACAAGTAATGATACATTGATATTTTCGATGCTTGATTTTCGTTTTTCGATGATAGTTTGTTGTAATCCTACGGTTGCTGAGAAACGAAACTTTGTGACTTAGTGCCTTGGTGGCATTGAATAAAAAAACTAAAAATATGGAATATAAATTGCCTCATTCTGTTCGGCTATTGGTGTCGTTGGCTTGTGTGAGTATCATTATTTGGTGGATGTCTGTCCTCCAAGAAATTTTGGTGCTTTTGTTGTTTTCGGTACTGTTTGCGACCTTGCTTTATCCGCTTTGCAATAAACTCGAAAAGTGGCGATTCCCACGTACATTGGCAATATTTGTGTGTCTTCTCATCACGTTTGCTATCTTGGCTGGCTTAGTAATGCTGACTTCCGCACAGATTGCAGACTTTACGGACGAGCTACCAAATTTTCAGAAAAAAGCAGAAATTTTACTGGATAAAATCCAATCTTGGGCTTCTGATACCTTTCATATTAGTCGTAAAAAACAAGTGCTTGAAGTCAGAAATCAGTCTTTGATTCTTTTGAAAAATAGCGGTGCAGTTATCACAAATACGCTCTCGAACACCGCAAACTCTTTGGCAAATATGTTACTGATTCCAATTTTTGTATTTTTCTTTTTGCATTACAGAGATTTTTTCAGACAGTTTTTTTACAAAGTATTTCATAAAGTAAGAAGAGCCAGAGTTGACATGGTTTTTCATAAAATCTATGTGGTTGTTCAAAGCTATCTTGCTGGTTTAGTGATAGTTATTGGTATTGTAGCGACACTCAATACGGTTGGTTTATTGATTTTGGGGATTGATTATGCCGTATTTTTTGGCGTATTGGCAGCGTTTTTATTGCTCATTCCGTACATCGGAATTATGATTGGGTCGCTCTTGCCTATTGTTATGGCACTCATCACGAAGGACTCGCCGCTTTATGCAGTTGGGGTTGCTGGCGTGTTTATTTTTGTGCAATTTTTGGAGGGAAATTTTATTACACCACAAATCGTAGGTTCAAAAGTAAGTGTGAATCCTTTGGCTGCCATGTTAGTTTTGATTTTAGGCGGGCAACTCTGGGGAATCTCAGGTTTGGTCTTAGCCATTCCTCTGACAGCCATCATAAAAGTAATTTTTGATCATGTAGATGCCCTGAAACCTTACGGATTTTTAATTGGTGAAGCTGAGAGAAAAGTTAAAGATATTTCAGAGTAGGGGATTTATCGGTGAACGGTTTTTTTATCGGTACACGGTTCACGGTCAACGGGAAGGGTTGGCGAACGGTTTGTGGTGAATGGTGTACGAGGTTTTTTATGGCTGTACGTCTCGCCCTAAATTCAGATTTGGGTGACTTTTAATTAACTGCGTATTTTATATTGTTTTAAAAAAAATACTCACGAACTATGGTGCATAAAGTAAAATTTATATGTCATAAAAAATATACAATATATTGATAATCAATTGGTTATAAACATAATAAATTATTCTTATAAAATTATTCAATCTTAAAATAATAAGAGATATGATTAACCGAGAAAAAATAATTGAAAACTATATTGATGCTTATAACTGTTTTGATATAGACAAAATGGTTACAGACTTTGACAAAAATATTGTTTTTGAGAATGTACAAAATGGGGAAACTAATATGTCCTTGAAGGGTCTAAATGAGTTTATTCAACAAGCGGAGCAGGCTAAAACATATTTCTCAAAAAGAACTCAGACTATCAAATCATTTAACCATTTTGAGAATATCACTGAAATACAAATTGGCTATTATGCAATTTTAGGCATGGATTTTCCAAATGGACTAAAAAAAGGTCAAGAATTAAATTTAACAGGTAAATCTATTTTTGAGTTTGACAGTGGTAAAATTATTAAACTGACGGATATAAGCTAAAAAATAGAATCAGCTCGTCCCAAATTCAGGTTTAGGGTAGGCTGTGGTATTGGTTTTATTCATCCATCGTTGAAACAAACAAAATTAAAATAATGGCTAAATTCTTCGCAATTATTACCTTGATTTGCTTACTATCTTGCAAAGAAAAAGTAAGTAAAAGTAACACTCAAAAAAACATTGATACAGGCTTGACGAGTGCCAGAACGTGGTTTCAAGCATGGGAACTCGTGGCGAAGGAAACCTATCATTTTAGTACGTTTTCGCCCGTAGAATTGGTACTTTTTGATGAAAAATATGTTTACACCACCTCAGAAGTAACGGGTAAAGGTGGCGAAATTGTGGAAGGACCTGCCCTATTTGACCAGTCTTTTGTGTGGTACAAAAAAGCACATAATGGTCAATTGCTCATGCCTGATAGTACAAAAAGTCCTGTTCAAGTGATGTCTTATACTAAGCCCTTGTTTACGAAGGAAGATACAACGGCATTCTTTGTAACGCCTTTGCCAAGTTATTGGAAAATCAAGGATATTGGTGACCACGGTATCGGCTATGATAGTTTGTCGTTGATTGTCTTTTTGCATGAATTTACTCATTCACAACAAATCATAAAATCACACGATGGCATGGATGGCATTATCAACGGGTATCTTTCAAAACACCCACAGGACGGACAAGTTTTTGGTGATGATATGATGCAAGATTTGTATGAAAAGGATGCAGTTTACACCAAAGCCTTCAAAAACGAAATGGCATTATTCTATACAGCGTGTGAAGAAACGGATGAAACCAAGCAAAAAGCCCTGACACTCAATGCAATAGCTTTAATGGAAAAACGCCAAAAAAGTATTTTAGAGAACAATAAAAAAGATTTAGCCGAGATAGATAATTATTGGTTGACACTCGAAGGTTTGGGGCAATATTCAACTTATGCGTGGCTCATACACCCCCAAGGAGGTAATTTAGACCATAAAAAAGCATTATCAATCTTGAAAACAAAATGGTGGTCGCAAGAAGAAGGTTTTCCAATTTGCTTTTTGTTGGCAAAATATGGAGGAACAGCAACATGGGGAAAAGCAATGTTTTGCAGAAATCCAACAACGACAGTCA
>JAAFJL010000192.1 GCA_013298865.1 Cytophagales bacterium | reverse complement strand
TCATACTCCTTTTTACAGTTTTAATAGTGAATTTTGAAATGTCTGCTCAGGCATTAAAAATTTCTGATAAACCTGATGAATTTATCACAGATGTTCCCAATGTGATGGTTGCTACTGGTATGCCACAAGCGGAAACTATTGGCAAAAACCTCCAGACGCTTTGGACGAATGGAAAACTATCGAACGACCAAAAAACTAAATTGGCAGGTATTTCAAACTTAATGCTCAAAAAAGGCTATAAACCGATGCCTCATTTTTTAGCTTTTTTTGATGCTGTCAATCAGGGAATTATGGTAGCAAATCTTTCAGGGGCAAACATGGACAGCTATTTGGAAACACTCAAGAAAACTATTGAATCTTCTGATTCTAAGACAGTTACAAGATATATTGATATTACTCGTGCTTATTTTACTGACCGTCGCCTTTACTTTTCAAATTATAATAGATTGTATCTTTTTCAGAATAGTGTAGGAACTGTTTCTTTTAAATATAATGAACAAAAAACGGAAGTAAATAAACCGACTCCTCCTGCTGGTACGCCCGTCCCAGAGCCTGTAAAGAAGAATGATTTTGATGATTGGGATACGCCAGTTGGAGCGGCAAGCAACGCACAAGCCCCTGTGGATGAAGTAATTCCTCAGTTTATTAATCCTGGTCCTGCCATGGAATTCAAAGGGGTGAATCTGACTATTGCTACTGGAAATGATTCTGTTAGTTTGGTCAATACAACTGGAATTTTGGGAATGAAAGATGGAATTTTACTCGGAACTGGTGGTACGTTTTCTTGGGAAGTTGTGGGGCAGCCCGAAGTTTTTGTGACTTTGGGAAATTTTAGAATGGATATTAAAAATCCTAAACTGACCTCAGATGAAGCAACGCTGACCCATACAGGAAAATTGAACACACCCGTGAAAGGAGTTTTTGAATTTTTGAGTAAAAAAAGACCTAAAACTGCCCCGATGACTTACCCAAGATTTATGTCCTTGAAAGATGATGTTGTCTTGAAAAATAGTGCCGACATTGAATACAGAGGAGGTTTTTCGATGTCGGGGCGGAGTGTTTTTAGCACCGCAGTAAATGCAAAAGTAGCTACAATTGGCATTAAAAGAGACGGTAAAGTTATCCTGAAAACCAGTAGCCGAAGATTCGTTTTGGGAGACTCCCTACTGACTGCCCCAACGGCTTCTTTAACAGCTTATATTGCCAATGGGGATTCTCTTTATCATCCATCTGTTAAGTTTGTTTATAATCGCAAAACCTTTTCCCTCAGAAGCAATAAAGTTGATGATGGGGGATTTAAAGAGACCTCATATTCAGATAGTTACCACAAACTTAACATCAAAGCTGATGCAATGAAGTGGAATTTGAATGACCAGAAAATGGACTTTTATATCCTTTCTGGTAAAAACGTTGTACCTGCTTTGTTTGAATCGTTTGACTATTTTAACCAAGAACGATTTAATAATATTGCTTCTCAGAATAGCTTTAATCCGTTGATTGTGGTAGCTAATTTTTGTCGAAAAAATAATATTCCAGCCACTACGGTTTCAGAAATTGCAAGGACATTTCAGAAGGATGCTAACCAAATTCGTTCATCGTTTTTAGACGTTATGCAAAAAGGTTACCTTGACTATGACCCCGATGTGGAAGTACTAAAAATCTCTCGGAAAGGGCAACATTATTTGGCTGTTCAGTACAATAAAAAAGACTATGACAACTTCTTGATTCCTTCATTTTTTTCCTCAAATTCAAAGGATAGTACCTCAAATGCTACGCTGAATTTTAAGGATAACCAATTGATAATCAGAGGTGTTAAGCAATTTTATTTGTCAGATTCACTCAATGTTTATATGGCACCTTATGATAACATTATTCGGGTAAATAAAGACAGGAACTTTGGGATTAGTGGTGAGTTGAAAACTGGTAATTTTAGATTCAGAGGAAAAGATTTGAGCTTTAATTATAGTGATTTTAGTGTGAAATTGGACAAAATTGATTCTATTACTTTTGTGCCTCAGAAGGAATTATCGAAGCGTGGACGGACCGAAATTGGGGGAGATTTGAAGTACGAATCTGGGACAATTTTTATCAATAAACCCGATAATAAATCAGGGCGACAACGTATGCCAGAGTACCCACGTTTGGTTGTACCAACGGGCGTAACGGCGTATTTTGATCATCCGTATCGGGCAGGAGGGGCGTACAATAAGAAAATTTTCTTTAAAGTACCCAATATTGATTTTGATAGTTTGAATGTAAAAGATATTGATTTTGTGGGAACATTTAATTCTGATGGAATCTTCCCGCCGTTCAAAGAAACTTTGATTTCTATGCCAGATAACTCCTTGGGTTTCAGTCATAAAGCTCCAGAAGGAAAGTATCCGCTTTATAACGGGAAGTCATTCATGAAGTTTACCAATTTTCTTTTGATGGATAAGAATGGGCTTCATGCCGAAGGAGATTTGAACCATTTGACGGCACAAATTCAAGCAAAAGACGCCATTTTTACGCCTGATACTGTGATTGCCCACGGTACAACGGGAATCGTGAATGAAGGCACAGTTGGAGCAGCATATTTTACGAAAGTTGATATTAAAAATTATTCCTTGAAATGGAAACCTAAAGTTGACAGTATGTTGATTGAAACCCGTGGAAATACCTTTGATTTTTATGCGGCAAGTTCAAAGTTAGAAGGGAAACTTTTGGTAAGACAGACAGGGATGTTTGGTTTTGGTAAAATTAGACGTACAGATTCGGAGACAGATTCAGAGCATTTCAAGTTCTTGAAAGATGCCTTTAATGCTGAACCTGCCGAGAATTTGATGGTCGGGAATAACCTTAAAACTGCCAAACCAGCTTTACTCGGAAAAAATATGAATGTCCTGTTTAATTTGGCAACTGGTTTGGTAAGTATCAAGACACCAGCCAATACAAAATTGGACGATTCTACGAGTTTGTATTTCCCGTACACTGCTTATAAAACCTCTATCAACAGTGCAGAATGGGACATCAACAAGAAGACAATCACGATGAAAGGAGATGTGCGGAATACAACGTTTACTTCGATGGAAAATTCTCAGGAAGGGCTTGCGTTTAATGGCTCGGATGCTTTGTATGAGATTGAAAAACAGTCACTTAATATTAATGGTGTTCCTTTTGTGAAGTCGGCAGATGCTAAGATTTTTCCCGAAAAAGGCTTCGTTTCTATTCGCCGTGATGCCGAAATGAGGGCTTTTTATAATGCTAAACTTCAGGTAGATACTCTGACGGGCTATCATAATTTAGTGAATGGAAATATTAGAATTATTTCAAGATTGAAATTTGAAGGAGATGCTTCGTATAGGTTCGTGAATACGATTGGAGATACGATTAAAATTAAAATGGGAAATTTTGAATTCAGAGAAACTACTGCCAATGACAAGAAGAAAACAAAGGGCTATATGACTGTTGCTAAGGCAGTTATTGAACAAAACGAGAAGTTTCATATTTCCCAGAAATTACTTTATAAAGGGGACATCACGATGTTGGCGTCTGAGCAAAACCTACGGATGGATGGTTTTGTAAAACCTGAGTCGAAGAGTAGGACAGACGCTGTAAACTGGATTGCCTACAAAGGAAATAGCACGGATAATATCAACATCAAGATTGAACCAAACCTTCGCTCCGACCTCAATACGCCACTTTTTGTGGGCTTACATTCTCGGACGGCTTCGAGTGGCTTGTATTCAACGTTCCTTTCTGACAAAGAAAATGGGAAGGATGAAGACGTTTTCATGGCAAGTGGATTGTTGAAAGACATCAATAAATCGTCAAAATTTGAAATTAGTGCCGATGATAAAGTTAAGTCTCTGGAAACCAATCGGTTTGTCTATGAAGACGATAAAAAATTACTCAATCTGGAAGGAAAGTTTAACTTCTTTGCCAATGCAGATTACCTCCAAACGGCTGGTTCTGCCGAGATTCGCTTGGATAGTAGTCGCTATAAATTCGACCAAATGTTGGTAGTCAATTTCCCGACTCCACCAGAGGTTTTGAAGACAATGGCTGATAAAATCATTAAAGTCAATCTGGAAGGGAGAAGTACTGAAAGTGCCGATGAAAGTGAAGATAAAGACCTTTTGGTGTCTAAATTAGCTAATATTTTGGGAAGTAAAGCCATTGAACCTTTCGAGAAAAGGATTCGGAATGAACACGTAGTTTTGCCAACACTGAACCCGAAACTGAATACTACAATGGTCATTTCTAAGGCAAATTTACGCTGGTCGGACCAACATTCAAGCTATTATTCTGTGGGAAAAATTTCAGTTTCCAGTATCGGGACTAATGATATTAATGCTGCAATTGATGGTTTTCTGGAAATAAAAAAGACGGTAGATGGTGACGAGTTTTATATTTATTTGAATCCGTCAGAAGACGTTTGGTATTTGATGAGCTATATCAGAGGCGAAATGGGAGCGGTTTCTTCGGACAATGATTTTAATACCATTGTTTCTACCAAAGCAAAAGCGGTGAAAAAAGGTACTGGTAAAAATGCCTATAATTTTATTTCAGTAGGAGCAGAGGAGAAAATTTCTTTCACAGACCGCTTCCAAGATTCATACCGAACCAAGACTGAAAAAGGTAAAAAAGTAGTGAAGAAAGAAGACCCTAAAAAAGAAGTGAAAAAGAAAGAAGAGACTAAGGAAGGTTTTTGATTTGGAAATTAAATTCTCATATTGACGGAACAAAAAAGGGCAGAAAGAATAAATCTTTCTGCCCTTTTCATTTGTAAAACTCTACGAAACCATCTCAAATCCACAATAAGGCACTAAAACCTTTGGAATTTTAACCCCCTCAGCCGTTTGATTATTCTCTAAAATCGTGGCTAAAATACGGGGTAAAGCCAATGCTGAACCGTTTAGCGTATGTAATAATTGAGATTTCCCTTCGGTTTTCATTCTGAGTTTCAGACGGTTAGCTTGGTAGGTTTCAAAATTAGAAACTGAACTTACTTCCAACCAACGCCCTTGTGCGGCCGAATACGTTTCCATGTCATACGTGAGGGCAGACGTGAAGCTCATATCACCACCACACAGACGCAAAACACGGTAAGGCAATTCTAATTTTTGGAGTAAGCCTTGCACGTGCAAAGACATTTCTTCCAAAGCTGCGTAAGAATTCTCAGGCTTTTCAATGCGGACAATCTCGATTTTATCAAACTGATGCAAACGGTTCAAACCACGCACGTGAGCTCCCCATGAACCCGCTTCCCTACGGAAACAAGGCGTATAACCTGTATTCTTGATGGGTAATTCACTTTCTTGCAAAATCACATCACGGTACATATTCGTAATCGGTACTTCGGCAGTTGGAATTAAGTACAAATCATCTACGGTTGCATGGTACATCTGCCCATCTTTATCGGGTAAATTTCCTGTGCCAAAACCAGATTCTTTGTTAATCAGAATCGGAGGTTGTACTTCCATATAACCCGTAGCAATGGCTTCATCCAAGAAGAAATTTATCAAAGCTCGTTGGATTCTTGCCCCTTTTCCTTTGTAAACAGGGAAACCTGCACCAGCAATTTTATTACCCAATTCAAAGTCGATGATGTCGTACTTTTTAATCAAATCCCAATGCGGAACTGCCCCTTCGGGAAGCGTTGGAATTGTACCATTTTCCAAAACTACTTCATTTTCTTCGGGCGTTTTTCCTGCGGGAACGCTTGAATGAGGTAGATTTGGCAAGGTTACTAAAACTTCATAAAGCTCTGATTCTGTGAGCCTTAACACTTCTTCCAACTCCTTTGCACGAACTTTCAATGTTCCCGTTTCAGCTTTGGCAGTTTCGGCTTCTTCTTTTTTACCAGCTTTCATCAAGCCTCCAATTTCTTTGGCAATAGCATTTGATTTGGCAAGGGTATTGTCTAATTCAACCTGTGTAACCCGACGTTTTTCGTCCAAAGCAAGCACTTGTTCAACGGCTTCTTCTGCCCCTTTAAAATATTTTCTATTCAAGCCTTCAATGGTTGCGGCTTTGTTTTCTTTTATGAATTGTATTTGTAACATATCTTCTAAATATCTATTGTCTGAATAAATTGGTCTAAATCTGTTTTTATTTTTTGATAAAGAAAACAGGATTTATACTCTGTGTTGGTTTTCAAAACCTCTTTGGGTTCGCTTATTTTATTTTTATAGTGATTGATTTCTTGGGCTATTTCGTTGGAGTTTTTGGCTAATGTCTTAATAGAATTTTCATGTTCTTTTTTCAAACTCAAATGCAATGGATTCATAAACATCAATACAAAATTATCCTCAACGGCGTGTCCTTGAATAAATAGATAGGTATTTTCAGGTTTTACGCCTAAATCTTCCAATTCATTTTTCAAAATTTCAATAGCTTCAAGATGCTGAGGGAAGGTTGTTTCTAAATAATTTATCTGAGCAATAACTCTTTGAGCAACCGCCTGAAAGTAAGTTTCGCCTTTATCCTCTTCGATTTTTATAGTTTCTTGAACTCGAATCTGACTACAAAATGTCGTTATATCCATTGTTGTAGTATCTCCAATCGTTTCCAAAAATACTGACCAAAGAAAAAGAGGGTAAGTAATTGAGGAGTAACGTTTTAGCAATTCCTCAAAATCAATTTTATCATGTGTTTTATGACTCGCCTGTACGGATATATGATACAAACTCGGACTAAAACACCTCAGATTTTCGATGGAATACGAATAAGTCTGAAAGATAAATTTGTTTTGATTAATCAGTCTGGATTGCTCCGTTTTGTCTTGTAGTAAATAATCATAATCGCTATCAACACAAAGAATTAGATATGACCCAACGTTATTCTTGAACCTTTGCAAAACCTCATGCTTTCCTTTCGTTAAACTATCATGGGAGGGCAATTGAATATCAAATTTAACTTTAGGAGACTCATAATTTTTCAAAATACCATACCAAAAAGAAATATCTTCGTAGCTCTCAACATACACTAAAATAGGCTCTGGCAGCCTTCTTGACAGCAAATCTCCCAATGCTTCAATATAATCTGAATTCAGATTACCGATTAAACTACTTGGCATTTTCTACTTTTGCTTGTCTATCAAGGGTTATCAAATCACTCATTTCAGAAACTTTATCCGCCCAACCTTCCAAAATAATTCCAGGCGAATGAGTCGCTAAAATTATCTGTACATTAGGATTTAATTCTTTTATATACTGAATGAGTTTTCTTTGCCAATCGAGGTGTAAGGAGATTTCAGGTTCATCCATTATTAAGATAGAAGGCTTATTATCTTGTACTAAAACCGTCATCAGAATAACTAACATTTGTTTTTCTCCCGAAGAAAGTTGGTAAGGAGTTAGTTTATCTTTCTCACTCAAAAACATCAACTCGTTATTTTCTCTATCCACTTTTTTATCAGTATCTGCAAAAAGCATATCAATAATTTCAAGAAAACGATTATGCTGTTTTTTTACTTCTAAAACCTGCTCATTTGTTTTTTTGCCATTTCTTGATACAATTTCAAAGGCTTTTTTACCAATATTTAGTTGATAATCAAGGTACTGTTTCTGTAAATCAAAAATGTCGTTATCCAATTCTGTTACAACACTATCATTAGGTGAAGTATTCTGGTTTAATAATTTGTCAAATGTATTTATAATGTCATATTTAAATATTTTTTTTTCTTTAATACTAAACATTTGTTTAGGATCTAATGATGATCGCATCTCAAAAGATGATGATTCTACATAAGTGTAGGATTGTGAATTTGTAATAGTAGGATATTCAGAATTATTTTCTTGTTTCTTACCAAAACTAATACTTTTTTCATTATTTAAAGTAATTGTAATACTATCAACTGTATCCAATATATCACTGTCTACAATTGTCCAAAAATTAATTATTGAACTTACACATTCCAACACCGTACTCTTCCCACTCCCGTTAATCCCCGACAAAACATTCACCGAAGGGTCTAAATTCCATTCGATGTCATACCTTCCCCAAAGGTTTTTGATTTCTACTTTTGCTATGTATTTAATGGGTTCATTCATGTTGGGTAATTGATTTTTTGGAATTTCCACAAAGATAAACAAAAAGCCGTGTTGAGTGGGTTTCAACACGGCTTTTCGTTTTGATAGACATAAATTATCTGATTTCTTCCCACTTGAACTCCTCAATTTTCTTTTTCTCCGAAGAAAAATTTACACCAATAGCTATCAATTTTTTGCCTTCATGAGCGAAAGGTTCTAAATATTTTTTGTCCTTAATTTGTTGAATTGCCTTGTCCGCCGACTCATCTAATTTGAATTCAAAACAATAAATATAGTCTTTAACTTGTACTAATGAGTCCATTCGTCCGTCGGAGGTTTGCACTTCTGACTGTATATAAACCCCTAATAATGTGAAGGTTAAATGAATAATGGCATGGTAAAAGTGTTCGTTCTCTTTTTGCCAAAGTTCGTAGGGTAATGACTTGAAAAGCGAATTCAAAATACGTTCCAGTTTATCGACATCGCCAACCAAAAGTGCTTTCCTGATTTCATTCACCAAAACGATACTTAGGTGGTCCGTAGGATATTCACGAACGGCATCTAACAAAATTTCGAGATATGATTTTTTCACCTCTTTATTCGGGAACTTCAAGGTATAAATATCACCGTCTTCGTCATAGCTTTTGAAGGTCAAATAACCTGTCTGAAACATCAGTGGGACTAATTCTAAACGTTCAATATCATACGAACTTAGATGAACGAGTGAAGTTTCTTTGTCTTCAAAATCGTAAAGATGGAACTTCTTGGCGAGTTTTATCAAGAAGGTGGGCGTACCTGTCTCGAACCAAAAGTTTTGAAACTTCTTTTTATTGAAAAAATTGAGCAACGAAAAAGGGTTATAAACAGACTCTTCCAAATCCCAAGTATATCCATTGTACCAAGCCTTAATCGTCTCTTTATCAAACTCTTGCAACTCTTGTACGAAGTTGCTTTCCAATTCTTTTTGGGTAATCCCACAACATCCTGCAAACCGATTATCAACCGTTATATCATCCAAATTATTCAAATCTGAAAAAATACTCACTCTCGAAAACTTAGAAACACCTGTAATGAAGACCAGTTTCAGATAAGGGTCAGCATCTTTGAGAATCGAATAAAAGATTTTCATAATATCCCGATTCTCAACGGCTTTTTCAGTATTCTCTCCCAAATAATCAATAATGGGTTTGTCGTATTCATCAATTAAAACGACAACTTGCCCACGGGTTTCTGAAAGAGTTTCGATGAGTTCTTTGAATTTCCCACTGATTCCACTGTCTTTAAAAACAATTTCATAGCTTTGGGCAATGGCATTTAATCGGTCATCAAGGGCTTTATAGAGTCCTTTTTCTTTATGTCCAATATTACTAAACGAGATTCGGATGATAGGGTTAGTCTGTTCCCAATTCCATTTATCTTCAATAAATAATCCTTTGAAAAGCTCTCTTTTAGCTAAAAAAAGACTCTCTAACGTACTAATAAGTAAAGACTTACCGAAACGCCTTGGACGAGATAGAAAGAAATATTTACCTCCCTCGGTGAGTTTATAAACAAATTCGGTTTTGTCCACATACAAATAATTATTAGTGCGTATTTCACCAAAATCTTGTATGCCTACTGGATATTTCTGACTCATGGTTTTGTATTTCGTTTTACAAATCTACGTGTTTTTGAGGTATTTAGAACAAAAAAGCCGTGTCGTAATGAATCACAACACGGCTTTTGGATAAAGTAGAAATATTTTACTGTGCCGAGAAAATATCTTTCATCGCATCTTCATATAAAAAACATCTTTCGTTCAAAGCATTTAGGGCTTCGTTTTTGTATTTTCCGTGAATTAATAAGGAAATATTATGCTCTGATGCT
>JAAFJL010000191.1 GCA_013298865.1 Cytophagales bacterium | reverse complement strand
AAGGCTATCATTGTGTCCCCAACCTTTTTGGATAGAAATGTTAACTAATTGATTTACAAGATTCTTATTGGGTTTTCTTCCTAAAATATCAACCGATTTTAGGTACATCAAACCTATTCCAACCTCAGAATGACACCAAGCAGATTTCTTCCCATTTTCTATTTGAGTAGCAAAATATTGTTTCTCAAGGTCTTTTTCAAACACTGAAAATGAGAAAGTTATTTTCTTTTGTAAACTTTCGGAAAGGAGTTGGTAATTACAAATCAAGGAGTATAAAACACCACTAAATCCATGTGCAAAACCATATTTCCCTTGCGAATAAAAATCATCCAACTGCTCCGAAACTGTCAAAGAATGTTCCTTTATTTTATCTAAAATTGTTGATTGTTTTGTGATTTCATACAATTTTCCGAGTGCCGTTAGGTAACCACAAGTACCATAAAAAATATCAGAACAAGGTTCATTTTTTACTTCGATTTCTAATTTCTCAACAATCTTTTCTGCTAAAACAAGAGCTTTTTCTACTTGAAATATTTTATAGAAATGACACAGAGCATAAATGATTCCGCCATCTCCACAATATACTCCAAGTGACTGATTATCAAAGAATTGATTGATATTTTTTCCTAAATTATGAAAAATTCCGAAGGCTTTTTCTTGGTACTTTTTTTCTTCAAAAGATGATGCTAAATAGGTGTAAGTTAACAAAAGTCCTGAGTAACCCGAAAACAATGTAGTAGGTAATTCGCCGAGGCGGAACTCGTCTTTGGCATTCAACTGAAAATCAATAAAATGGAGTGAATCTTCCTGCCAAACAGACTGTTTATCTATCTGATTTTCTATCTGGTGAATCGTCTCCGCTAAGGTATTTTCGATGACTGAAATTGTATAAGTTTTATCAAGACTTTGTTGGATGATTGTTGACTGAAAAATGCAGTCTTTTTGACACATTCTTTCAACTTTTTTTAGCACTTGTTCTAAAGCTGAGTATCTAAAAAAGTCATCAACAATGGCTTCTCCTGTATGGTATAATGTACGAGTATTGGCTTTTAAATGAAACATCGGAATACTATTTTGAAGCATATCACCGATTTCAAAATGCACAAAAACATCTGCATGAGGTCTCGCTTTACTCCCAAACCAAAGCGTATTGAACAACATTTCTCGTTTCTGTGGGGAAGTAAAATTGTCAGTTTCCAGCGACAATTTCAGCAAATGGCTGTACGAAGGCGTGGGACGAATGAGAATTCTGAGAAATAAATCTTCTTTGGCATAATCTTCAATAATATTTTGAAATACTTCTTTTTGGGCTAAAACAATCTGATATGCCTCCTCAAATCCTTGCCTGAAATTGATTTGATAATCTTCAATCAATTGCGGAATATCATCAAACATCGGAATATTAGAATCTATGTCCATGATGTATGGTTTTTCTTCAATTATTAAATTACCATTGGCATCCTTGACCAGCATTTTATTCTTGACAGACGTTTCTTGTCCTTTCAGATAACTACCTCCACCAATCCTGAATTTTGTATCTTTTCCTAAACCAAAATCAGTCGGTAATAAGCCAGTTGGCAGTACCGAGGATTGAAGGATTTCGTTGTAAGCACCCGCAGGTAGGTAGCTCATGTTTTGCATAAGACACTCTAAATCAATTAGATACGGAGAATTGCCAGAGGCAATGATATTTTCAAAATGAAAATCCATGCCATTCAAAATATATAGTAAAAACTGGTACGCCCCCAAACGATGATAGTAAATTGGGGCATCTTTGAGAGCATCAAGCGGTTTATTTTCAATGAATTCAAACCAGCCGTAAGCTCCTTGTAAAACTGATTTAGGAGTTATCAATTGGTGAGTTGCACCGTTAAGATTGACAAATTCACAAACCTTATCAAACAACTGATAAACACCTGAATATTGGGGTTTGAAAATGAGTTGCTGATTTGGGGAAAATGTTAATTGACAAACCGCTTTTCCGTGGTGAATGTCTCCCAATAATTCGATGGATTTTAAACTACCAGAAAAGCTAAAAGTATCTTGTAGTTGGATAAAATCTTGAAGATATTTTTCGATTACTTCCAGATAAAAACTATACAATTGCTGAACTGTCTGAGTCAGTAGGTTTTCAAGAACAGGATATTTTTTTGATAAGTATTTCCTAAACTGTATAAAACTATTTTTTTGGATAGCAACATTGTAACTATCTGATTCTTTGACGATTACTTTTTCTAAAATCCTAACACAGCGTTTAGTCACCTCACGCATGAAGGATTCCATCAATAAATTTATTGCAATATTTTCAGTGAGGTTGGTATGTTTTTTGAGAATAGATTTGGTATCAAGACCCAAATGTTTTGCCACAATTTCAATAAAGGGAACGGGTAAAGCCCCAAAACTATAGACTCCGTAACGTTCAATATATTTAGCGTCCAGAACGTCATTATTTTTCTGAAAAGCAGACATATTCTTAAACTTTTCTCTGGCAGAATTAGCCTCAATACTATCCTGATTAAATGCCAATTTCAAGGCATCCTTAAAAGCCTTTGAATCAGTAATTACACGAAAATTAGGAAGAAGAGGAAGAGCCATAGCCAGAGAGATTTAAGAAATTGAAGAATAAAAAACCAAAGCCTATCGTGTAGGATAGGCTTTGGGGGGGAATTTAGAACCAATGGCGAGGATCACAAGAGAACCCTGTTACCTCAGCACTGAAACCTTCAATGTAACCGTGATTGTTAAAAGGCCATCTACCACCATCTACATCTGTTAATTCTACTTGCTCAAGAGCATCATTTGTAACTTCTACTTCTGTTACTTCGATTTTGTTTTCTGTGTTTTTCATTGTTGTAATTGTTAAAAGGTTTATGATTGTTTTACTATATTTTATTACTTAAACCAGCCAAATGGATCACATGAATATCCAAATACCTCTGCACTGAAACCTCCAAAATTACCATATCCACCAACACCGCCCTCGACATTTTCTAATTCTACTTGCTCAAGAGCATCATTTGCAACCTCTACTTCTGTTACTTCGATTTTGTTTTCTGTGTTTTTCATTGTTACTACCGTTAAAAGGTTTATTAATATTTTCTTTCTTATCTGAACCAACCAAAAGGATCACAAGAGAATCCCCAAGCATCAGCACTGACACCTTTTATCCAACCATTGTCATTAAATGGTCTGATTCCGCCATCTACATTTTCTAATTCTACTTGCTCAAGAGCATCGTTTGCAGCTTCTGCTTCTGTTACTTCGATTTTGTTTTCTGTGTTTTTCATTGTTGTAATTATTAAAAGGTTTATGATTTTTTTTTACTGATTCAAAAATATATTTTCTGAGCAATAATTAAAAAAATAATACACCAACAGGTTTTTGATGGGTATAAAAAGCAAAAAGCGTAGCTTTGGGGGCTACGCTTTTTTATCTCATTAAGGATTCAAAATTAATCTTGTCCTAACTTATCCAACATTCTTTGTACTGTTCCTCTCAATGCTTCCAAACTTTCCCAAAAGCCACCGCCATCAATTGATGCCAATTCATTTTGGTTTAATACTTCTGTGTTTTCGATTTTGTTTTCTTTATTTTTCATAGTTGTGATTGTTTAAAGGTTTAGTTTTACTTTACCATAGGTTTTTAAATATTAATTAATAGCTTCCACTTGCTCCACCACCACCAAAATCTCCACCACCACCTTTGGCACTATCATCTTTTATACCAAAAAAACTTTTAATATCTGCCCAAAGACCCCCACCAGAGATATTTTCTAATTCACTATTATTCAATTCTACGATTGATGTTTTTTCTAAGTTATTCATTTCATTATTTATTTAAAAGTTATTTGTAGCATTTAAAATAATTGGGATCTACCAAGACCCACCTGCTCCACCGCCACCAAAATCTCCACCCCCAAACTGAAATCCTGAATCAATTCCAAGCCAGCGTTTGATTGTACCAATGATGTCTGTACCGCCGTCAGTAGCAATCATTTCTTCACATTTTAAATCTGTGATTTGATTATCGTTTACGATATTATTCATAATATTTTAAGAGTTTAAAGGTTAAAAAATTAAATTTCTATGCTACTTTTTCTGAAAGACAGCCTGTAAGACTGGTAAGAGATTTACAGACATATGTAACATAATACTGTACGTAATTCCATACTTTAGGCATACTCCACTATATACTATCCCAGAAATAAAATGTGGTAGTAGTGCCAATATTAATGATATACTAAGAAAATCTTTAGCTTCAAAATTAGAAGAATGCCAATAAGCAAAGCATAACGCACTAATGACTATCAAAAACCGTAAGTAAGTATTGGAAGCATATAGCTTTGATATGTTAACACCTATATTCGTAAATCTGAAAACAGTAACGAATACTACAAAGGTTACTATGCTAAGTAATAATGCGAAAAAAAACTTTTCATCCACATCGTAAAAGTTTTTCTTATAATAAATTTTTACACAAAAAAATACAAATGCCGATATTGATGCCGATACCAAATAGATATTTCCCTTAAGAATCCCCCTAAATAATATTTCTTCAAGAATAGGTCCGAGGATAAATACCTGAAAAATAAATACATAAGTACTTGTATCATTAGCCCAATTTGTTAGACCTACATTCTTAATGCTCACAAAATCCATTTTCTGTAAAATAAAAATTAGTAGAAAACAGGTGAACTTTATAGCATAGATAAATAGCCAACTTTTCAATAAAAATGATGTTAGTGTAATAGTATTATTATCACTAAAGAAATACTGAATCCCCAAGTAACTACTTAAATTTGAAAAGTACGAGTTCATATAATATCGAAGTTGTTTAAGATTTTTCCTAAAAATCAGAAATTAGTTTGATTGAAGTGAATGAAATTACAATTGTAAAATTACAGTATCATCACAACTGAGCAACTTAATTTAATATCAATCAAGTTTGTCCTGATTTAGTCAAAAGTAAAAACCATAAACAACTCCGTTACTATTAACACCTACTATTTCAAAGCAGTGATAATTGCTTCTTTGAATTCTACAGCAAGGTAGCAAGCACCATAGCCTAAATCTCTCCAGAATCCACCACCAAGGATTTCTGATAACTCTGTTAATGATAATGACTGTAAGTCATAATTTGAAAAATTGTCCATATTATTGTTGTTGTTAAAAATTTAAAATACTATTTACTATGGTCACGTGCACAATCAGCGATTCCGCCAACAATTTCACTAACGGCTCCGCAAACATAACCAGCCACTGCTCCAACTCCTTGTCCAAGTTCTTTCCAAAATCCTCCATCAATTAAAGCTAATTCTTCCATTGATAGACTTTCAAATGATTCAAAGCCTGCAAGGCTCATTTCGTTGTTATATTTCATGTTAATTGTTGTTTATTATTATTATTTTGTTGCTTATCAATTATTTAAAAAATACTATTTCAATGCCGCTGCATGACCTGAATCAAACCCTGAACTAAATCCACTCTTAAAATCACTCCATGCAGAAGCACAATCTGATTTAAACTCATTCCAGCTATATCCGCCATCTACCAATACCATTTCATTAAAATTCAATTCTACTAATTCCGAGTTGTTGAAATTTGTCATTCCCATTTTGTTAATTGTTTAAAAGTTTAAAGTTATTTTTTATTTAAAATGTTTGTCCTAAACTTACTATTTCAAAGCAGTGATAATTGCTTCTTTGAATTCTACAGCAAGGTAGCAAGCACCATAGCCTAAATCTCTCCAGAATCCACCACCAAGGATTTCCGATAACTCTGTTAATGACAATGACTCTAAGTCATAATTTGAAAATTTGTCCATATTATTGTTGTTGTTAAAAATTTAAAATACTATTTACTATGGTCACGTGCACAATCAGCGATTCCGCCAACAATTTCACTAACGGCTCCGCAAACATAACCAGCCACTGCTCCAACTCCTTGTCCAAGTTCTTTCCAAAATCCTCCATCAATTAAAGCTAATTCTTCCATTGATAGACTTTCAAATGACTCAAAGCCTACAAGACTCATTTCGATATTATATTTCATGTTATTATTGTTTAATTGTTTTGTTATTTATTACTATTTTAAATTTTATTTCATTGCTGCTGCGTGACCCGATGCAAATCCTGAACTGAATCCATCTGCAAATGAACTTGCTGCATTAGAAATTGCATTACCTACCGCAGCACAATCTGATTTAAACTCTGCCCAGCTATATCCGCCATCTACTAATACCATTTCATTAAAATTCAATTCTACTAATTCTGAGTTGTTGAAATTTGTCATTTCCATTTTGTTAATTGTTTAAAAGTTTAGTTATTTTTTTATTTAGAATGTTTGTCATTTAGATTTTCGAGGCCTCGTTATTTCCTTTTGACATTACAAACTTACTACTTTTCAGAGGGCAAAATCCATAGTACGGTTTACTCAAATTTCAGGGTATTTTGTAGTGAACCACTACTATTTTGTAGCTATAAACGCCTGTTTTGTAGGTACCAACAGGTGTTTTGTGAGGACGAAAAGGAGGTATTTTTGAGGTTTTTAGGCATAAAAAAAGAGGCTATGAGAGCCTCTTTTCAAAATTATGGAGTCAATTACTAATGAATTATAATCTTTATGTAAAAGATGTAAAAGAATAGTAGTAATTGAATGAGATTTTAGTCGAATAACCAGCTAATAATAGCGTGACCCATTTCTCTGATTGAAGGATAACCTCCGTCAATATCATTCATCTCTAATGAATTCAATTCTACTAATTCTGTGTTGTTGAAATTTATCATTTCCATTTTGTTAATTGTTTAAAAAGTTGCTACTCGAAAAGTGTTGTATCTGTTGAAATATTACTTTTGGTTAAAATAATCACAAACACCATCCCAAAGTGCGTGAAGAAAATCTCCTACTCTACTTCCACCTTCCACTGCTATCATTTCTACTGAATTCAATTCTACTAATTCTGTGCTGTTGAAAAAATTTGTCATTTCCATGTTATTGTTTGTTTAAAATTGTTAAAAATATTTTTATTGTAATTGAATAAGATTTTAGTCGAATAACCAGCTAATGATAGCGTGACCCATTTCTCTGATTGAAGGATAACCTCCGTCAATATCATTCATTTCTAATGAATTCAATTCTACTAATTCTGTGTTGTTGAAATTTATCATTTCCATTTTGTTAATTGTTTAAAAAGTTGTTACTCGAAAAGTGTTGTATCTGTTGAAATATTACTTTTGGTTAAAATAATCACAAACACCATCCCAAAGTGCGTGAAGAAAATCTCCTACTCTACTTCCACCTTCCACTGCTATCATTTCTACTGAATTCAATTCTACTAATTCTGTGCTGTTGAAAAAATTTGTCATTTCCATGTTATTGTTTGTTTAAAATTGTTAAAAATATTTTTATTGTAATTGAATAAGATTTTAGTCGAATAACCAGCTAATGATAGCGTGACCCATTTCTCTGATTGAAGGATAACCTCCGTCAATATCATTCATTTCTAATGAATTCAATTCTACTAATTCTGTGTTGTTAAAATTTATCATTTCCATGTTATTGTATGTTTAAAAAGTTGTTACTCGAAAAGTGTTGTACTAATTGTAATAATTACTTTAATCCAAAATAATCGCAAGCACCATCCCAAAGTGCATGAAGAAAGTCTCCTGCTCTACTTCCGCCTTCTAATTCTGTCATTTCTACTGAATTTAAAGCTACTAATTCTGAATCGTTGAAAAAATTTGTCATTTCCATGTTATTGTTTGTTTAAAATTGTTAAAAATATTTTTATTGTAATTGAATAAGATTTTAGTCGAATAACCAGCTAATAATAGCGTGACCCATTTCTCTGATTGAAGGATAACCTCCGTCAATATCATTCATCTCTAATGAATTCAATTCTACTAATTCTGTGCTGTTGAAATTTATCATTTCCATGTTATTGTATGTTTAAAAAGTTGTTACTCGAAAAGTGTTGTACTAATTGTAATAATTACTTTAATCCAAAATAATCGCAAGCACCATCCCAAAGTGCATGAAGAAAGTCTCCTGCTCTACTTCCGCCTTCTAATTCTGTCATTTCTACTGAATTTAAAGCTACTAATTCTGAATCGTTGAAAAAATTTGTCATTTCCATGTTATTGTTTGTTTAAAATTGTTAAAAATATTTTTATTGTAATTGAATAAGATTTTAGTCGAATAACCAGCTAATAATAGCGTGACCCATTTCTCTGATTGAAGGATAACCTCCGTCAATATCATTCATCTCTAATGAATTCAATTCTACTAATTCTGTGCTGTTGAAATTTATCATTTCCATATTATTGTATGTTTAAAAAGTTGTTACTCGAAAAGTGTTGTACCTATTGAAATATTACTTTTGGTTAAAATAATCACAAACACCATCCCAAAGTGCGTGAAGAAAATCTCCTACTCTACTTCCGCCTTCCACTGCTATCATTTCTACTGAATTCAATTCTACTAATTCTGTGCTGTTGAAAAAATTTGTCATTTCCATGTTATTATTTGTTTAAAAGTTAAAATTATTCTTTCTTAAATATTTTTCGTCTTTTGAAATTTTGAATCCTCGTTGTTTCCTTTTGACATTACAAACTTACAACATTGAAGGGGGGGTATTTCCATAGTAGTATTTAATCATATTATAGGTTATTTCATAGTTATCTTTCACTATTTCATAGCTACCATACACTATTAGGGTTGTTATTTAGCACTATCGGGAAGGGTACATTTTACTAATTTATGGGACGAAAATCTACTTTGGTATAGACAAATAGATGCTTTTGTGAGGACGAAAAGATTTCTTTATTTCTCAGATTCTTGGGCATAAAAAAAGAGGCTACGAGAGCCTCTTTTTCTAATCGTGGAATTTTGATGTGATTACTATCTACAGTTTCAAGATTATTAGATTTCTAACTATCTTAACGAGTTTCCAATATAAGTTCCAGCAGAGTAGCCAGCCTCAAAAATTGCCACCATTACTCCTGTCACAAAAGAGAATAAACCTCCGCCCGCAACTGTTTCCATGTCATTAATATCCATATTAGTCAATTCTGAATTGCGATAATCTAAAGATTGTAAAGCATTAATTTTGAATACCATTTCCATTTTGTTTTTTACTTAAAATTAATTATTAGAGTTAAGACCTTCCATAAATCCATCTATAAAATCAGCAACATAACCCCAAAATCTTCTTATAATACCACCACCTTCAATCGTTTCCATTTCTTGTGCATTCAATGCTACTAATTCTGAATTGTTGAAATAATTTGTCATTTCCATATTATTATTTGTTTAAATCGTTAAAGATAATTTTATTGTGACTGAATAAGATTTACTCAAAAAGAGATTTGATTTCATGATAAAGTCTTCCCGCAGCATACCCTAAATCGTACCAAAATCCTCCTCCTGTAATATTCTCTAACTCTTGCGAACTCAATTCTACTAATTCTGAATTGCTAAAATAATTTGTCGTTTCCATGTTGTTAATTTTAAAAATTAAAATTTGTTTTTCTTATTTTTGCCCTTTGAAATTTTGAGGTGCCTCGTTATTTCTTTTTGACATTACAAACTTACACCTTTGAGGAGAGGGCTTTCCATAGTAGTATTTAATCATATTATAGGCTATTTCGTAGTTAGTCTTGACTATTTTGTGGCTATTCTATACTATTCAAGTCGTTATTTAGTACTATGCAGATAGGTTAATTCTACTAATTGATGATCCAAATATCTATTTCAGTATAGAGAAATAGATAAATGAACAGGTTTTTCATTTATCAAATTTTTGGGCATAAAAAAAGAGGCTACTAGAGCCTCTTTTAAATTTTGATTAAATTCAGTGAGAATTACATTCCTGCTTGTAACAATAAATGAGCTGCAAACATAAATGCATCGCCTGCTGAAGTATCTCCTGCTGCATACGCACTATTTGCGGATGCTATTAAGGCTCTTAATTCTCCGCCTCCTCCACCAACTTCTATTTGTTCTTGGTTGCTAAGCAGGTGTTCTGTTGATGTTAAATTTTC
>JAAFJL010000190.1 GCA_013298865.1 Cytophagales bacterium | reverse complement strand
ATTCGGAAGTATCTACTGTTTGACGACTAACAATTTCAGTTGTCATATATTCGTTACATTAAAAACTCACTTTAATTTATTAAATAACATGAAAAAAATCCACCTCATTCCCGCACTTTTTTTAGGTTTGTTTCTTTCCTGTAAAGATTCTTCCCAAACGGTTTCTCCCACGGTTTCTCCCACAATTGATTATGACGCACAAATAAAGGAAGAAATCAAAAATCACGTTAGTATCAATGCTCCCGTCATAGAGCAAAACAAGGTTCACAATATTGGTGTAAATCGGATAATTGAGGGTCGTGCTACCAGCTATTCATTTCAATACGATTATTATGCAGATGGTAAAATAAAAAGTGTTGGACTTGACAACCAAAGTCCCCTTGAATACACTTATAAGGACGGGACACTGGTAGATAATTATTCAAAAAAATCTTATCTGTTAGACAACGCTGGACTTGTACAAGGTTTTAAGGATGATTCACAAACTAAGTTTTTTTATAAAGATGGCTTTTTATTAAGAACAAACATTGCGAATGATCCTAAATACACCTATTCACAGACAGGTAATTTATTAACCGCATCTTTCCCAGGAAATAACGTTTTGAATTATGAATACACAGATTATCCAAACACTGTTCGCCAAGAAATTTTGAAGATGCTGGAATATAGTAATTCTGTTAGGGACTTATATTTAGGTCGTTACAGTACAAACTTGATAAAAATAATAAAGAATAATAATACGACCCTAATGACTTTTGAATATGAATTTGATAATCAAAAAAGGGTTACAAAAATTACGATGAATAGAACAACAACTCCTGTGGGTACATTCGGTGCTGCACCAGCTATAATTGAGTATAACTTGAGTTATTGACAGTCGTAAATTAAAGAATTTCAAAAGAGTGATTGGTGTAATATCAATCACTTTTTTTTGTAGTTCGCTCCAAATCAGTACTTCAGTATGTATTTTCCAGTATCATCTACGGTTATAGTTGGCAAAACATTTGCCTTCTCGAAAACATCAAATCCTGGCTTTAGCCAACAAAGCTCACCAACATTTCTATTGGAGTTGCAAATCGGGGTGAGCGAAGTAATTCCTAATTCATAACTTCTTTCGACTTAACTTTCGTCCTGATTCTACTCAAACTTTCTGGATGAATTCCCAGATAACTTGCTAAGTCTTTTACAGGAATATTTTTGGCAACTTCTGGATGTTTTCTGAGGAGGTATTCGTACTTTTCTTCTGCTGAATGGCTCAAAAGCATCATTTCTCGCTTCATTTTGTTGGCTAAAAGAACACTTACAGAAATCCTTCCGAAGCGTTCACTATTTTTAGAAAGGCTATGAAATTTATCAACATCGTTTTTGTGTAGTCTAAACATTTTGACGTTAGAAAGTGCTTTTACGCTCAATTCGGATGGTTTACGGGTTTCAAATGAAATAAATGAACAGTGCATTGTATTCGGAAAACCAAATTCTACACAAATATCTTTATCATTTCTTGTAAAATATGTCTTTACAATTCCTTCCAAAATAAAATAAAGGTAATTCTCCACTTCACCTGCTTTGAGAATAATATCCCTTTTTTTATAGGAAACTAACTCTAAATTTTCCTCATAAAAAGAAAATTCTTCTGGAATAAAAGTGACGAATTTCAAACTAAAATCCTGAAATTGCTTGAGATAATTTTTCATAGACCGTGTTGTTAGATGATTTCGTAATAAATGTATTAAAATTTCTGATAAAAGTCAGAGTAAAACTATAAAAAATTGAAAACTATTAGTGAAAGGTATTTTCTGGAAGTAAAATCTATATTTTTATTGGCGTATCCCATTATTTTAGGACAAGTAGGTATTATGTTGATGGGCTTTGCAGATACAGTACAAGTCGGGCGAATGAATGTTGGAGCAGTGCAAGCCATTGCCGCCGCTGCTGATGCCAATGGAATTTGGATAAACATTACTATCATTGGTTATATCTGCTTGCAGGTGGTTTCGCCTTTGATTTCTAAAGCACAAGCTGGCAATAATGAACCCGAATGTGGGCAATTACTTCGGGCAAATATCAGGGCGGCATTGATTATGGCAATCACTTGCTCGTTTTTGGTTTGGCTCGCTTCTGAAAACATGGCTATCTTGAAACAACCCATTGAAATCCGTGGGCTTACAAAAGAATACCTCAATATTATCATTATTTCTACCTTGCCTTCGTTTTTATTCACCGCCATAAAAAGTTTTACGGACGGTCTGGAAAAAACCTTTGTAGGAATGTTTGTTACATTTTCTGCCCTAATACTAAACGTTTTTTTGAACCATTGTTTCATTAATGGCATCTGGTTTTTTCCAAAATGGGGGCTTTATGGTGCAGGTATTGCTACGCTAATTTCAAGAATTTATATGGCGGTGGCGATTGCTTGGTACGTTTTTAGGAACCCAATTTTTAAACAATATTTGCTGAAAAACATTAACCAAACCCGTCAGACAATGATTTCTTTGACCCAAAAAATACTTAAATTGGGCATTCCTGCGGGTTTTCAAGGTTTTTTTGAAATTGCAGCTTTCTACGGAGCGGTTGTCATGATGGGTTGGATAAGTATTCATCATAAAGCGGCTCATCAGGTGTCAATTGGTTTTGCATCGCTCACGTATATGGCAGCCACGGGTATATCAGCGGCGGGAGGCATACGGGTGGGGGCAGCAGTGGGCGAACGCAATCGGACAGAGATTTTTCGTTCAGGAACAGCAGCTTTGTTGCTCGTTATTATCTGGATGTCGTTTTGTGGAATTTCAATGGTTCTGGGAAAAGAATTATTAGTTAACTTCGTTATTAAAGACACTAAAGTTGTAGTTTTAGCAGTGCAATTGATGGTTATAGGAGGCTTTTTTCAGTTGGTTGACGGTATTCAAAGTGTGAGCCTGGGAATCCTCAGAGGAATTTCTGATGTCAACATTCCCACCTTTATTACATTAATTGCGTATTGGGTAGTAGGGCTGCCAATGTGCTATTATTTAGGTTTTGTGTTAGATATGAAACATATCGGTGTTTGGATTGGACTAACCGTCGGACTAACTATTTCTGCAATTTTATTGAGTTGGAGATTTTATAATAAGATTAAACGAATTGAGCTTTTGTAGGCTTTTTTAGGTCGTAGGTATGAGGTTGTAGGTAGGATTCAGAACAGTCGTTATTCAACATTTTCAAATTAACCAATTTTCAAATTCTCAAATTGATTTATTTTCAAATTAACTAATTGATAAACTTTCATTATTAAAATCTCATGAATAACGAACAAACCCGTCGTGATTTCCTCAGAACCAGTCTTTTGACTGCCGCAGGAACAGCTTTATTGTCGAATGATATTTTTGCAGGACCTAAAAAACCTGTTGCTCCACGCCATATTGGTGTACAATTATGGTCTGTTCGTGACGACATGGCGAAGGATGCCAAAGGAACGTTGGAAAAAATTGCTAAAATGGGCTACAAAGAAGTAGAAGGTTTTGGCTATACAGACGGTAAGTTTTTCGGACTTCCGACCAGCGAATTTTCTCAGGTTCTCACAGCCAATGGCTTGAAAATGCCGTCGGCTCATGCGATGGTAACAGGGAAAGATTACGAAGGAAAAGTACTTTCTGATGCTTTCAAGAAAACAGTTGAAGATGCTAAAAAAGTAGGTCAGAAGTTTGTAATAGCCCCTTATATGTTAGATCCAGACCGTCCGAATGGAAAAATGATGGCTGAGATGTTCAATAAAGCAGGTGAATATTGCAAAGGAATGGGCATGAAATTTGGCTATCATAACCATGATTTTGAGTTCAAAGATTACAACGGGGAAATGCTGTATTCAACACTTTTGAACAATACAGAAAAAGATTTGGTAACTTTTGAAATGGATTTATATTGGGTTGCTTTTGCAGGACAAAAACCTTCTGATTGGTTCAAGAAAACGCCTGGTAGATTTACTCATTTCCACGTAAAAGACCATGATCCTGTGAAAAACGTAAGTGTTGAGGTAGGAGAAGGAGATATTAATTTTCAACAGATTTTCAATGATAAAAACTCTGGTGCAAAATATTTTATCGTAGAATTAGAAGCCTACAAACGTACACCAATTGAAGGCGTAGAAATAAGTTTGAACAATCTCAAAAAATTGAAGTTCTAATTATTTCGATTTCCGATGGTTGATGTTGGGTTTTCTCTGAAAAATCTACAAATCCATTTAATCCAAACTTAAAATATGAGCAAAAAATGGCAATTTCTGATTTTTAGAGGAACAATTCCTGTCGGTGGATTGCTAACTTTTGCCATGTTTTCTTTGGATAATTTCCTGTACGGCAGACCAATTTTTCAAGCCATTCATTATTTCCAATTAATGCTCCAAGCCATCTTTTTTATGGCAATCGGAACTTTGGTAGCATTATATTTTTGGAAAAAAAAATGATTACAGGTAGTAGGTATGAGGTAGTAGGTCATAGGTAGTAAAAGCGAGGTAGTAGGTCAATCCACTGCCCCAATTTATTACCTACGATTTCATATCTACTACCTCATACCTAATACCTAAATTATGAAACGAATCTTAATCACAGACGATATGCACGCTTCCATCATGCCGATGTTGGAAGAAATAGGTTTTGTCCCAGATTATCGCCCAGACATAAAACGTCCCGAAATTCTTTCTATCATTGCAGGCTATGAGGGGCTTTTGATTAGGAGTAAAACAAAAATTGATGCTGAGTTTCTGGGTTATTGTACCAAATTAGAGTTTATCGGTAGGGCAGGAGCAGGACTGGATTTGATTGATACTGAGGAAGTTACAAAAAGAAATATCCAAATTTTTGCAGCAAATGAAGGCAATCGTGATGCCGTTGCTGAACAAACGATGGGGATGATGCTGTGTTTATTCAATAAAATTAATACGGCTGATAATCAGGTAAGAAATAAAATTTGGCTCAGAGAAGAAAACCGTGGTGTTGAATTAGCTGGTAAAACCGTAGGAATTATTGGCTACGGACACATGGGTAAAGCATTGGCACAGAGACTATTAGGTTTTGATGTCAGGGTTTTGGCTCATGATAAATACAATCCAGTTCCAGAAGACGAGTTTTTTGCAAAAGCTGCCACTTTAGAAGAAATTTATGAAGAAGCCGACATTGTGAGCCTTCATGTACCGCTCACGGATGAAACTCGTTTGATGGTCAATGACGACTTTATTCATCTTTTCAAAAAAGATTTTTATCTCATCAATACTTCTCGTGGCGAAGTCGCTTCTGTAAAAGCAATTTTGGACGGACTCGAAGCTGGGAAAATCAAAGGAGCTTGCTTGGATGTTTTGGAAAATGAGAAAATGGACAAGCTCAACCCTGAGCAAGAAGAACTTTATACGCAGCTTTTCCAGAAGCAAAATGTAATTCTAACGCCCCATATCGCAGGTTGGACACACGAGAGCTATCAAAAAATCAATCAGGTTTTGGTAGGGAAGATTAGGGAATTAATTATGAATTGAAAATGATAGGAGTTGTGTAAAAAGTCTAAAGTTTAAAGTATAATGCTCGCCCCAAATCGGAATTTGGAGCGAGCATTAAAATCTATTTCACTACATATTTTCCAGTGTCATCTACTGTTACTACTGGCAAGACATTTGCCTTCTCGAAAGCGTCAAATCCAGGTTTTAGCCAAGACCAAAATTCTAATAATGTAGCATTTGAAGCAAATTCTTTTTTCAAAGAATCATAATTTTCATCTGTCATTTTGTTGGGAAAAATATGAATCGGAATATCTTGTTCTCCACCTTTTGCCCGAGCCGCCAGAATGTACAATTCCTTGATATTTTCGTCTCCGACAGGAATACAGCCAATCGTGATGCACGAGCCATGCACGAAGATATTGTCCCCAGGATTTAGCTGGTCAGCAAACTTTTTATCAGAAGCATTCGGATAGCCAACTCGGAAAGAAAGGTAATAATTACTGGTTGGATTGAAGGCATCAATCGTATAAAAACCCTCTGGCATTTGTCTATCTCCAGACCGACGTTTTGGACCTAAAACACCCGTAGAGGCACAAAAATCATAGGTTTTCAAGAGTTTGAAAGTATTTTCTTCTTTATTTTTTGCCCAAATTTCAAACTTCTGTTCTTTCTTGAAAGCCCTAAAGAAAATATCAAAACGAGCAGTATTGATGCCTTTTGAAGAAAGCATTTCGTCAACGATTTTACCTTTTGATTTCAAGGCTTCTCGTACCCTCGGAAAGCGGAGTTGAGCAGTATAAAAGTCTATTGTAGGACCAGATAGACTCATCAGGACAAATAAAAAGGGCAAGCAAAAAAGGATTTTTCGCATAGTGATTTTGGTTGTTTTTTTGTGTTAGTTTATATGATTTTATATAATATTTATCTTTATAATGAAAATTTCATAAAACCACTTTGCTATATTTGTTTACAAAACTTTTAAATCGCAAGAACAAGTGGCAAAAGATTTTTATCATCAAAATGTACGTCAAGCCTTAGAGAAAGATGGATGGTTAATAACTCATGACCCATATCCAGTAAAAATTGATGATGTAGGTTATGAAATTGATTTTGCTGCCGAACCACTAATAGCTGCTGAAAAAGATGAACTCAAAATAGCAATTGAGGTCAAAAGTTTTGTGGGACCTTCTACGATTAATGAATTTCATAGAGCAGTTGGACAATTTAACGATTATTTCGTTGCACTAGAAACTTTTGATCCAAAACGTATATTGTTTTTGGCGATTCCTGATGATGTCTGGGAAAGATTTTTCTTGAAACCTGTCATTCAAAAATCATTAGAGAGAGTGAGTGCTAAAATTGTGATTTTCGACCCAATCCAAAATACTATTGTGAAATGGATAAAATAGCTCTTTATCAACGGATTATCCTTGATTTTTTAGAGAAATATGTCAAGGAAACTACTTCGCCAGTTAATAGCGAAGTAGAATATCATATTTTGGCTGACAAAAATAACCTCAGCTTTCAGTTACTTGCATTGGGTTGGCATGATAAACATCATATTTTTGGACCAATTTTTCATTTTGATATTAAAAATAACAAAATTTGGATGCAATGTAACAATACGGAGCGAGAAGTTGTTGACGAGTTCATGGCTCAAGGAGTTCAATCACAAGACATCGTTCTTGGTTTTTTACCTCCTTATGCCCGTGAATATTCTGGCTTTGCAGTGGCTTAGCTCGTAACACATTACTTCAACAATTTACTTACCAATTCTTTAAAATCTGCATTGTTTTTAAATTCCTTGATGTAACTGTCTTTTTTGATATTATCCCAAGAAATACTACGTGTTTTGAAGGCTTTTTCAAACCATTTCAAGGCTTCAATCTGATTATTTTGTAGTACATATCCGCAAGCTATTCCGTACATGGCTTCTCCAGAGTTGTTGTTCAGTTCCAAAACTTTCTCGAAATATTTGTTAGATGCTTGTGGATTATTCACATTCAAGTTCAAAAATCCCAGTTCTCTATAAAAATCAATGTTCAATAATTTTTCTATTTTCTTCTGTTCAATTTCTCTGTAATCGTTCAAAGCCTGAGCATATTGTTCTGTTTTAGCGAAACTTATGCCTCTCATATAAAAGGCATTTAGGGCTAATTCTGTGGTACGGTCAGCCTCTACGACACGAGTAAAATCATTGATTGATTCTTTGTATTTCTTGGAAACTTGGTAGGTTTTACCACGTTCAAAGTAAATGTCATAATCATTTGGTGAAAGTGTGATTGCCTTAGAAAATTCGGAAATGGCATCACTATATTTTGTTAAAGCATTGAATGCCAGACCTCTAAAGAAATAAATCTCTGCATTTTGCTTGTCAAATTTCAAAGCAGTTTCCAAACTATTGTCTGCATCTTTGAACTGACGCATCTCTATTTGGCAACGTCCTAAACCACTCCAAACAGACGAAACTTCTGGGTCTGGAGCTTTCGCTTTTTGGATAGAAGGTAGTCCAGTTGCTCTTTGGAAAGCCTCCATCGCTTGTCCGAATTTTCCTAACTGAATCAAAGAGTTTCCTTTCATCAAAAGTGCTTGATAAAAATCTGGCGTAACCTGATACGTAAAATCAAAATCTGGAACAGCTAAGGCATAATTTCTAAGGCTAAAATGCGACTGTCCACGGCGATAATAAGCATCAGAATAAAATTTATTATACTTAATCGCTTTGTTGAAATCGTTGATTGCCAGTAAATGGTTTTCTTGTTGATAGTAACAATCTCCACGCTCGTAATATGCCTCTGAGAACTCCTCACGCAAGATTACGGCATTCGTAAAAGAAATAATTGCCCCTGCAATATTTTTACTTTCTACTCTTTGAAGCCCTTCGTTGTAATAATTACTTGCCAGATTCACGATAGACGCAACCACCTCATCATCAACTCCATTCTTACGTGCTTCGGCAAAATCTTTACCTGCATCTTGGATTTTATTGATTTTTGGCGTTAACTCGGCTAAACCTCTTTCGTAGTAAGCCTCACCAAAATCATCTTTCAAATCTATTGCTTTCGAGAATAATTTGATGGCTTTGTCTGGCTCATTATTATTGAGATGTAAAATGCCTTTTGCGTAGTAAAAATCTGGATTTTTGGGTTCTAATACGATGGCTTTATCATAATCTTCATACGCCTGACGCAAGTTGTTCGCTGATGCACGTAAGCTGGCACGAGCAGCATAAACATCAGCATCATTTTTATCAATCGACAAGTAAATGGTATAGTCAGAAATTGCTTTTACGTATTCTTTGTTTTCAGCATATAAATCTGCCCGATTACCCAAAGCTACCAAATTGGTATTGTCTAATTCTATGGCTTTTGCAAAATCTTTTAGGGCTTTTTCCTTTTCTTTATCGCCCAATTTTACGTAGCATTTTCCTCTGCCTACGTACAAATCCGAATTGTCTTTGTTTGATTTTATTGCTTTGTCATAACCTTTAATAGCGTCTTTGTAGTCGCCCATATTGTATTTTTCGTCCAATTCTACCGTGATTCTGATACGTTGGTCTAAACTCTTGATTTTATTTTCAATATCTTTATCATCGGGTTTTTTCTCGAAAACTTTTAGGTAAAATTCCTTTGCTGTTTCGTACTGACGACGTTTTTCTGCAAGTTCTCCGTTTTTCTGATAATCTTTTAAAATTTCCTCTTCATTGAATTTGCCTAATTCCAAATCCTTCTTAATTCGGAATAATTGGGCTTTCGGATAAATTTCATAAGGATTTATCTGGTCTGCTTTTCCATAATATTCAATAGCTTTTTCATAGTCATGCACCTTGAAGGCAGAATCTGCCAATGCCACCATACTGTCGTATTCGCCACGTTCTTTTTTGTAAGCCTCGACTTGTTCTTGGCGAGCTAACTCTTTGGCAGACAGTTGAATACCTCCTTTTCCTTTGGTGGCTTCTGCGGGAGCTTCTACTAATTCTACATCGTTTTTACTTTCATTCAAGGAATCAGCAGGGCTAAAAAATCCTATTCTTGCAATCTGAGCGACCCATTTATTGCCCACCTTATCTGCACGAACTTCCGCAACCCGACGAGCTTTTTTGTAGGGAACTGCAATAGAACTATTTTTCCCTTTTAGTTCGCTATTGAAAAATATTTTGATGTAATAGTAGGCACTTTTCTTTACGTTAGATGCGTAAATATTATTGAAAAAGACTGTTTCGTCTTCTTTACTTTTGGTGTAAAGGAGGTCGAAATTGTTCAAATATTTATCAATAGTAATATCTTGGACGTTCTGATAATCAGCATTTTTGGGGTTGACGTCATCTTCCAAAACAACATTTTTATCAAAGAAAATTTTATTGACTTGCCCGCCGTAACTATTCGTAATCACGTCTTGCATTTCCTTGCTATCAATGTCCACTGACTGAATAGTATTGAGCAAACCATTAAATTCTTTGATGACTTTTTCTGCCTTAAATGCAATCTCTTCGGCATCTTTTACATTCAGTTGCTCTTTGGGTGGGCGTGCTGCATGACGAGTATTTTTGGGTTTTGTCGCAAGACCAATTGTTGTTGCAAGAAGAAAAACGGAGGCTATTAGTAATATTTTTTTCATATTGTTTGAAGGTATTCAGTGATAAATAAGTAGTTGTTAAAATGTGGTT
>JAAFJL010000019.1 GCA_013298865.1 Cytophagales bacterium | reverse complement strand
ATCATTGTTAAATCTCCATCTAACTTTCTCAATAGGTTTGAGATTAAAGAATAAGCAAACAATATCAATAGATTTATGCCAATTATTTTCCCGAATTTTTCCATATTTCAAAATAATGTTTACCAAAATATATTGCATAACTATTTGATAAACAGTGCTTTATGCTTTTTTCTTAACAATTTAGGTTCTTCTAAAATTTATACGGAAGCCGTCCTTTTGAAGGACGACTTCCATGTTCGACGAGTAAATCCCGTATAAATCATAGTTGAACCCCCAACTTATTAACTTAAAACTTAACGACTACTTAATCGCCTCTAAATCTACAAACATAGTTCGTTCCTTTCTCAATTTTTCTAAATGCTCCAGTTTCTCTTCATCTCTGTAAAAAAGATTCATGGTCTCGAACGGAATAATCTTTTGGTCTTTGCTCACGATATGTACGCAAGATTTTTTAATTGCCCGAACATCAAAATCATAAGCATCAATAAACCGCATGATGATAATTCTGAAAAGGTTGTCATAACCTAAATTCGGAGCTTGAATTTTGGGTAAACAACACATAATTTCTTTCAATTCGTCAGTAGCACATTCAACCGAATTGCCTGTACTAAATAACTGAATCATGTGTGCGTGTAAATGCGGTTCTTGCTCATAAACGATGGTATTCCGAGAATTATCCAATAAATCATCAGGGCTAATAAATCGTGTTAATGGCAAAACTTGTCCATCAATTTTAAGGGCATAAGCCATCGCCAAAGCATCAGGATTGCATGGCACTGGAATAATATCGTTGGGCTTGAAAATATTAGTTTGATTCAGAATCTCTTGTCGCACTTCCGTGAGGGTAATTCGGTCTTTTGCAGGGTCAAAATCTTCCAATCGTCCTGCCACTTGTGTTGGCTGAAACGTAACGCCACGTACACAAGGTTGTTTGAGGGCGTACTCAATGATTGCTCCAATTTCATCGGTATTCAACCCTTTTTGGAGCGTTACTACTAAGGTTGTAGATAGATTATATTTGTTTAAATGCTCTAAAGCCTTTTCACGAGTAGCCCTTAAATCTGCACCTCTAAGGGTTTCGAGAGCTTCTTTTTTGAAAGAATCAAATTGCAGATATACCTCAAAATCAGGCATATAGCTTGCTAATTGTTTTACAAAATCCTCATCTTTGGCAATTCTGATGCCGTTGGTATTGAGCATCAAATGCCTGATTGGCTTAGTTTTGGCAACGTCCAGTATCTTGAAGAAATCAGGATGTACTGTTGGCTCGCCCCCCGAAATCTGCACGACATCAGGTTCGCCTTCATTTTTTACCACCAAGTCTAACATGGCTTCTATTTCTTCCAGACTTCGGTGTCTGCCATACGTAGGCGAAGACATGGCGTAACAGGTAGGACACGTCAGGTTGCAGCGGTCGGTAACTTCAACTACGGTCAGGCAAGAATGCTGTTCGTGGTCGGTACAAAGTCCGCAGTCGTAAGGGCAACCAAAATGCGTTGGCGTAGTGAAGTGCAAAGGCATTTCTGAACGTTTGGCGTAGTTCCGACAGTTTTTGTAATATTCAATATCAGTTGCAATCAGTACTTTTTCAAAACCATGTTGTGGACAATTTTTCAACATAAAAACATTGTCATTTTCAAACACAATTTTGGCATCTACCCTGCGGAGGCAAGTGCTACAAAGGCTTTGCGTAAAATCGTAATAAATATATGGGCGTTCTTTGGGCATGAGAGAGATTTGATAAGTTCTAAGTTGTTAAGTTAATAAGTGACTGATTTATACGCTAAATATTGATAAAATTCAGTTGTATTATTCTGATTATCAAATGTTTACAATAATTTAAGTATGAATACAGCAAATTCTTTTTCAAAATCCTGAAAGGATTAAATTTGATTAGCCCTGAGTGAAACTCGGGGAAAAATGAATTAATTGCTTGGTTCAACCCCATTCGGGGTTGAATTCGCTCATATTCCAATTCCATACGTTTCACGTATGGCTAATCAAATTTGACCTCTCACGAGGTCTCTTACAAAAAAATTACTCAGGAAATTTCAGATATTGTACATCAAAGCGTCCATCTGATACTTTTATTGGGCTGTCTTTGGTAGTACTATTGAAAATCTTTGCATCAAAACGTCCCGAAAGTATTTTATTTAGGGTGTCAACCTTGGTGAAAATTATGGTAGTTAATTCGGGGTTTTTGTCTTTAAAAATAACATACTTATTTATATCAATATTTCTTTTGTACTCAATTCTAATATCAGCATTTTTGCCTAAAGTATAAGTTTCTCCTACTTTGGGTATGCCCTTTCCAGAAAAACCTAAAGAGAAATTGTCATTATTTTTGTAGGTATATAAATTGCCCACAATGTTAAAAACGGTAGAATCTTTTTGTCTTGAAAACCTGAAAGTAGTAGTGATATTGTTCAGCCCATTGGGATTAACACCACCATTTGCCCAAATAATATTGTCTAAATAACAACCAATTTTGTTAGCTCCATTTAAAGAAAAGGGAGGCATTACGGCTGCTTCGTCTGGTAAAACGGGCTTCTCTGACATAAAAGTACAATTCCCATAAACCAGCAATCCAATGAGTGATAAAAGAGTTAGTTTTTTCATAAAATTCACACGTTTTGAATCAATTTTTGAGGCATCGCTAAAACTTTCCAATAATATAATAATCCAAATATACACGCAATTTGGATAGAACAAACACCAAAGCTATAAAACTCGTTTGGTTTGATGAATTCTATCAGGAAACGAAAGATTAAATAACTGACCATCAGTACTTTAAATCTTGAGCCGTTTAATAAAACTACATTTTTTTCGAGTAAAAACAGCAAGAATCCGAGGATAATCAGAAAGATAATTTCGTACAATTGTGTTGGATGTCTGTATAATCCATCCCCAAAATTTATGCCCCAGGGTAGGGTAGTGGTTATGCCAAAAGTACCATCTTCGAGTCCTTCGGCAAAACAGCCGATTCGTCCGATTGATAGTGCCAAAATGATAGGAAACGTCATTAAATCTCCTGATGAAGTAGTTACTCCAATGAATTTTTTGGTCAATTCTACACCGATTAATCCGCCCAAAAGTCCACCCACAATAGTTTTGTTTCCCATAAAATAAATGAGATTCAACTGATTCCATTTGGAAGGGTTTTCGAGAATCCCCAGAATATGCGAACCCAGAAATGCACCCGCCGCTGCACCAATAAAAATCCAAAGTCGCCCTTCATCTGAGATTAAATCATGGGACTTATTCCTCAGAAAAACATAAAAACGATAACCAATTGAATACGCTAATATTTCAAAAATGAGATGCAAATGGATGTCAAAAATTGTAATCGGAAATGTCATGAGATTGTAATTTAAAAATCCAAACGTACAAAAGCTCCACTATTTTTTGAAATTAAATAAAACGGTTTTTTTGCTTGAATTTTAATGATTTGTCGAGTGTCACCAGATAAATTGATGCCTGTTTTTTGATTTGAAATAGCTTCAAAATTTCCATTGCCTAAGCCTTTCAAGAATACACCCAAAGAAGCATCAAAACTTCCTGTACCTACTTCTGGTGCATAAGAATTTCCGACCAAAATGGCATCTAAATTACCATCTTTGTTTACATCTTCTACCAAAATACTACGTACAGTACTCATTTGGGCAATTTTAGGGAGAACTTTAACCGTAAATCCCTTGTCCTTTCCCTTGTTTTCGAGATAGACACTTTCGGTAATTGTTGCTTCTTTCATCTGCGATTTTTTGAGTAATGATTCATCAAAAATATCATAGATTGTAGCTTTTGCGAAGTCTGAATATTTTGTAAACTTTTTTCTCAAAGATGGTATTTGCTTCATCAAATCATCACGATTAGCGGCTGGATATTCTTTGCCTTCTACAAAATACGTAACGACTGGGTCGAAGTAATTATTTCCATCAAAATCATTCAAATAAACTCTGTATGGTGTTTTTTTACTTACACCAAACTTGTTATTGAGTCCTAAATTCCCTGCAATAAAATCTATGTCTCCATCTTTATCAAAATCGCCACTTGCCAAAGTATTCCAGAAACCACTTTCAGCAATTTCGATTGGTTTTTCGCTTAATTTTCCCTTTTCATTTTTGAAATACATAATCGGCATTAACTCGCCCGTTACCAATAAATCTTGCCAGCCATCTTGGTCAATATCTGCCCAAAGTGCAGAGGTGACAAGCCCAAGCCCCCCAACCCCCAGAGGGGGAGTTATGTCACCGCCGTTTGCCGCTTCCATGGAAGTAGCTGATTGGCTATTGCTTGCCCCCCATCTGGGGGTCGGGGGGCTATAACTCGTTCCAGCTTCGCCATACTTCATGATTGAACGTCTGCCTCCCACAAAAACATCTATTTTTCCATCTTTATTATAGTCACAGGCTGCTATACATGAACTTGGCGTATTGATTTTGGGCAAATAGTCGGTTTTGAAATTAAAATTTCCCTTGCCATCATTGAGGAAAAACTGGTCTTGATAAAAGATAGAATTCAGTTCAAACTCATTGCCACCACTGGCAATCAAGAGGTCTAAATCATGGTCATTGTCGGCATCAAAAAGTAAGCAATCGCCCCCGTCGCCAATGGGTTGCGGACTTACTAATGGCTTTTGTTGGAATGTCCCATCTGTTTTTTGGATGAAAAAAGTACCCGTTTTTTGCAAAGAACCTGCCACGAAAAAATCCATAAGCCCGTCTCCATTTATATCTCCAGTAGTCATTTTCGGACCTTCGGTAGAGAAACGGTGTGGTAGCAATGGTTCTGTTGCAAAATCATTAAAAGGTTCTTCAGTATTTTGAAAAGGAAAATCACTGGTATAGAAGAGTGTTTTTTTGTATTTTTCAACAATGTATTTGGGCAAATTCTGAGCTTTTTTTATTGCTAAAATCTGATTTGCTTTTACATTTTTTAAGCTCTGAAAAGTTCTATCTGTCCAAATAATCTGTAATGAATCAATCTGAGGCTCATCTCCCAAACCAATATTGATGGCATATTCTGTACTTGACAAATAGCCTTTCGTAACTGCATGATGATAGACTTGTTTCGTATTTTTCTGAAAAATAATAACCTCTGCCCCCAAAGCAAAACGGTTCTGAGAATTTTCTGAAAGGTTAATTTTTAAGTAATTTTTTGGGGTAGAAATATTCTCAAAAACTCCTGCTGTTTCGTCTATATTATTGGTTATCAGGTCAATATCTCCATCATTGTCGAGGTCAGCATAGGTTGAACCATTAGAAAAAGAAGGGGTATTTTCGTCGATACTTTCTGAAATATCTTTAAATCCGAGGTTTTTTGTATTCCTAAAAAGTCGATTTTTGGTTTTGTATTCGGCTTGTTTTTTAGCAGTTTCTTTGATGATTTTATCGGCATCAAAAAGTTGCATCTTTTGTCCTAACTGGGCATTGTCCGTAATAAAATCCATGTCGGCAATATCATGCCGATAGCCGTTAGAGATGAATAAATCTTTCCAACCGTCATTATCAAAATCTACCAGCAAAGGCGACCAACTCCAGTCGGTGGCATTTATACCCGCCATCATGCCAATTTCAGAAAAAGGAAGCCCATTTCCGTTATTCAATTGTAGGGTATTTCGCATATATTGGGGTGTATAACCATTTTTTAGAACCAAGTCAAAAGCATCATTAGACAGCGTACCAGCCATTTTTTTGCGTTGGAGATTGGTACTTGGCATCATGTCGGCGACTACAATATCTTGCCAGCCATCATTATTAAAATCGGCAATGTCATTTCCCATCGAGAAATGACTGGTATGAGCCAAAAGTGTTTTAGATTTTTCGGTAAATTGTGGCGATGAACCGCTCCCCTTTTGGTTATTGAAATAAATTAAATCATTTGCCAAAAAATCATTTGAAATGTATATATCCTCCCAACCGTCTTGGTCAAAATCTCCGATACCCAACCCAAGCCCCCAAGCGTCGTCTATGATACCTGCTTGGGTATGAATTTCTGTAAATTTCCCATTATCATTTCGGTAAAAAGCATCATTTGCAGGGCTATTTCCATCTAATTCTCGGTTCTCTTTAATTCGGTTCGGCTGGCGGTCTTCGTTCGTGGCGTTTAGTACGTATAGATCTAAATCACCGTCTTTGTCATAATCAAAAAATGCGGACTGGCTACTCCAACCATCATTGGCAATGCCATATTTTTCTGCCTCTTCCGTGAAAGTCCCCGACCATTTCCCTGACTTAATTCCATCATTGATAAATAATAAATTCTTGCGTTCATTGGCGGGGCAATTCCCTGATTTACAAACATATATATCCAAAAAACCGTCTGCATTTACATCCGCCAAAGTTACTCCAGTACACCAACCCGTGGTTTTAAGTTTTGCATTTTGGGTAATATTTTCAAATTTTAAACCACCTTTATTCAGATACATTTCACAAGTTGCTTGGTTACTGGTAAAGAAAATATCTGGCAGTCCATCGTTATTGATGTCACCCACTCCCACACCGCCACCGTTGTACAAATACGAATAGTCTATCATATTATACTGTTCATTTTCTTGAATAGTATTTATGAAAGTGATTCCAGATGACTCAGGCGATACTTTTTTAAACCAAAGATTCTCTTCCTTTTTGCAAGAAGAAAATAGCAATAATGCACTGATAATGAGAGATTTATTTAGCATTTTATGGAAATACATTTTGAACACAAAGTAATATAGACACTCATTTTCAATTTCCGATTAGGGCGAATCAAAAAAAAACATGGTATCGGTCATAAAACCAATACCATGTTTTGAAGATAAAATACTCAAACAAAATTGATTTGCGAAGAATGTTAAACAATAATCACTGTATATCAGCGAGTTACAACAATTCAACACGTCGAATCTCAACAATTTGAATAACTACCAACCACTATTTTGTTTAACGCCTGGGTTTGCATTGATTTCTACCAAAGGGATTGGCAACAATCTGAACTTAGCATTGTCAACTGTACGACCAGCAAATTCTTTGATGACCTCAGCTGTTTTTCCAAATCTACGAGCCGTTGAAAAACCCCAGCCTTCGCCAGCAAATTCACGCATCCACTCATTGAAAACCGCATCTTTTAATGCTTGTCCAGAAACCCCTGCGAGTGGCTTCAATCCTGCTCTTGTACGAACAGCATTTATACCAGCAAGACCATCACCAGAAGCACCATTGGCAATTGCTTCTGAATTTGTCAAAAGGGCATCAGAAAGTCTCAAAATCATGTAATTCTTCTTAGTATATTGCCAGCCACCGATTTTGTATTCAATGTTTTTCTGAAGAATAACATTGCTAAAAGTACGCTCTTTTGAATTTGTTTGTCAAAAGGGCATCAGAAAGTCTCAAAATCATGTAATTCTTCTTAGTATATTGCCAGCCACCGATTTTGTATTCAATGTTTTTCTGAAGAATAACATTGCTAAAAGTACGCTCTTTTGAATTTGGAGCAACAAAACCTGACTTCGCTTTTGGGTCGTATTTTACAACTTCACCACCTGCATTTTTAGAACGATACTGTTCCATAAAAGTAGCTTTGATACGCTTATCGCCAGCTTCAAATTTTGCTCTGAAACCATTGTCACCTACAATCCAAGCATCACCCCAACCAGCAGCAGTAACATTATCGCCTGCTTCGAGTGTATTTGGGTCGCCACCGTCCCAATCTGTTGGGGTAAAGTGTGCGTGCATATTGTTGTAATTACTCCACGGACTTGTATCAAAATCGTTCTGAATTTCAAAGAAACGCTCTCCAGTATTTTCTTTGGCAATACCAAAAACATCCGCAAAATCAGGGAATAAAGTAGCACCACTTTGGTCAATTACTTCTTTTGATTTAGCGGCAGCTTCGTTCCACTTACCTGCTTCTAAATAAACCATCGACAAAAGCGTTTTGGCAGCCCATTTATTAGCTCTACCAGCATCGCTACTTGCGTTTTGGGCAGGTAGTTCATTTTCAGCTGCTTTCAAATCAGCCTCCATTTGTGCCAATGCTTTTGCTTTGCCACCTTCATTAGAGATGTTTGCACCTAATGCCGTCGTTGATTTGTCTGGCACAGGAACGTTCTCGAAATAGATATAAACCTGATACAAATACAAAGCACGCAAGAAATGGGCTTCTCCCATAATCTGATTACGTTTTGCATCAGAGATTTTATCTTTTCCAACGCCAGCCATTCTGTCCAAGACAACATTAGCACGGTTTAATCCGTCATAATTGTCTTTCCAGTAGGCATCAATGTACTCGTCACTGGCTACATAAGCACCAGTTTCGTAATACTGTGGACCTTTTTCATAGCCACCTGCTATACCCAATGCACAGTCGAAAACACTTCTATTATAAAAAGTATTAAACCATTGCTGATTCAAAGGGCGATACGCTCCATTGATAGCTGCTTCCATATCTTTCTGGTCTTTATAGAAAGAAGCAGGGCTTGCAAAGTCAGGTTTTTCTTCCAAATTCTTACAAGAAAATGTCAGTAAAACTCCACAACCCAACATGAGTGTGTTTCTGATTATTTTTTTCATGATAACTTATTGATTTTTAATGTTTTGCACAGATTATTTTTCAACTGTGTGTCTATTTTTTTTGTTTAAAAAATTTAAAAATTTATTTCTAAAATCCTAATTGTACTCCAACTGTAAAGCGTCTTGCTCTTGGATATGCGTCATAATCATCTCCACGGTTCAATGGGCTTTGTCCGCCGTTACTAACTTCTGGGTCGAAACCTGTGTATTTCGAGAAAGTCAAGAGGTTCTGACCACTCACATATACACGAGCCGAACGAATGTATTTGTTGGCAGGTACTCTGAATCCTACTTGTGTATTAACCAATCTTACAAACGAACCGTCTTCAATAAAGAAAGAAGAACGACGGAAGAAACTTGGGAATTCACGAGTAGCATCTATAATAGGACGAGATGCCGAAGTGTTACTTGGTGTCCAAGAATCCGTAGCAACAATAGCATATTGGTTGTAATTTCCTACACCATCTGCGTGTTCTGATGCCTGAAGATTACGAATTTTGCCACCATGCGAACCTCTGAAAAAGAAACTAAAATCAAAGCTCTTGTAGGTAAAAGATGAGTTTAGTCCCCAAATCAAAGTTGGATTTGGATTTCCTAAATAAGTACGGTCACTGATGTCAATTTTACCATCTCCGTTTACATCTTTATATCTCGGATACCCTGGTTTGTCAATTCCTGCAATGCTCGGATTGTTCTTGATTTCGTCTGCATTTTTCCAGATTCCGATGTATTCATAGCCAAACCAGCCGCCCAAAGGTTGTCCCACAGAAACATAAGAACCTTCTGGTCCTAAGTGGCTACCCACAAAAGAATAGAAAGGAGGTGCCCCAGCTAAGTCTGTAATTTCATTTTTCAAGCTCGAAATATCTGCTCTAATATCCCAACGGAAGTCTTTTGTATTAACAGCATTGTAATTTAATGATGCTTCAAAACCTCTGTTATTCAAAACACCAGAATTTTGTAGTGCTGTCTGGAAACCCGTCGTTGGTGCTAAGGCTACATTCAACAACAAATCACTTGTTGTATTACTAAAATAATCGAACGAAGCCGTTAGACGGTTATTCAAGAAACTCAAATCAAGTCCTGCATTAACCATCTTGGTAGTTTCCCAACGAAGGTCTGGATTGGCAACTCTTGTTTCACGAACGCCCGGTACGATTGTTCCATTAATCAAATAATTATCACCAGACAATGAAGCCAATGAGCGACCAATTGGGATTTGTGAGTTACCCGTAATACCATAACTTAGTCTCAATTTGGCATCAGAAACGGCAGTAAAATCTTTCATGAAAGCCTCATCTTTCATCTTCCAAGCAAAAGCTACTGATGGGAAGTTTGCCCATTTATTATTTGGTCCAAATTTAGAAGAACCATCTCTACGCATTGTCAGGGTAAGTAAATACTTGTCCATCAAACTGTAATTTACTCTTGCTAAAAATGATTGCAAAACCCACTCTTGTTTGCTTGAAAATGGTTGCAAAAATTTCACACCATCTTGCACATTATTTACATCGAAGGCATTGTAAGTAAACCCGTTACTTGATGTCGTACCAAAACGATTGTTATCAGTTTGGTAAGTATAACCTGCAAGTGCATCTAAACGGCTTGTTCCAAATTGTTTTGAGTAACTCAGAATATTTTCGTTCAGAACATTACCAATATTTCTGTAACCTAATTCATAAGAACGGCTACGCTCACGACCCAAACGAGTTTGGTCTGAATAATACGTTTCACGGTTATTACTCATCAAATCTACTCCTAATGATGTTTTGAAGAATAAATCTTTAGCCAATTCAAACTGGACATAACCTGTTCCTAAGAATCTAAGTCCTCGGTCACGGTCAATCACTTCTTGCACTTCTGCTAATGGATTCGTCAAGAAACGTCCATCATAAGCCTGCAAATTATAAGAACCATCTTGATTATAAACTGGACCAATCGGAGACTGACCCAAAATAGTAATAATTGCACCACCTGGTCCGCCACGGTCTGTTGGGATTGCATTTTGCCCAGTAGTACTTAGGAATGAACTTATACCCAAACGAACTTTATCATTCAAAAACTTAGAGTCAATATTTGCACGAAGTGATATTCTTTCAAAATCGGTACTTTTGATAATTCCGTTTTCTTTAAAATATCCTGTTGAAACTAAGAATTGAGTTTTTTCATTACCACCAGAAAATGTCAATTGATGGTTCATGATTCCTCCAGTTCTGGTAGTTTCATCTTGCCAATTTACACCCTTTCCAAGCTGCGAAGGATTCGGATAAGGAGCTGACTGTCCACGAGATACCGCTCTAAGATTCTGATATTCAGCATATTGAGTGGCATTCATCATTTCTAATTTCTTGGCAACTGTCATGAAAGTCTGCGAACCCTCATAATCAATCTTTGTTACGCCTGCCTTACCTCTTTTAGTTGTTATCAGGATTACTCCGTTTGAACCCCTCGAACCATAAATGGCAGTTCCAGAAGCGTCTTTCAAAATTTCCATTGATTCAATATCACTCGGATTGATTGAAGCCAAGGCATTAGAAGAAGTACGATTTCCGCCCGAACTGGTTGCGTCGTTATCAGAATAAATTGGAATTCCATCAACAACATACAGAGGCTCACTACCTGAACTAATAGAGTTAGGACCACGCACACGTACCGTAACCGCACCCCCTGGTGCACCCGATGCCTGTGTAACTACAACACCCGTTGCACGCCCAGCAAGACCTTGTTCCAAAGAAGTAGGTATAATGGCTTTGATATCGGTTGCCTTTACAGAAGCTACTGATGCTGTTAGGTCACTTTTCCGAACCTGACCATAACCAACTACCACAACTTCGTCCAATGACTGCACATTGGCTCTCATTTGTACATCAACCACCGAGCGTCCGCCAACAACAATTTCTTGAGAATTGTAACCAGTAAATGAAAAAACCAGCGTTGTGGCATTATCAGGAAGATTGATAGAATAATTACCTGAAGCATCTGCGGCTGTTCCCTTCGACGTTCCCTTTACGGCAACACTTGTTCCAGGCAAGGCATTACCACTTTCATCGGTAATTTTTCCAGTAATTTTTTTCTCTACACTTGATGTCTCAGTACTAACACTTGCTCGGGACGGGTTTGCAATTCCCAAAAAACAAAAGCACAGAAGGCATACGAGTAAAATTTGAGTAGGAGATTTTTTTTTCATAAAATAAAAACGGGTTTTAATAATTGTTGGATGTTTGGACAAAATGAGGAACAAATTTACATAAAATATACCACAGATGTCCTTTTTATTGTACAATGTAAATAAATTTTATGATTTAAACAATGATTATTGAAATTTCTTATAATGGCGGATAAATGTTAGCAAAAAATTTATGTAGCTTCTTTAATTAATCAAAAATCTTTGTCCAGATTCTCCATTCTTGAAGTTTGGAAAATATAAAAAGAAAGATTTTGTGTAATTTGCGAAGCGATTAACTTTATCAACAAAACCATTTTTATTCATGTACAGAAATGCCACTGCATCCGATTTTGACTTCTTTTTTAACTTGTATATGCACCCCCAAGTGAACCCATATTTGTTGTACGAACAGATGAGTTCAGAAGAATTCAGACCAATTTTTGAAGATTTATTGTCCGATAAAGTCATTTATGTTTTTGAAGAGAATGGGATTTCGGCAGGAATGTTCAAGTTAGTTTTGCTCAAACATCGCTGTACGCATATTGCCTACTTGGGAGGTTTAGCCATTCACCCAGATTTTGCAGGCAAAGGTTTAGGACTAAAAATGATGCGAGAAATTATTGATTTAGCCGAACAAAAGGGCATCAAAAGATTAGAACTAAGTGCTGGAACTGAAAATCTCAGGGCAATTGAACTTTACAAAAAAGCAGGTTTTGAACCAGAAGGTATTCTCAGAAAATATACCCACCTAAAAAGCGAAGGACGTTTTATAGATGAACTGATGATGTCTTATATTTTTTAAGGATAATAACTCCTACAAATCATGAAAAAAATCACTCTAATTTCGTTACTAATTTGCCTTCATTTCGGAGGGTTTTCACAAAAAAACTTGGTTTGGGATTTCCCTCTGCCACGCACTCATACGGGCGTGTTGATGGGTAATGGTACGCAAGGATTAATGATTTGGGGCGAAGCTAATGTCTTGAAAATCACCATCGGACGGGCTGGATTTTGGGATAGGAGAGGGGGCAATCCTTTCACGGCAAAAGCGACTTTTCAAGATGTAAAAAATCGTTTGGAAGCTAAAGACGAAAAAGGTTTGAGAGAACTTTTTGCAGTTCCGAAAAAGGAAGGTTCTCCCAATTTGGGGCATCCACAGCAAATAGGAGGGGGACGTTTAGAAATTACTTTTCCCGAAGACTGGAAACTATTGCGAGGAGACTTAGATTTACAAAAAGCGGAGTTGAAAATTGTCTTACAAAATTCAACAGGCAAAGAAGAAATTGCTACAATTTTACAGGCAAGTAATGATGAAATTGCTTGGGTGAATTTGCCTAAAAACTGTCAGGCTACGTGCCAACTGATTCCGTCTTGGAATTATGTTCAGAAGCAATTAGAAGCCGTCGGGATTCAGGCACCAGTGGTAACAAATCTTGGGGATATTTCTAAAAATCTCGGACAAAGTTTTACCCAAACACTCCCAGCAGATGAATCTCTGACGATAGATTGGAAAAGAATCAATCTTAATAATATTCTGATTACCAGTGCTTTAGGTAAAAATATTTCAAAAAATACAGACATCTCACAACTGAAAAATCAGCGTGATATTTACTGGAAAAACTACTGGGCAACTGTACCAAAAATTAATCTTCCTGATAAAAACCTTCAAGAAATTATTGATTATGGATTGTACAAACAGGCTTGTGTAACGCCTCCACAAGGTGTAGCGGCGGCGTTGGAAGGTTGTTTTAATGAGGAATACCAGTTGCCTCCCTGGAGCAACGACTACCATTTCAATATCAATATCGAGATGATTTACACACCTGCCTTGGCATCGAATCGGACGGGGCATTTGATGCCACTTTGGAAAATGATGGCTTCTTGGATGCCTACTTTGCAAGCCAATGGCGAGAAATTTTTTGGTCGAAAAGGTGCGTTAATGTTACCCCACGCTGTTGATGACCGTTGCCAAGTGGTAGGAACATTTTGGACAGGGACAATTGACCATGCTTGCACCGCTTGGATGGCATATTTGGCTTGGCAACATTACCGCTATACGATGGACAAAGAAGTGCTTGACAAGACCGCTTGGACTTTGCTCGAAGGGGCTTTTGAAGGTTACTGGGCGATGCTCGAAGAAGTAGAAGATGGCAAAGGTGGAAAACGGTTTTCGTTACCAGTTTCGGTTAGTCCAGAGTATCGGGGCGACCGCATGGACGCTTGGGGGCGTGACGCTTCTTTTCAGTTGGCGGCTTTGCATAGAATTGCTAAAATCCTGCCAGAAGCAGCCAAAATTTTGAATAAACCCATTGATCCAAGATGGGCAGATGTGGACAAAAGATTGCCCGAATTCACGACTTTTGAGGGTGTTTATATGGACGAATGGAAGCTCTCAAACAAAAGAATTGCTCTTTGGCAAGGACAAGATTTAATAGAATCTCATAGGCATCATTCTCATTTGGCAAGTATCTTTCCTTTTGCTACAATTAATCCACAAAGTTCTGATTATCAGAGTGTTGTTTCTAATTCTATCTCGGCTTGGACTTACCGTGGAGCAGGCGGTTGGTCGGGTTGGTGTGTGCCGTGGGCTTCTACTTTGTTGTCGAGAGTGAACAATCCTGATGGTGCAGTTAGTTGGTTACACTACTGGAAAGATAATTTCACGAATGAAGGACGGGGAACGCTACACAATGCTGCTTTCAAGGGGCAAAGTTTAGTTTCTGACAGTGGTTGGTTCAAGGAAAAAGATGAGAAAAAGAACCGTGAAATCATGCAATTAGATGCAGGTTTTGGAGCAATGACTGCCGTTTATGAGTTGCTGGTTCAGAACCGTGAAGATGTGATTTACGTCCTCCCTGCGATTCATAGAGACTGGAAAAACTTTGATTTTGAGAATATCGGAGCGGAGGGAGCTTTCCAGATTTCTGCCAAAGTAAAAGATGGTAAAACCCAAGAGATTAAGGTAAGAAGTTTGGCGGGTGGAATATTGAAATTAGCCCATAATTTAGGAGAAGATTTTTTACTAAACGGACAGGCAACCAAAGGAAATATCTTGGAAAAACAATGTACAATAGGAGAGGAGATTGTCTTGAAAAGGAAGTGATTTGAGTGGTTGATGTTCTAATAACGATGCTCACGATGCTCACGCTCGTTTATAACGAGTGTGGACTCATTCAGCGTTTATAACGCTACAAACGCTATACGAATCTCAAAAACAAAAACCCAATTCTTTCCTTCCTGCGAAGCAATTTTCTGAAAAATAAAACCCTGTTTTTCGACTAAATTAATCAATTCTGTTTCAGTAAATAACCGTTTCTGACAGCCCTCGTGGAGCGTTCCTGAGACTTGCGTAATGGGTTCTTCAATAAATAACAAACCATCTTTTTTCAAAATTTGATGAATGTCTTTAAGCATCGTTTCTGGCTCAGAAAATTCGTGTAAACTATTGATAATCAAAATTTTATTGAAATATTTTTTAGGTAAATTCGTCGTGGTCTCAGTCCCAAGTACGGGAATAAAAGTACCAACAAGCGGTTTGCCCAAGAGTTTTTCGTAGTATTTCAAACCATAGTCAACTTCTTCGATATTACAGTTATTGGGGTCAATATCTTCTAAATAAAAAGTAAGATTTAGATGCGGAAACTGACTGGCAAAAGCCATTTCCCAAACACCAGAACTCGCCCCGATGGATGCAATAATGTCTCCGTCTTGAAATTGATATTTATTTCCTGATAACTGTTCCCTGCTCACTGTTTACTGTTGACTGTTCACTGATGTTAGTTGTAAAAAAGCAAAAATTTCCATTAACCATGCTATGCCCAAATGAATGGCAATTCCTCCCCAAATACTCCTACTGTACAAGGCGATAACGCCCAAAATGTATCCCCCAAAAATAGAACCAATGGTTTCACCAAGAGGTTTTCCGAAATGCAAAAATGCGTAAGTAACAACCATTGGCAAGATTACGCCTCTGCCCAAAATATGAGCCATACCAATAACAAGAAAGCCTCTGAAAATCAGTTCGGTAGAGATAAAATCAAAGCCATAACAAAACTCAAAAATAGCGATAGTGAACCATTCTCCTATGCCAAAATAATCACTTGCTGGAGATGGTTTATAGGCAGGATAAGCAGTCAGAAAATCGTCTTGAAAAGATGCTCCTGCAATCAAGGGAGTCATCATTATTAGCATCATTCCGTAAGGTTTCAAATCTGAAGCAGAGGGGTTTAATCCATAGAAAAAAGTCTTGGGCTGAAGAACTTGTTGGTAAAACACAAAAAGAGGTAACACAATGGTAATCAGTGAATTAATACCACTGCCACAACGATAAGCAAAGGCAGAGAGGTCGCTTGGTAGAAAGTTTTGGCTGAGTGTATAATGATAATAAAAACCACCATCAAAAGCTAAAATTGCCATACCGAGCGTACTAAAAATCCAGAACCTAATCGTGTGTAAAATATCCGTTTTTTGATTAAAAAAGCACCATAAAATTATCGTAGGAAAATACGCCAAACTGTACAAAATAAAGTACCAAAGAAAACGAATATTGTCTTGAATATACGCATCAATAATTCCTTTTTCGATATTGTATTTGTAATTTAGCCAAATCCAAAAAGCGAGATAGAACATAACAATTCCGTAGAGTTTTACTTGAAAATCTTCTCTGAAATGTTGCCTGAGATATTTAATAATGGAATTCACGAAGTAATTTTAAGAATTAATTGGCTGTAAGCTATTGGCTACTTATCTTTTTAAAATATATTGTAAAGATACAGAATCGGAGACTGAGTAACTTAACAACCTAACAACTTAAAATTTACCAACTGATTATATGTTCAAATTAGATCCAGATAAAGTTTATCTGAGAAAAACACAGTCGAAAGCACTGATTCGTTTTCAGGACGCTGACCCTTTGAAACACCTCAATAATGCCAAATATTTTGATTATTTTTTCAATGCTCGTGAAGACCAAGTTGCCAAAATGTACGATTTCCGTCCGAACGAAACTTTTGATAATCTTAATGCAGGTTGGGTTGTATATACGCACCAGATTGCCTACATACGGTCTGCCATGCCTGGCGACTGGGTAACGATAATTTCATCCGTGATTTATTTCAATGAAAACACCGTTGTAACCGAGTTCGTGATGACAGACGAAAGCAAACAAGAACTCAAATCAGTTCTTTGGACAACCTCGAAGTATTTCAATGTCAATACTGGTAAAACGATGCCACATCACAAAGAAATAGACTTATTCTTGAAAACAATTTGTGCAGAAAACATTGATTTCGAGAACATTACCTTCAATTCCAGAATCAAAACGATTAAGCAAGAACTGAGAGAAGGGCGGTTTGTTTAGGATGTACCCTCAAATTGTTGAGGTTTGAGTTGTTGTAACTCACTGATATATAGTGGCTATTGCCATGGGGATTGTGTAAAAAGTATAGAGTTAAAAGTTGAAAGTATTTTTTGCCGAATAATATTCTGAAATCATCTTTGAAATCTTATTTTTAAGTATATTATTTGGAAATATTAAATTTTACAGGATAATATTTCTTCTTAAAAACTTTCAACTTTTAACTTTAGACTTTTTACACAACCCCACGGGAAGAAGGTTTGGGTATTCTTATTTTCCCTAACTTTATATTTTCCACTTTCCACAAATAAATCATATCACTAAATCTCCAAAATGTACGTTTAAAAATGAAACAGAGTAACGCCAAGTATAGCTTATTGTATCCCATTTTTTTTATTTCAGGTTTTTCGGCTTTGTTGTACCAAGTGGTTTGGCAAAGATGGCTGGTTTTTTATATAGGCATTAGCTCTTTGAGTATCAGTTTAATTGTATCGGCTTTTATGGCGGGACTTGGTTTGGGGTATCTTTTGGGCGGGTATATTGCCGACAGAACCAAAACCATTAATGCCATCATTTTTTTTATTTTGGCAGAGTTAGGAATCGGAATATTTGCTTTTTTTAGTAAAACTATTATCTATAATCTGTTGTACGAAAAGTCGATGATTGCTACGAACGGAGTGTTTCAGACTTATTTTGTATTATTTGTCGTACTACTCATTCCAACGTTGTTAATGGGTTTGTCATTGCCGCTTCTTTCAAAATCCATAAGGTTAAATGATTTAAAAAAACAATCGCAGTTTATTGGCAATTTATACTTTGTAAATACTTTAGGTGCGGCATTTGGGGCAATCGTGAGTGGCGTATTTTTGATTCGGTGGATTGGCTTTCAGAATACTGTTTTGTTGGGGGCGAGTTTCAATTTTTTGTGCTTCGTACTGGGTTTTTATATTTCAAAATCCAATAGCCTTGATACCCATCAATTAGAAAAAAACACGGGTGATTCTTCATTTTCGTGGGACAAAAAACTCACTTTTTGGTCCATCCAGTATTTCATTGCTGGATTTATGGCGATATGTTTTGAAATTCTCTGGTTTCGGATGCTGGATGTTACCATCAAATCTATGGCTATGACATTCTCTATCGTCTTGGGCATTTATTTGTTTTCGATGGCGATTGGCTCAAAAGCAGGTGTGCGATTCATTAAAAACTCAAATTCTAATTTACTAAAAACGTATCTTACTGGGCAGTACGCTATTTACATTTATAGCCTTATTTCGATTTTAACTTTAATCTACTTTTCCAACAATTCCGTCAGTTTAGACTATCTTTTTACCTATTTTGGAAACTATGAAATGAGCTTTGAACCCAAGTTGATTTTAACAATTTATGTAGGTTTACCCATTATTTTGATGTCAATTCCTACGTTTATTATGGGTTTTAATTTTAGTGTATCACAAGCTATCATTCAAGACGATTTTAGTCAAATCGGGAGAAAAATTGGATTACTCCAGTTCATCAATATTTTGGGTTGCACCTTGGGTTCATGGTTGGTTACACTGGTTGGTTTTAATTTCTTAGGTACAGCTACCACGATTAAGATGATTAGTTTGATTGGCTTTTTGTATGTTTTTCTTTTGAGAAAAAATAAACTATTATCATCCCTTAATGCTTTGATTTTTAGTGGTTTATTGATTGGTTTAATTTATGTTTTTCCGAATAATTCAAGATTTTGGGATGCTTTTCTTGGAATAAAAGAACAAGGAAAAATAATAGTTGAAGAAGACGATACCGCCCTAAGTTCGATTAAACTGGATAGTGGGCATAGTCTTCAAGACATTGTTTTTATCAATGGACTTGGACAAAGTGTATTACCGTATCGCAAAGACTCGATTCATGCCGCTTTAGGAAGTATCCCTTCTTTGATTCATCCATCGCCCCAAGATATTGCCATAATAGGACTTGGTTCTGGTGGAACACTTTACTCAATGTCTGGCAATCCTGTGACTGAAAAAATTAATTGTTTTGAGGTTATCAGAAATCAAAAAAACGTTTTATTAAAATATGCTTCCCTAAAAAATGATTCTTCGATTATTAATAATTTGAATAATCCCAAAGTCCATCTAATCATACAAGATGGAAGATACCATATTCAAAACAATGATTTAAAATATGATATTATCCAAGCCGACGCTCTGAGACCCCGTTCACCGTATGCTGGGAATGTTTATTCAAAAGAATATTTTTTGGCTCTAAAGAAAAAACTAAAACCTCATGGTATAATGGCAAGTTGGAAACCCTCAGAAAGAGTAGCGAGTACTTTTCTAACGGTGTTTCCTTATGTCTATGAAATTGGTGATTTTGTCTTGTTGGGTAGCAACGAACCTTTTGAAGTAAATAAAAAACAATTTGAATTACAATTGCAAAATAGCTTCACCAAAAATCATTTCAGCAAAGCCAATATTGATATCAACAAAGCTACTTTGGGTATTATGCAGAAAATTGAAGTGTTACAATTTGGAAAAATAAAGGAGGAAAATGATATAAATACTGATATGTTTCCTAAAGATGAATTTAACGCCTTGAACCTTATTTTGGAAAAGTTGAAAAACTAAAACTCAAATATTATGGATTGTGAAAGGGGAAATTATAAAATTTCAGAGAGGTGTTAGAAGGCATAAGTATCTGATAATCAAATCTGTAAAGACGGAACGTTTCCACAGATTTGATTATCAGTTCCATTTTTATTAACTCGCTTGCCCGCCATTTACGCCTATTACTTGTCCGTTTACATAAGATGCTTCGTCGGATGCTAAGTATAAATATGCGTAGGCAATGTCTTTTGGTTCGCCCATGCGTTTGGCAGGAATAGCATTGATTGATGCCTGTCTTACTTCTTCTGGAATGGCGTCTGTCATGTCAGTTCGGATAAACCCTGGAGCTACGGCATTGGAAGTAATTCCGTGTTTTGCCAATTCTTTTGCCCATGTTCGTACCATCCCGATTACTCCTGCTTTGGCGGCTACATAATTGGTTTGTCCAAAATTTCCGTGTACTCCCACAATAGAAGATGTACAGATAATTCTGCCATATTGTTGTTCTACCATGTACGGGGCAATGGCTTTTGTACAGTTAAAAACCCCAGTTAGATTTACATCTATAACTTGTTGCCATTCGAGGTGCGACATTTTCAGTAATGTCTTGTCACGAGTGATTCCTGCGTTATTAACCAGAATATCAATTCTTCCGTATTTTTCTTTTACTTCTCTGGCTGCTGTCTCAATCCCTGGGGCATCGGTGGTACTGATTTTCATAAATTCACAAGAAAAACCTTGATTACGTAGCTCTTGGGCAGTTTCTTCACCAGCATCCAACAAATCCCAGATGATGACTGTTGCACCTTCTTTACAAAAAATTTCGGCAGCCCCTTTGCCAATTCCTCTGGCTGCACCTGTAATAATGGCAATTTTATTTTCTAAACGCATGATACAATGATAGAGTTTTGAATGAGAGAATGAATGATTAATTGAAAATGTAAAATTAAAAATGTAGGATTATAACTTGACCCTAATCGGTGCAAAACGTAACCCCATTTTTAATTTTTAATCCATAATTTTTAATTATTTAACGTTATCCAAATTGTAGTGTAACCCTAAGTTTTCACGGCGAGCCATTGCCATTTTTATTACTAAATAAGAAACTACAATCATATTGCGTAATTCAGAGATTGGTACTGATACTTTTGATTGTTTATAAAGTTCTTCGTGTTCTGCAAAAAGTAGCTCCAAACGTCCCATAGCACGTTTTAGACGACGATTGGTGCGTACAATTCCTACATAATTACTCATGATAGACTCTAATTCTCGAGTCATTTCTGTTACTAAAACTTGCTCTTCTGGATGTGATGTTCCCGAATCATCCCAATCTGGAATATTATCTGGAATAATTGCTCCGTCAATATTTTCTATCGTCTTCTCGAAAGCCCGATGTGCAAACACCACTGCTTCAAGTAAGGAATTGGAAGCCAGACGATTAGCTCCGTGTAAACCCGTACACGAACATTCGCCAGCAGCGTAAAGATAGTTGATATTGGTTTGTCCGAACTCGTTCACTTTCACGCCTCCACAAAGGTAATGTTGTGCAGGTACAACAGGAATCATATCTTTCCGAATATCCAGTCCGAGATGGTCTTTGCAATACTGCGTAATATTGGGAAAATGTTCTAAGAATTTCTCATAGTCGCAATGTTTTACATCTAAATATACATTAGAAACTCCGAGTCGCTTCATTTCGGAGTCAATAGCTCTTGCGACAATATCACGAGGGGCGAGCGACAATCTTTCATCATAATTTTCCATGAAAGTACTGCCATCTTTATTTTTCAAAATTCCCCCAAAACCTCTTACTGCTTCCGAAATCAGGAAAGAAGGTTTCTTCCCAGGCTGGTGCAACGATGTCGGGTGAAACTGAATAAATTCCATATTATCACAAATTCCTTTGGCACGATACGCCATCGCAATGCCGTCTCCAGTGGCTACGGTTGGGTTGGTGGTGCTTTGGTAAATTTGCCCGATTCCTCCCGTAGCGAGCATCGTGGTTTTTGCTAAGAACTTTTCAACTTCGCCCGTCTGGCGGTTCAGCACATAAGCTCCAAAACATTTAATGTCTTCTCGATAACGATAAACGGTTTCACCCAAATGATGCTGAGTAATAAGGTCTATGGCAAAGAAATGGGTGAAAATTTCGATGGATTCATAACTTTTTACCTCCGCCAATAAAGCCCGCTCAATCTCTGCCCCAGTAATATCTTTGAAATGGAGAATCCGATGGTCGGAATGTCCGCCTTCTTTTGCCAAATCATATTGGTCGCCGTCATGTTCTTTGTCGAACCGAGTACCATAATTGATTAATTCCTGAATCCTTTCGGGGGCTTCAGTCACGACGATTTCTACAACCTTTTTATTATTAATACTATCTCCAGCGACCATAGTATCTTCAATATGTTTCTGAAAAGTATCGTCTTTAGACCAAACCGCCGCAATACCACCTTGTGCGTATTTAGTATTGGTTTCATCAGCTTGAACTTTAGTAATGACAGCAATTCTGACAGGCTCTTTTTTCTCGTCGAAATGGCGAGCCAATTTTACGGCATAACTCAATCCAGCGATACCTGAGCCAATTACCAAAAAATCATATTTATGAGGCATAATGAATTTGAAGATTTGTGAATTTGAAAATGAACCAGAATGTGAAAGTAGTAGGTTAGTCTTTTTTAACAAAGTGTTTAGGAAGAAGTTTTCTTTTAAACTACTCAAAAGTATCGCTTGAAATTATTAAATTCGTATTCCTAAAAAACTAAACTAAACATTCACCATTAACACAAATCCTTCATGGAAGAAACATCACAATCAAACAGTGGCATTTGGAAAGCAGGAATGGGTATTTTTGCCATCGCTGCGGCTGTTTTGGGCTATCTACTGTATGATGCCAAACAATTTAGCCAAAAACAAATTGCCGAAATCAATGCAAAAGTTGCCGAAATCACTACTGTAAATGTAAAACTTGACTCCGTAGGCAGACAATTAGATGCCAAGATTGCTGAAATCCAATCTTTAGGCGGAAAAGTAGAAGAATTACAAGCTGCCAAAGCTCAGTTAATGGCAGATAAAATGGGACTGAAAAAAGTAAATAGTTTCTCGGCAAAAAACTACGAAGGGAAAATTTCAGACTATGATGTTTTGTTAGCAGCTAAAGACCAAGAAATAGCAGTACTAAAACGTAAAAACGGAATTTTGGAAAATGAGAACAAGAATCTCAATAACCAAAACCAAACCCTGAATTCTGAGAACTCGAACCTCAAAACTGAAAAACAAGGTTTGGCAGATTCTGTCAATAATTATTCTGCTAAAAACCGAGAACTTACTGCAAAAGTAAACTTAGCATCTGCCCTGAAAGCACAAGATGTACAAGTTTTTGCGGTAGCATCAAGCGGGAAACTCCGTGACGGTGGCGTGTATCGTGCCAGTAAGGTTGATAAAATTAAGGTTTCTTTCATGCTGGCGTCTAATCCTTTGACAAAGCAAGACAACAAAACTATCTACATGAGAATCCTCGACCCAGAAGGTGCAGTACTTTCGGATAATTCAATGGGGTCAGGGACATTTGATTTGTTTGGAAAAGAGGCAGTTTATTCTGGCAAACAAAACGCCGACTACAATAACAGTAATCAGTTGGTAGATATGATGTATTCGAGAGGGGCTGTTGCTTATCGTGCAGGGCGTTACGCAATCGAGTTATATTCGGAAGGTTATAAAATTGGTGAAGGAAGTTTTGAAATAAAATAATTTTTAATTTTAAGCTCTGAGCAATGAGCTTTGAGCATTGATAAAAAGGGTAATTCTCAGCAAGAATTACCCTTTTTTGTATTTTGACAAGATTCTTTTCATTTTATATCACATGATGATGTGATATACCTGTGACTTTGGCACGCAATATGCCGTCAGAATAGTACGTTAAATGACCAGAAAACAATTTTTGAGTATTTATACTTCCAAAGACCGTTTACTAAATCATAAGATTTAAAATAGGATTATAAGTAGATTAAACTTTATCTTTGTATCAGGTATTAACAAATCATTAAATCGTATCACAATCACATTAAGGACAAATTATGGTATAACATTACTTATCTTAATTAATTTATCATCCATAATATAAACAAAAACAATAATGGAATCGAATCAACAAAACAACAGTAATGGTTTATTGAAAGCCGCATTGGCAATCGCATTGCTTTTGAGTGGTTTTTTAGGGTATTTACTTTATGATGCAAAACAGACTAACGCAAATCAGGTAGTCCAAATCAATCAGAAAGTAGAGCAATTGGCTTCTGTAAAGACTCGTTTGGATTCAGTATCGGCACAATTAGATGCTAAAATTGCTGAAATCACATCATTAGGAGGAAAAGTTGACGAATTAGTAGCTGCAAAAGCTCGTTTGGAAAAAGACAAAGTAGCTTTGAAAAACTCTAACGGATATTCAGCAAAGCAATATGAAGTAAAGATTCAGAATTATATTGCTTTATTGGCAGAGAAAGATTCAGAAATTGCAAGTTTGAAAGCCCAGAATGAACAACTGACAGCGAAAGTTGAGGTTTTGAATCAAGAAAAAGAAGTCATCATTAAAGAGAAAGAAGTTGTAGTACAGGAAAACACAGGTTTGAAAACTGAAAAAGAAAAACTAACAACTACTGTACAAGAATACACAGAGAAAAACGACGAACTGACTAAGAAAGTAACCATTGCTTCGGCATTGAAAGCAGAAGCCGTTAAGGTTTATGCAGTTACTCCGAAGGGACGTATAAAGGATAGCGGAAAGTACCGTGCAAAGAAAGTTGACCAATTGAAGTTTTTGTTCAACTTAGCTCCAAATGCAATTGCAGAGCAAGAGAACAAAGAAATTTTAGTTCGTATTCTTGACCCAGAAGGAGCAGTAGTTTCAGACAGTGCAACAGGTTCAGGTTTGTTCCAATTTGCTGGTAAAGATTTAGCTTTCACTACAAAAAGTAGCATAGCATATACCAACAATAACCAAGCAGTTGAAATGGTTTATGCTCGTGGAATGCCTTATCGTTCAGGAAGATACAATGTAGAATTGTACTCAGAAGGATTCAAAATCGGAGAAGGCGGTTTCCAAATCAAGTAATTATTGCCCAAGCCCATAAATATAAAAAGTCCCCACAGCGAAAGTTGTGGGGACTTTTTTTTGATTTCTTTGAAATCTATTTAGTTTTGGGGAAATCATATCCACTAATGAATCAACCTTAACCCAATAGAGCAATGGAACAAGAAAATAAGTTAAAAAGACCTCATACATTAGAGGAAATTAATGAAATCATGAAGCGAATAGACGTGTATAGCCCTAATTTCCCAAAGAAAATTCTTACTAAGGATGAATGTATCAATGAAACTGCCGCCCGTAAAAAAGGCTTTACTGCCCAACAAGTAGCCGATGTTATTTGCAGAGATAATCCAAGCCTTCTTGACATTAAGGAAATTCAGGAGATAATAACTCATTGGCACACAGACCGTAGGGAATTAAAAGGCTATCGTAAACGAGAAAGAATGGAGAAAAAAGGTAAGGTAGCTCCGTAATTAAGATTATTTTTTTCATGTTGAAATTCTTTTTACTTTTGTTCTATAAATAATAACTATTGACAACCATGCAAACAACTTATTTGCTCAATACCCAAGAACTTAATATGACTTTTATCAAGTCATTAAAAAGTCTATTGCCTAATCAGAATATTGAAATCAGGGTTTCGACAATACCAAGCAATAATTTTATTGATGAAATTACTCTAATGGCTGAATCTTCTTTGGCTGATGAATGGAACAGTCCCGAAGACCAACGTTGGGACAATTTACTTTAAAACCTATGGCACTCTACAAAAAAGGCGACGTAGTGGTTGTCAATTTCCCTTTTTCTGATTTAAGTCAAACCAAAAGACGACCCGTTTTGGTTATGTCAAATAATCTTGTCAATCGTACTGGTGATTATCTATTGATGCAGATAACCAGCCAAGAACTTAATGATGGACTTTCCTTATCTATTGAAGATAGTGATTATTCAGATCGCCCCCTCCAACTTTCAAGTTTTGTTCGTTTGCATAAGGTTTTTTTACTCAACGAATCTCTGATTTTAAAGAAAGTAACGGAATTAAAACCTTCATTTCACCAAAGGATATTGACGGCATTTCAAAGACTAATTGCTTAATATCCAAAAGTTTAGTCTGAAAGTTGTTTTAAATTTGTTCAAACAACATTCTTATGACAACACTCGAAAAAACAAGAACCAGCAAATTACCAAAGGCGAACATTATTATTGATAATGATAAATATGCTTTTTTTGATGGTATTGAAATGTTTACCGAAAAAAATGCTCGTGCAAAAGAAGCACTTAAACATATAAAACTCCCACCACGATAAACAAAAACAGGCAATCCATCACTGAATTGCCTGTTTTTTTGTTTACATCCTCTACTAATTCCCCTGAATCAACAAAACCTTAGTTGCTTGTTTATTCAATATTCCTCGTAAATCCATACTTTTTGCTACACCATTTATGTCAAGTGTTATAGTATGTCCTGATAGAATTTGGACGGGTTCTGCCACTAACGGAACGTGTCCGCATGACCAGTTGTTGGCATCACTCCAAATACCTGAACCTAATGACGTATTCAAGGCACAAACACAAATCGTTGAAACTGTCGTAGTTGCACTGGCTGTACTTGTACCACATGGTGTTGTACAGGTAGCAGAAAACGCACCTGCTTGAGTAACTACGATACTTGTTCCTGTAGTTGGAGTAGGGCTTGTGTTCCAAGTAATTGTTCCACCAGCACAACCACTCGCTGTTAATGTTAAACTGGTTGCAGGTGGACAAAGTGTTGTAGTACCAGATGGTGAAATCATTGGTGCTACTGGAGCAATATTATCGGTTACCATCACGCTTGTTGTGGCTGTACAACCATTAGCCCCTGTTACTTTTACCACATAATTTCCACCAGTATTTGCAGTAATTGTTGCTAATGAACTGGTGAATCCACTTGGTCCAGTCCATGCGTAAGTTCCTCCGCCCGAAGCTGTTAAACTTGCTGTCGGAGTTCCACAAATTAAAATTGCTGATGTTGGTGAAATACTGGCAGATGGAGGCGATGTATTATTTGTTACGCTCACGCTTGCGGTAGATGTACAACCGTTTGCCCCCGTAACCGTTACAGTATAACTACCTGCCGTACTTACCGAAATACCTGCGGTAGCACTTGTAAACCCACTTGGACCTGTCCATGCGTAGGTAGTTCCGCCTGATGCTGTGATACTGGCAGTTGGTGTTGTACAAGTCAATATCGGAGAAGTTGGTGTTATCGCTACACTTGGCGTGCTTTGATTTAGCGTAACTACTACCGTTGATATTGCCGTACAGTTATTGGTAGTTACCGCAGTAACAACATAATTCCCTGCCGCACTGGCAGTTATGTTAGCATTTGCACTGGTAAACCCACTTGGACCTGTCCATGAGTATGTACCTCCACCAGTAGCCGTGATACTTGCCATTGGAGCAGAGCAGGTCAAAACAGCCGAACCTGGGCTTACACCTGTACCTGGGCATGGCGGAGGAACTGTTCCCAAGAAAAGTCCACCGTAGCTTGAAGCATCAAAAGTTACTTCCCATCTACCATTTTGAAAGATAATTTTTGAATCATCGGGGTCAATATCTACTGGACTTCCTGTATATACATTGCCATTACTACTGGTAGAAAGTGTTGCGTATTTTTTGATTCTTAGATTCGCTTTGCCCGTGGCATCTGTACTTGATGTGGGTAAATCTAATGCTGGAAGTAAATTATAAGCATCAAATTCTGCCTGACTAAAATAGAGCGTTATCGTAGTAGTTGGAGCAACGGCTGCAGCATTTACAGACATTTGATAATGCCGAGCAACATAATTTAGGGTTGTACCACCAGTTGGCCAGACGAGACAACTTACTGCCGAGTTTATTTGTGGATTTGCTTTTAGCGTAGCTACTATTCCAAGATAATTAGTAATGTAAGCAGTTTTTTCTGTTGTAGTAACAGGTGATACAAAGCCACTTTCTGCCGAAGTTGGTAAGGGTGCCAAGACAGTTTGTGTTCCAAAAATATCCGTTTGACTATCAATAAAGCTTGTCGGCGGATAGGTTGTTGCAGCAGTAAAAGTAAGCATATTGGTAGTTCCATTTACTTTAACATCATATCCATCTGGCAATGTAGGGGACATTTTCGCTATGATTTTATAATACTTAGCTGTGTTAGCAGTAAGATAACCATAACTCACATCCAAGGCAAAAGTAAATACATCGCCACTGGTTTTTGTAAGTGTCGCTAATGTTACAATTGGACTTCCCACAGTAGTATTAGTCGTGTTTTCATATAAATATAGTGCTTCTACTTTACCTGCCGTGAATGTTCCTCCAATTTTAAAACTCAATTGGTCAATTTTGGTTGCTTTATCTGAAATTACTTTAAAATTATAAATTTCAGTAAAACTATTCGGAAGAACCGTAGCAGCCGCTTTGGGTTCAGTGGTTACAGTTACGAGAGGTCCTTGAATGGTTTGAGTTGCAGCCGCATCCGTTTGATTATTAGTAATTGCAGTACCCGCATTGGCAATAATAGTTGGTGGGCTTGTAGCTCCGTTTACTTTGAACGTACGCCCAACGACAGCGGTAGTTTTGACGTCAGCACGTACAAGAATATATTTATTGGTATTGGAAGGTAAATTGTAAAACCCTAACCCACTTGGATTATTACTCAGTACCCCGCCTGTAAAAGTATAAGGTCCACCAATCGATGTAGTTGATGAAATATCCGTAGGAGAATTACTAACCTCAACATACCAATTATTAATATCCGCAGTTGTAAATGTTCCTTGTATCGGAATATTGATTCCTTTTATTACAGCCCCCGATGTAGAAAAAAGTTTTAAGGCGTATATAATACCAGAACTACCTGGAGATATATTAGAAGCAGCAAGAGGCTCAGTAGTTAGCGTTACTACTGGTGATGCGATAGTCATATCTCCTGACAAATTTGTTTGATTATTTGTTATTGCTGCTGTACTGGTAAGTGTCACAGGGTTAGTTAAGCCATTTACTTTAACTGTTCTACCTACAACAGAAGTACTACTGGGATTGACCATCACGAGTAAATACAGAGGTCCACTTGAAGATAATATTGTACTCGAATTGATGTTTAAAGTAGTCCCATTGGTAACCGTAGTAGCTACCTGAGATGTTGATGAATATAGACTTGACGGTGAAGTATTTGGACCAAAACCAATTGAAACATTAGAGAGATCGCCCGCTAAAAAAGTTCCATCCAATTTTACTGAGACTTGACTTATAGACTGATTGGTAGGAAATTGACTTTGCATTTTAATAGCATACACAACCTGATTAGTTGAACCTTGTGCGGCATTAAATGCTGGCACTGATTCTGTTGTAAGTACAATTGATGGTAAAGCAAATGTTTGTAATCCCGCAATATCTGTTTGATTATTGACAATTGTTAGTGTTGAATTTGTTGAACCCAAAGTAACAGGATTTGGGTTATCAGCACCATTTACTTTTATTGTTCTACCAATAGTTGCAGATGTACTTGATGTAACTCTTAGAAAAAAGTATCTTGCTACATTCGCTACAATATTTTGATTAAATCCACTAAATGTAATTGTGCTACCGTTTGTAGCACTTGCAGCAGAAGTTCCTGTAATATAGGTTGATGCTGAACTAACGTTAGTAGAACCCACATAAAGGTATTGGATGGTTAAATCTCCTGCTAAAAATGTACCGCTTGTTTTAAAACTTATACTATTTAATGTAAAGTTTTCAGTAGATAATACCTTTACAGTGTACAGATCGCCTTGATAACCCTGTCCAAAATTTCCAGCAGGTATAGCTTCTGTTGTCAAAGTAACCGTTGGAGCAAGTACCTTTTCAGTCTCCTTTGCAAAACCCTGCCATTGCACCAAGCAAAGCACAGAAAACAATAGAAATGTAATAGATTTTTGTAATGATTTTTTCATGGTATATGATTTTTAAAAATTGTTAAATGATACTTCTATTGTTGTACTTCCTCCCCATTCAGAACATCCAAATTCTTAGCTCGCCGCCGAGAAACTTCCGCCGAAAAATTATGGCTCAGGAATAGTTTTTGATTTTCTCTGTCGTATTCCAGTAGGTGTATAGGGTTAATCAGATAAGCACGATGTACCCTCAGAAATCCGTAATCTTGCAGAATATCCTCGAAGTATTTTAGGGTATGGGCAATCATGATTTGCTTGCCATTTTGCAGATAGACAGTCGTATAATTTACTGCTCCACGAAGCATCACGACGTCTTCAACCCAGACAAATTTGTCGGTCTTTCGGTTGATTTTTAGGGCGGGGACAAGAATCGGAACGGAAATGTGTGTCATTTTAAGAGAGGTAAAAATTAGCGTTTAAAACTTTGTTAATTAGACCCCAAAACTCCAAAATAAAACAATACGTGTCAATCCTATCCAGACAGTAATTTTTAGCGATTTCTCCTACTGTCCAGACGGTATTTTTAGGTTGTGTGAAGAAAATAAAAGATTTAAAATTTTTTGATTCCATTTTTTGAAGGGACAGAAACGTAAGTACGGGATTGTTTCTCGTGAAATTGGACTCCGATTCACGGGATGCAATACCATGCTAAAGGCACAAAAAAAAGCCCCAAAGTATTTCTACTTCGGGGCTTTTTTTTTGCCTTAAATTATTCAAAAATTACTTCCTTTTGAAAGCCATAATTAATTCTGGTCCATGATAAATATACATCCTGTCACCTTCAATCACAAACTTTCTGGTGAGGGGTAGAAGTGATAAAAAAGTTTTTTCTTTGTCCGAATTCTCACAAGCCATTCGGGTACTTCCAATGTTTTCGAAGCGTACTCGATTTTTTTCTAAATCTCTCAGCGAACCCGAAAATTTATTACAAGGACCTTGACCATAAACTCTTTTTCCTGCAAAATCCATGACTAAGGTAGCCTCAAAACCTTTGGCTTCTCGTCCAGAATTTTTCTCAATAAAATCTGTCAGAACCCATTCAGTAGCGACTGATTTAGTTGGTTTTATTTCGGGTTTGGTAACGGTTTCGGTAGGTTTTCCAGAAAGTGTTTTGGCAATAACTCGACGCAATACATATTTGGTTGAAAAACCGTCCGCAGTTTCGTCAGGAAGGTCTGCAATTTCTACCAAAATCTGATATTCAAACCCTGATTCATGGTCGAAACCTTCGATGGATTCTGAGAAATATTCCCAATTTTTTTCGGGAGACGATTTTACCAAAAAACATTTTTCTTTGCCATCGCCTCGGCAATCTACCATGCGAGCGGCTACAAAAAGTTTACGGTACGGAGATTTAATTTTGGGAGATTTTTTGGGCATTCCAAAAGAAAATAGAAATAACGAAAGTATCGTTACGATTAAAGCATTTTTCATATTTATGGGTATTATTTGGGGAAAATAATACTTCAAAAATGATGCCTAAATCACTCAATGAATAACATGAAATTTATAAAAAAAGAAGTCCCTCGCCATGAGCGAAGGACTTACCAACAAAATCCAAAAACAATCTCAATAAACTTTTTTGTGTAGTCTATTGGATTTATCTTTACTGACACGAAAAGTGTCCGAATATCTATTTTGAAAAAATAAAAACAATAAAAAATATTAGATTATTCCTATTTTTCAAATTCGTTCCGAAATAATATTTCTGTAAAAGTATAGTAAAAAATTTTAACAAAAAACGATTTAATAAATTTTAACAAAAGCTAATTATCAAGGATTCAATGATTTAGATTTTCAGAAATGAATAATTGACTGTATCTGTATTTATTTCGTCATTGAAATCTTTTATATTTCAATCAAACAGTAATCTTAAAATAATACATTATGGCAGAACCAACAATTGAACAACTCAGGTACCCGATAGGTACTTTCAATAAGTCGGAGGAAATCACTGACAAAGTACTTTATAACTGGATAATTGACATTGAAAACCTTCCTCAACTTCTCAAAAATGCCGTAAATGGACTCTCGGAAGAACAACTCCAGATTCCGTATCGCCCAGGCGGTTGGACTGTCCAACAAACGGTTAATCACGTGGCAGATTCCCACATGAATGCTTTCATTCGTTTCAAATTAGCCCTTACTGAAAACCTTCCTACTATCAAACCTTACGAAGAACAGTTTTGGGCAGAATTGGAAGATGGTAAAAATGCCCCAATCGAATGGTCTTTGACGCTTTTGGAAGTATTGCATAAACGCTGGGTTATGCTGATTCGGTCTATGTCGGACTCAGATTTTAATCGCAAATTTATGCACCCAGAAACTAAACACGAAAATTCGTTAAAGGTTGTAACGGGTATGTATGCTTGGCACAGCAAACATCATACCGCACATATCACGGAGTTACGTAAACGTATGGGAATTTAGTGGGGCGACAAAAAACTATTATTACCGCAAAGACGCTTTTGACGCCAAATATTTAATTCTGTATCGTCCTGAAATAGGTTGACAAAAGTTTGATAGAATAAACTTATTATACTAATGTGAAAGAGGTTTTCAGTTTTTTACTTTTGGGAATGAGGTTACACAGAGAGCCACAGAGTTAAAAAAAGAGAGCCACAGGAACGCCTGCCGCAGAGTATTTTAGAGGTTTTCTCTGTGGTTCTCTAAACCTTCTCTATGGTTCTCTGTGTAACCTCATTCCCAAAAACCATTTTCACTTTGGTATAAAATACAATTTAAAATAATTGCGTCTTTCCGTCCTTGCGGTAAAATTCATTTCTAATAACTCAAAAATCCATGAAAAAATCATTATTATTTTTATCGCTCTTCTGGCTAATGACTTCATTTACAGAAGATAAACCCAAAAAAGTCATTTTCTTTGGTGATTCTATTACACAGGCAGGCGTTATGCCGAAAGGATACATCACTCAAATAGGAGAGATGCTTGAGAAACAGGGACTTAAAAACAAGTTTGAATTAGTCGGGGCGGGTATTAGTGGGAATAAAGTCTATGATTTATACCTTAGATTAGAAGACGATGTGCTAAATAAAAAACCCGATATTGTCGTGATTTATATTGGTGTAAATGACGTTTGGCACAAAGCAACTTCAGGAACTGGTACTGATATTGATAAATTTGAGAAGTTTTATCAAGCCCTTATCAATAAAATGAAGGCGAATAATATCAAGATAATTTTATGTACGCCAGCAGCCATCGGTGAACGTACCGATGCCAGTAACCAACAAGATGGAGACATGAACCAATACAGTAAAGTCATTAGGAATTTAGCTACCAAAAATAGCCTTGCCCTATGTGATTTACGCAAAGAATTTGCTGATTATAGTTTAAAAAATAATCCAGAAAACAAGGAAAAGGGCATCCTGACATCAGACAGAGTACATTTGAACGATTTAGGAAATCAATTTGTAGCAGAAAAAATGCTTGCGTTGATTTTGAAATAAAAATTCTGATTCGCAGTGTGTTTGAGTATAAAATAACTCATGATGATTTAAACTTAGAGAATTAGAGCTAATCTTTACTTTTTTCTCTAATCCTCTAAGTTTGATTTGGGAGATGTCTGAGTGTACAATTTTACATTTTCCTCCCGAATACACGCTGAAAAGGACGAATGGTTTGACCAATAAAGTCTTGAGGAAAATTCTCTGAATCGGGTAAACCAATCAGAAGGTTTTCATCATCTTTTGGGTAGTAATTTGTGTTGAAAAGGTAGTCCCAGATGCTCAACGTGATGCCATAATTGAAGCCCATAGGATGAGATTTGGGCATTTCTTTGGCATGATGCAATAAGTGCATTTGTGGTCCATTGAATAAATATTTGAGTGGACCAAGCGAAATTTTGAGATTGGCGTGTCCTAATTGCCCTGTTACCAAAGTAAAAATATGGACAATGAAGAAATCACTAATACCAAAACCAATCATGGCTAAAGGAATATATTCTAAACTTCTGTAAATGATATTTTCCATCCAATGGTAACGTAGCAAAGCTCCAAAACCCATTTCTTCGGTGCTGTGGTGTACTTTATGGAATTCCCACATCCAATTTACGTGGTGCAACAGTCGGTGAATATTCCATTGCATAAAATCCCGAAGGACAAAAATCAAAACCAACTGCACCCAAGCAGGCAAATGTTGGACATTGACAGACACAATATTAGTAATGCCAAACAGGGCTAAAAAATCATTGAACAATTGCACGCCAACCATCGACAAAGCGTTATAAACAACTAACGAAAACAAGAAATAAGCCCAAATTAAATAAAAGGCATCCAACCAAAAATGTTGACGAATTAATGGCTGATTTTTTCGCCAGGGAAACAATATTTCAGCAAACCAAATCGCCAGCGATACACCAAGCAACCAGTAAAAATAGTTGTGCCAATTGGGGTTCAAAATTTCATTGATAAAGTAATTCCAGTAACCAGCATAAGCTCCAGAGATTATTTGAATATATTTTTCGAGCATTTTTTCTAAAAGTATTGTTATGCAATTTAACAGGTAGTAGTGGTTAAATGTTCTGCCAGTATAAACCGATTAGCAATAAACATCAAATCTAAAAAATTAAAAAATGACTGAAACGATTTCTACGGCTCTAAAGCCCAGACAATTTTTAGGACAAGATTTCCAATTGAGTACTTGGGAAAGTATTCAACCATTTTACGAAAACCTCAAAAATCGTAACCTCAGTACCGCTCAGGAACTTCGTGATTTCTTTGCAGACCGCTCAGAATTAGAGAGTTATCTTTCTGAAAACATGGCTTGGCGGTATATTCGTATGTCTTGCGACAATACCAATCAGGCAAATATACAAGCGTACCAATCTTTCCTGACGGATATTCTACCGCATACTTCTTTGTACGATGATGATTTGAATAAAAAAGTGGTAGAAAGCTCTTTTCTGGATGATATGAAAGAAACGGGTTTCAACATCACGATTCGGGCAATGAAACGTGCGATTGAGATTTTTAGGGAAGAGAATATTCCCATCAATACCGAACTCCAGACGCTCTCAACGCAGTTTGGGGCAATCACAGGGGCGATGATGGTAACGATAAATGGGGAAGAAAAAACGCTCCAACAAGCAGGAGTTTTCCTCGAAAATCCAGATAGAAACCTCCGAGAAGAAACCTATACCAAAGTACAAGGCAGACGGTTTGAGGACAAAGAAAAGCTGGACGATTTACTGAATCAACTCGTGAAATTGCGTCATCTTATGGCTCAGAATGCAGGTTTTGATAATTTCAGAGATTATATGTTTGCGGCTTTGGGGCGATTTGATTATACCAAAGAAGACTGTTTTGATTTCCACGAAGCAGTAGCCCAAACCGTTGTTCCTTTGCTAAATGAAATGGCAACTGAACACAAAAAAGCTCTGAATGTCAGTGAGTTACGCCCTTACGACAAAGCCGTTGACCCGAACAATCGTCCACCCCTGAAGCCATTCAGTACTGGAGAAGATTTATTGGAAAAAACGATTACAGTTTTTACGAAATTAGACCCGTTCTTGGGCGAATGCCTAACCGTGATGCGAGGCATGAATCGCTTTGATTTAGAATCTCGGAAGGGTAAAAATCCAGGCGGATACAACTATCCACTCGAAGAATCTGGCTTTCCGTTTATTTTCATGAATGCCTCTTCGTTGTTGAGAGACATGATTACGATTCTGCACGAGGGTGGTCATGCGGTACATTCAATCGTGACGAAAGATTTGGCGTTGAATTCTTTCCGCAATCTTCCTTCCGAAGTAGCAGAGTTAGCGTCGATGTCGATGGAATTGATTACGATGGATTATTGGGATGTATATTTTGAAAATCCAGAAGATTTGAAGCGTGCCAAAATCAAGCATTTAGAAGATATTATCGAAACACTTCCGTGGGTAGCAACGGTTGATAAGTTTCAACATTGGCTTTACGAAAACCCAAGCCATACACCCGAAGAACGCACCGAAGCATGGATTCAGATTTATGAAAAATTTACTGACAATACAACCGATTGGTCTGGTATTCAGCAATTTAAGGCAAATCTTTGGCAGAAACAATTGCATATTTTTGAAGTCCCTTTCTATTATATCGAATACGGAATTGCCCAATTAGGAGCAATTGGTGTTTGGAAAAACTACAAAGAAAACCCACAAAAAGGTTTACAAGGATATTTGAACGCCCTGAAATTAGGCTATACCAAACCCATCGGAGAAGTTTACGCAGCTGCCAATATTCCATTTGATTTTTCAAAAGAACACATTGCTTCGCTGATGGAATTTGTGGGAGAAGAATTGAGGAAATTGAAGTAGGGTTTGGTATTTTATTAATTTCCCATTCCTAAGATTTAGTTAGTAAATATCCGTAGTCTCTCGAATTTTATGATTGACTACGGGTATTGAAATGATTCATTTCCCAACAATCAGTTTCTCTACTTCTTGCTTGATTTTTTCTTTGCTTTTATTGGTAGCAGTGGAGACTTTATCAAGGAAATTTTCACTCGTGATACTTTTGTCGTAATATAATTTATAGAAGAAATCAAAGCCGTGATTGTCAATCAAATACTGACAAAAAACTGCCCCGAAAGTATAAGTTAAGCTACTACTAAACTGCCCACCAACCTCACGGGCATACAAATTATCGAAATTGCAACCACCTTTTTTGTAACAATCTTTCAATTCAATAAACCCTTGTTGATAGGACTTTTCCTTGCTTCCACCAAATAGCGTTGCTATACCTTCCTGCAAGAAAAAACAATCTGCACCGTACCCCAAAATGGCGTGAATAAACTCATGTTTGTACACAGGGTTTTTATTAATCCCTACCACATAACCTTCGGGAATATTCGTGAATCCGCCTAAGCCACCATTCCAAACCACGATGTTTGCCAAGATATTCAATTCTTCCTCATTGGCACACATGAAATAATCAATAGTTCTGCGAGGAACTTGGACTTTCAAAGACAAATACAAGGAATCTATTGCTTTACTGGCTTCATCCATTTTGGATTTCTCAATAGCATAAAAATAAGAAGTATAGAAGCCAATATTCTTGGTTTTATAGTAGGCAAATTTCTTTGAATCGTACTCTTTACAATTATCGAGGTAGAACTTCCCCAACTTTTCCACGATGTAATATTTATAGATATTCGAGAAAGCCTCATCACCTGTGTTTACTTTAGAGGCTATTTGCAATTTGAAGTATGATAAACTATCATTGATTTGTTGAAGCTCAACGATTTCCACATTCAATTTTTCAGAGAGTTTTCTGGGGCTATTTTCGCTCCAAATCCAATCAATGTTATAATCAAAAGCCTCTTTATTTTTATATTTAGGATGCCAGAATTTTTTGCTAACTGTATCTTGCTGCATATAGTCCTTTATAAAATTGCACAGTCTCATCGTTTTGTTCTGAGAAGTATCAATTTTATACGCTATTTTAACTTGTGCCATAATGGTACAGTAGGAAAGCAAAAGAATTACAACAATTACCAGTTTTCTCATTTTGGGGAAGTTTAATAGAGTAGCAAACTAATCAGAAAATTGCATAAACCGTAACAGTCACTAAAGATTTAACAATTTTTAATAGTGGTATCGGATAATCTCTTTGGTGGAGACTTAATACAACGGAATGTTATTTGCACTAACTTTGTTTAATCAAAAGAGTATCAAACAACCGCATCGGCGGTCCGATAAGACAATGGCACGACCAATAAAAGAAACCCCTGTATTGAGGGGAAAGGATGCTGAACGTTTTTTCGATAGAATGGAAAACGTAAAGCCTGTATCGGCAGAGGAGATTGCACGAATCAAAAAGAGTGCAAGTAAATTTATTTTCGTTCTTGACTAATGGAAATAGAAAACAAATTACAAATACGAAGACTGAAAGACAAACACATTTTAAAACCGTTCGATTGTGGAGACGATGATTTAAACGAGTTTTTCTAAAAACCACCAAGCCTCACGATAATTGGCTGAGTTGGGTTTCCGTTGCCTTTTTTCTGTTTCAACTAAGTGTATTTCAGAACTATAACTGATAAAAATATTAACAGGCATAATGTAAAAGATGTTGATTTCTTCAAGATAAATAATGGCGAAGTCAAAGTCTAATTTGCTATACTTTTCTCTCAGCATTACCCTCCGATTAGTTTTTGTGCGACGGCTATCAACTACATAATTCTGTCTGCTTTCATCAAACCATGCACTTTTTACTTGAATTTTGATAAACTTTCCAGCAATATCAAAAACCATATCGTAAGGTAATCTGTCACCAACAGGTTTTAGTACACCCCAACCTTGTTTTAATGCGTGGAGAATAACAGCTTGTTCGGCAATATCACCTTTGAGTTTTGTATCCATTTTAAAAGTGAATAATCTTAAAATAAAAAAGCTAATTATCTGATTTAAAGATAATTAGCTTTTACTGTAGCAGGAACAGGACTCGAACCTGTGACCTTTGGGTTATGCTTACCACTATAGTTTTCACTACCCTTACGGTTTGTGGTCTGGACTGTCTCTTTACCTCCAACATTACTTGGTAAGGTCCTTGCCATTCAGTCTCTACACCTTCCTTATTACTAAGGCTTGGCTCGGGATTGCCATACTTAAAGGGTTCCCCGAATTTGACAAATAATCACGTAAAAATTTCTCTTTACGCAGCCCTCTTGCAAATTGATTGAAAGAATTCTAAATAAGTAATTTTTAAAATTCTCAATTAACAATGATTTGAGCCCAACGAGCTACCTACTGCTCCATCCTGCGATGTTGTTTCCATTTAATTGGACTGCAAAGGTACGGATTTTTTTGAGCTTTACAAGTTTACACGATAAAAGATTTGTTTAATTACTGAAATCTATCGCTAAGTGTTTGAATGTCAAGGGCTTTTTTCTGATAATTTATTTCAACTATAAGTTTCACCTCAAATAAACACCCATTTTTTCGGTATCATCCAAGATAACTGTTACGTGTTCGCTGAGGGTCGTTGAAAGTGAATAGCCAATATAATCTGCTAAAATCGGGAAACGTCTGTAATTTCTATCCACAATCACTGCGACTTGAATTCTTTTTACGGGAATACTCAGAAATGGAGAAAGGCTATATGCAAAAGTTCGCCCTGTATTCAGCACGTCATCTACCACGATGATGGTTTTTTTCTCCAGAAAACGTTCATCACAATCAAACTCTACGGGGCTGTCGTAGGGTATGTCTTTATCAACATCTATCAAAACGGCACTTGATGCAATTCCAGAGATTTCCTGCAAAGTAGTCGCTAACATGGTAGCAAAAACATAGCCCTGCCCACGCACGCCCGCAATGACGATTTCGGTTTCTTCAAAATTATTTTCAAAAATCTCAAACGCAATCCGTCTAATCTTTTGTAAGACTTGAGTTTGATTTAATATCTGATTGTCTGTCGTTTCCATGTTACGAAGATAATTTGTTTCGGTAAAATAAGGTAGTAAGGAACGCAAATTAAATAAACTATGCCGTTATAAACTTCATTTTTTGTACCTTTGCAATCCAAATTTTACAAAAAACAACATTAAAGATATGGCAAAGGGATACTCTTCCCAAGGACACGGGGGTCAACGTAGAATGGTGGCAGCACCTTCAAATCCGTTAGCAATTAAAACAAAAAAGTACGCTTTTGAGAAAAATAAGTTTATTTCGCTCAGTATGTGGCAATTAATCAGAACGCAATGGTATTGGGGTTTTGTGCCTTTGGCGATTATTTTGGTGAATGTAATATTAAATCTGACAAAGGTTTATCCCAATTATTGGATTTATGTATTGACACTTATCGGAGTAATTTTATATGTCATTTTCTGGGCGATTCAGTTCACGGGTGTTACACAATTAGAGCAGTACAAGCAGTTATTTGGCAAGTACCGTTATGAAATTGACAGCAAACAAATTCTGATGCGTATTTCTGAAACAGAAGGTGGCGTTGTGAAATGGGACATGGTTCAGTCAGCACAGAAAGATAAAGAAGCGTATATTTTCACACTTGGTAAATTTCAATTTTTGTATTTACCATTCTCAATTTTCACGTCTGACAATGACCGTAAATTGATGGATAGAATTTTGAAAGAAAAGAATCTTATCAGTGAATAGTCATCCACTATCAGTCTATGGGATGTAAAAAGTATATGAGTTAGAAGTTTTAATCAGAAATATTATTCCGTGATAATATTTTCAACTTTACACTTTTTACATCCCATATTCTCAACAATCGTCCCCTCATGCTTACATCTCAGAAACATCTTTTCAGCCTCGATGAGGGCATTCACTACTTGAATTGTGCCACGATGTCCCCAAACCTAAAAGCCGTTGAAGCAGCTGGAATTGAGGGAATTCTTCGTAAATCTAATCCTCAGAAAATTACCCAAGAAACATTTTTTGAGACAACAGAACCTGTCAAAAAGAACTTTGCCAAACTCATCAATTGCCCTGATGCTGAACGCATTGCCCTCATCCCCTCAACGTCTTATGGCATGGCAATTGTTGCCAAGAATTTAGCCTATAAACCGAATCTTCGGGCTGGACAAGAAATCTTGATGGTTCATGAAGAATTTCCTTCTGATGTCTATGCTTGGGAAGGTGTTTGTATGGAAAAAGGGTTGGTCACAAAAACTATAAAACCACCAACAACTTTAGAAAATCGGGGGAAAATCTGGAATGAAAATCTCATTAATTCTATCAATGCTAATACCTGCATGGTCGTGATTTCTCCGACCCATTGGGCAGATGGCACAAGATTCGATTTAGAGGCAATTGGGCAGCAATGTCGCTTGTTTGGAGCATTATTTATCATAGATGGTACGCAATCTATTGGGGCGTTACCCATTGATATTCAGACATTTAGACCAGACGCACTAATTAACGTAGGCTACAAATGGTTACTGGGTCCGTACTCGTCTGGAGTTGCATATTTTGGAGAATACTTCGATACAGGACTACCCATCGAACGCAATTGGATTAATCGGGTTGGTTCAGAAGAATTCAGAAATCTTGTTAATTATCAAGACAATTATCGCCCTAAAGCCGACCGTTATAATGTGGGCGAAAGAAGTAATTTTATCTTGAATCCGATGTTGGCAAAATCCCTTGAACAACTTTTGAATTGGGGTATTCCTAATATTCAAGAATATTGTAAAAATCTTATGGCAAGTCCATTAACTATTTTACAATCAGAAGGTTACTGGGTTGAAGATGAAGCCTATCGAGCTAATCACCTCATTGGTTTACGTATACCTGCGAGGGCGGATATGAGTAAAATTCAAGCGGCTTTGAAACTCCAAAATGTTGTTGTTTCCTTCCGAGGAGACGCCATCAGGGTTTCTACGAATGTTTTTAATGAAATCCAAGATGTAGAAATGTTCGTTGAAGGTTTACTTGAAGGATTGAAATGAAAACGGGGCTTGTTCTGGGCAAATTTTACCCGCTTCACAAAGGACATATTGGATTAATTGAATTCGCAGAGGCTCGTTGCACCGAATTGTTTGTACTCATTTGTGCTTCTGACAAAGAAACAATTTCTGGAGAAATTCGTGAAAAATGGTTGCACGAAACCTTCAAAGATTCCCTAAAAATCAAGCTGATTGTCTTCAATTATTCAGAAAATGATTTTCCGAATACCTCTGTTTCTTCACAAGAAGTTTCTAAGATTTGGGCAGTGCCAATTCGTAAGTTTATTCCCAAACTTGATTACATTTTTAGCTCTGAACAATATGGATTTTACTTGGCTGAATACCTAAATTGCGAGCATATTCCTTATGAATTTCAGCGAGAAAGCCACCAAATCTCAGCGACTCAGATTCGTCAAAATCCTATAAAATACTGGCAAGAAATTGCTCCTGCCGCAAAGCCTTATTTCGTAAAAAAGGTTTGTATTATTGGTACAGAATCTACTGGAAAATCAATTTTAACTATCAGATTATCAGAATATTATAATGTAAATTTTGTTCCAGAAATGGCAAGAGAAATCATTGAAGAAACAGATGAATGTACGCCAAAACACCTACAAGAGATTGCGATTTTACACGCAAAAACTATCCAAGAAAAAGTGCAAAAAACTAATGGACTTTTATTTGTTGATACCGACCTAAACATCACTCGCTCGTATGCTAAATTCCTTTTTCAAGAAGAGCTAAATGTCCCTGATTGGGTTGAAGAAATCAATCGTTTTGATTTATATTTATTCTTGGAAAACGATGTTCCTTTTGTTCAAGATGGTACGAGATTAGACGAAGACAGACGCAACATTTTGAATCAATTTCACAAAGCCACATTTGCTTCTCGGAATATTTCCGTAAAAATTATTACAGGCAATTGGGAAGAAAAATTCTTGAAAGCCATTGAATTGGTAGATTCGCTCATTTTATCATGACTTTTAGAAATCGTTTGCAATATTTCTTGGTAAAACATCTCAGAATTTCTAATAAACAAGCTCTTTCGATGATTCTGGAAGGACTTGTTTCGGTGAATGATGAGGTAGTTCGTGAAAATGTTGTTGTTCAAACTCATGACCGTATTCTTGCTGATAATCAGATAGTTAGGGAAGGAAAAAGATTGATTTATGTGGCATATTATAAACCTCGTGGCATTGAAACGACATTCAATACCGAGATTCAAGATAACCTCAGAGCTATACTGAATTTTCCAGAAGATGTTTTTCATGTTGGGCGATTAGACAAAGAATCGGAAGGGCTTTTGCTATTGACGAATGATAGTAGGGTTTTCGACAAAACACTTCGCCAAGAACATAAAACCGAAAAAGAATATATTGTGACAGTTGATAAAATGATTGATGAAAATTTTATTAATACGATGGCAAATGGTGTGACAATTTTAGGAAAAACTACGTTGCCTTGTCATGTAGAAATAGTGGACGATTATACTTTCAAAATCGTTTTGATTCAAGGAATTAACCGACAAATCAGGCGAATGTGCTACAAATTAGGGTATGAAGTCACGAGGTTACTGAGGGTTAGGATTGGAGATATTTTGCTGGGAGACTTAAAATCAGGAGAGTATTATTTTTACTAAAATTTACAAAAAAAGCCCCTCAGCGATTCGCTGAGGGGCTTTTTTATGAATTACTTATTCTTATTTTTTGCCACTTACAGCAGCCATTGCATCTTCAACATCTCCGAAGATACGTCCGCAATGTTCGCAAACGATGATTTTCTTTTTGTCTTTAATATCAGCTTGGCGTTGAGGTGGCACAACGTTGAAACATCCGCCACAAGCTCCTCTTTTTACCATAACCACTGCTAAACCGTTTTTATAGTTACCACGAAGACGTGTGTAAGAAAGCAACAAACGGGCATCAACATGATTCGCTGATTTGTCACGATCTTTCAATAATTTCTTTTCATCTTCTTCACTTTCAGCAATTAGAATATCCAATTCTTTACGTTTGTTATTGAGGTCTTTCTTACGCTCGTCCAAACGGCTTTCTGTTTCAGAAATTTCGTCTTTTTTATTCAAAATTTTGAAATCTTGCTCACGAATACGCTTATCGGCAAGTTCCATTTCTAATTGTTGCAATTCAATTTCCTTCGAGATAGCGTCGTACTCACGGTTGTTACGTACATTCATTTGTTGGTCTTTGTATTTGTTGACCAATTTTTCAGCATCTTTTCTGGCGTTACGATTTTTGGTTACTTCATCTTCCAATGAATTTACCTCACGATTAAATTTAGAGATACGAGTCTCATAACCAATGATTTCATCCTCTAAATCACGAACCTCTTCGGGGAGGGCTCCACGCATTTTTTTGATATTATCTAAATCCGAATCTATGTGTTGGAGTTTCAGGAGAGAATCTAATTTCTGAGCTATTGTTGATTCGATTGCTGTTGCCATTTTTTATTATTTGTAATAATGTAATGTTTCTAAGTAAAATACGTGATTGGATTGGTATTTACCTCACTTTTGAGAACCGCAAAGGTAGGGAATTTTTCTGATAAATAGTTAATAATTAAGTCTTTCGTGTAAACTTCTGACTCATAATGACCAATATCACAGATGATTATTTGATTATCGGCGTCGAAGAATTCATGATATTTGTAATCTGCCGTCACAAAAACATCTGCCCCTTGTCTGATGGCATCCCCCAAAAGGAAACTTCCGACTCCTCCGCATACTGCAATATTCTTGATTTTTTTCCCCCGCAGAGGTGAATGGCGAATTAATTGTAGGTTCATTTTTTCTTTCAAATACATCATGAAATCCTCCTCGGCAATTTCTTCCGTTAATTCCCCAATTGCCCCTGAGCCAACGTCTTGATTTTCGTTTTCCAGGACACTCAGGTAATAGGCAACTTCTTCGTAGGGATGAGCCGATTTTAGCGATTTAAGTATCTGATATTCAGCAACAAATGGAAAAATAACCTCTATTCTGTCTTCTAAAACTTCCTCAGTTTTCCCTACCGTTCCGATAAACGGATTAGCCTCTCCGACGGGCGTAAATGTACCTGTACCATTCACCCGAAAACTACAATTTTGGTATTCGCCAATTTGTCCTGCACCTGCCAAATAGAGGGCATTTAGGACTTGTTGGGTATAATCAGTTGGGATAAAAGTGACCAATTTTTTGAGTAATTGTTTCTTCGGGGCAAGAATCCTCACTTTTTGAAGATTCAGTTTTTCCGCAATTTTAAAATTTACGCCTCCTTTTACATTGTCTAAATTGGTATGAATAGCGTAAATGGCTACATCATTTTTAATGGCTTTAATAACGGCACGTTCAACATAATTTTTGCCATTCAACTTTTTCAATCCTTTAAAAACAATGGGATGATGTGCCACAATGAGGTTGCAGTTTCTGGCAATGGCTTCTTCTACAATGGCTTCGGTACAGTCTAAAGATACCAAAACTCCTGTGATTTCAGTTTTGGATTCCCCCACAATTAGCCCTGAATTATCGTAGCTTTCTTGGTAAGAAATAGGAGCGAGTTGTTCTAAATATTGCGTTATATCTCTGATTATCATTAGGTTATAAAGTTGATAAGTTGTAAGTTCTTTTTGACAAAAGACCTCATGAGAGGTCAAACATGATTAGCCATACGTGAAACGTATGGAATTGAAGTATAAGCGAATTCAACCCCGAATGGGGTTGAAGCAACAGATTAATTAATTTTGGGGTTGTGTAAAAAGTCTAAAGTCTATGAGCGACCGTCGCTCGGTTAAAAGTTTTAAGCAGAAATATTATTCTGTAAAATTGAATATTTCCAAATAATATACCTTAGAGTAAGATTTCAATAACTATTTCGGAATATTATTTGGCGAAAAATACTTTCAACTTTTAACTTTAGACTTTTTATACAACCCCCTAATCACATTTAATCCCTTCAGGATTTCAAAAACGAAATTACTAAGTTTAAGTCTTACGCAGATACACGGGACAGATTCCCGTGGTGCGAGTGTTACATATTTTCTAAATTCCGTTTTTTCTTCAAACCATAGAATTTGAAAATATAGTAAATGGCTAAAACTGTACTACAAAACAGGGCTAATAACAAGATAGATTCCTGATTTTCAGTGCTTTGTAGCATATCATGGTTTTCTTTTGACCAACCTTTGTGGCGTTCTGCCAGCTCTGTAATTTCACGATTTTTCTCCATCAGCTCATTATTTTGGCGAATCAATTCGTTGTATTTATCCGTGAGTTCAGCTTTGGATTGTTGGTTCGAGTTTCTCAATTCCTGTAAAATCTCATTATCTTTTTCCAAAATAGCCTTCACGGCATCAACAGTAACTTGCAAATCTTCTTTTGACCGACCTCCAAAAAGTCCACTTTGCTTGTTTTCAGCATCTTGGTAGGCACTGTAAAGCATCTGCCGTTCGGTGGTAAGTTCGTCTAATTTTGTACCTTGTGCCAATAAATTTGTACAAGAAAGTAGGGCAAAAAAAAGAGTCAGTGATTTTAACATAATTTTGGTAAATTTGAGTCAAACGAAATTAGTTATTTTACTTAGAAGTTCCCTTAAAAATTCATGAGAAAATCTTTTCTATTATAAAAAATATCCTGTGAAAAAACTCTATCGTCTTTATTATCAGAAACTTAGCATTGCAGAAATTAATTCTGATGAACACCTCCATCTCCTCAATCAAGTAGAAATTACAGAAATTCGCAAGCAGGAAAATCGTGCAATTTGGCTTTCTGCCATCATCGGGATGTTGGGTGTTTTGGTTTTGTACTTGCCACAGTATTGGTTTCCAGCGTTTTTCCCAGATACAGAAATTACTTTGCCAATTATTGGAAAATTTCAGTTTCCGTTGGTCTCTACTATCTTCGGGATTCCCTTGGTTTTTCTCGAAATTTACGCCTTAACAATACTAAATGTGCATTGCGTACATCATATTGCGGCAGCGACAGGTTTTATCAATAAAAATGATAAACTTTCTGACGAAAAACAAGCTAAGTTACTGGGAATCAGTACCGAAGAAAAAGATAAATCCATTTTAAACTATGGTATCGACCCGCATCAAGGAATGTCTAAATACCAAATTTTTGCCATAACAGCTTTATTCTCTTTGAAGGCAACTTTGAGCAATGTTTTGGTAAAAATTGTCATCAGGCGGGTATTGGGCAGGTATGCTGTGCGGGAAGTGTTGGACATGATGGGAATTCCCGTTTTTGCATTTTGGAATGCCATAGCCACCAGAAGCGTTCTCAGAGAAGCCCGTGTCGTGATTATGGGACAGAATCTTTTAGACAATATTCTACAAAAAATCAAAACGGATGCTGAATTAAAAAAAGAAATAGAATTATCTGATAATCAGACACTTATTTATGATACGCTACAATTTATTG
>JAAFJL010000189.1 GCA_013298865.1 Cytophagales bacterium | reverse complement strand
GTTCTGTCGATGACTGCTCTTTTTGATAATTTTGGAATCACGGGCGGATACGGTGCCGTTGAACGTAACACATAAGTTTCGTTTCGAGCAATGGCAGATGCTCCAAAAAAACCTAAAACTTGTTCTTCGGGGCGGTTGATGTTCTTAACATTTCCTTGAATAATTGATGGGGCATTATCAAAAACACCCCCAACATTGTTGATTTGCGTCTTTACTTTTTTCCAGTAACGATACGCCGCTTCTGTGGTAGAATACAAATTGACTTGTATAAAAAATGGTCTGCGAGAATTATAGGGTACATTCGTGACGAGCTGGTTGATTTTTCTGCCATTGAATAAATTATCATCAATGACTTCAATTACCCCATAAGATTTTTTGATGAACCAACAAGGCTCGCAGCAATTGGTTCTGACTAAATAATTCAATTCATTGTCAACCCTGTCTCGGCAAGAGGTCAAATACTGGTAATGTTCCCAATCCAAACGGTAGAAATTTACATTCTTGGGGTCGTCTTGGATTTGTGCAGTCACCTCAAAACTGGGGAGTTTATAGCCACCCAAATTATTGTTTTCTACAAATTCATACTTTAAAGATTCTATGGCTGGTGCGGCTTTTACTAATTCCGTGGAGGACTCATATTTCTCGCCATTGGGCAATTCAATCATGACTTTGTAGGCTCTTCCAACGATTACTTTTTGTGCTGTTTTGCTCTCATAAATCCCAAAAGAAGTATGAAATAGCTCGACTTCCTGCTTCAAATCATCAACAATTTTTACTTTGGCAAAAGCAATAATATCTGGCGTTTTCTTGCCGAGTGGAGCAATACTGGTAGTAAGTGTTACACTGAATTTCTTTAAATCAGTCGTAATCAGTCCGTCAACAATGAGTTTTTCTTGTTTTGTATTTTCTAAAGCAGGATCTGTAAATGAATCCACACAAGCTATGGGAGCAAACAGTATGCACAATAATGATAGAAATAAATAAAATCGTAGAAAGTTTTTCATGAATTAACCTATTGATTAACAGATATTTATGTGGTTACTAAAGCTCCAATTCTGGTTCATAGAAAAGAGTATTATAGTCATCGTTCCAGCCTTTGGGTTTTACTCTTGATTTGAAATCTCCTTCTGGACAAACGGTGCTACAACCTGGTGCAAAAATAACCCTTGCCCCAATGGCTGGAATCAGAGGGACAGAGAGAGCTTTTGAACGTAAAACGTAAATTTGTTTTCTGGTTGTTGCCGAAGCCCCGAAAAATCCAAAAACTTGCTCATCAGGATTTGCTACATTTCTGATATTTCCTTTTATTGTTACAGGTGGGTTGTCAAAAACACCACCCACATTTTTTACCTGAGCTTTCACGGTTCTCCAATATTGATGTGCTGCCTCAGAAATAGAAGATAAACCAATATCCATGTAATAGGGTCTTCTGGAAACAAAAGGTACTTTGGCAATGAGCTGAGACATTTTCTTTCCGTTAAACAAATTATCATCACTTAAATCAATCTCTCCGTAAGTCCTTTTGATAGCCCAGCAATCTTCACAGCACTTTGTTCGGGTTAGCGTTTTGGCAGCACCATTGCTAAGTTTATTCTCGCAATACACAAGATACTGATAATTGACCCAATCCCAACGATAATAATCTCTCTTTTCTGGTGAATCCTGAATCTCTGCTGTTACGTCAAAATAAGGAGTCCGCTGTCCATTTACATCTATTGCATCTACAAAATTATCCTTGATTAAATCTATATTAGGTACAGCTTTTACCAATTCAGGGCTGGACTCGTATTTTTCTCCATTCAGTAAATCAATCATAACTTTATAAGACCGTCCCACAATGGCTCTCTGAAGTGTTTTAGTCTGATAAACCCCTTGTGTTGTGTGGAATAGCTCATATTTATTTTGTAAATTATCTACAATCACGACATTGGCATTGGCAATAATATCTGGACTTTTACGGTCTAAAGGTGCTTTGCTTTTGGAGAGTGTTACTTTAAATTTCTCTACATCAGTCGTAATCAATCCGTCAACAATGAGTTTTTGTTCTTTGGTATTTTCTAAAGCAGGGTCTGAAAATGAATCTACACAGGCAACTGGGGCAAATAATAAGCCCAAGAATGATAAGAGTAAATAAAATCGCAGAGGTTTTTTCATGATTTAAGGTATTGATGGACAGGTAGTTATGTAAGCATTTTAAAACTCTATTTTAGGGTCATAGAAGATATTGTTATAATAATCATTCCAGTTTTTAGGTTTAAAATTTGTTCTAAAATCGCCCTCATCGCAAGTAGCACATCCGTCTAAAAGAACAACATTTCCAGCGATTTTGGGTATTATAGCAGGATATGGGGCTTTTGACATTAACACATAAATTTGTTTATCTGAAGAAGCCGAAGCACCAAAAAATCCAAGAATTTGCTCGCCTGGATTAGCTACATTTTTGATATTTCCTTGAATTGTAGAAGGAGGATTGTCAAAAATTCCTCCAACATTATTAATTTGTGTTTTTATGGTTTTCCAATATTTATGTGCTTCTGGAGAAATGGAGTAAAGATGAACATCCATATAATAGGGTCTTCTGGAATTGTAAAGAATATTCGCAATGGGTTCAACTATTTTTTGTCCATTGAATAAATAATCATCCGTAAGCTGTATCCCACCATAAGTTTTTTTGATTCTCCAGCAATCATCGCAACATGGTGTTCTGTAAAGCGTTCTTTCTAAACTATTAAAATAATTTCGACAATATCCTAAGTATTGATAATGATTCCATTCCCAACGATAGTAATCACCCTTTGTTAATGGGTCGTACACTTCTCCCTTTACTTCAAAATAAGGTAGTTTATACCCTCTTGAATCCTTGCCATCAACAAACTGATATTTCAAAGAATCTATTGGTGGCACAGGCTTAACCAATTCTGGAGCGGATTCATACTTTTTTCCATTCTGAAATTCAATCACAACTTTATACGACCGCCCTACAATTGCACGCTGTGGAGTTGTAGTCTGATAAACCCCTAAACCTGTATGCAATAGTTGAAACTGATTTTGTAAATCATCCACAATTCTGACTTTGGCATCTGTTACAAAATCGAGAATCTCTGGGTCTAAGGGTGCTTTGCTTTTGGAGAGTGTTACTTTAAATTTCTCCAAATCAGTCGTAATTAGTCCGTCAACAATGAGTTTTTGTTCTTTGATATTTTCTAAAGCAGGGTCAGAAAATGAATCTACACAGGCAGAAAGCACGAAAATCAATCCGAAAAATAGTAAAGGAAAAGAAAGTCGGACAGGTTTTTTCATAGATTAAACTATTGAAAGACAGGGTGTTAAGGCTTAATTGTTTAGGTTTGAATTGTTGAGTTGTCGTTTTAGAATTAACAACAATTCAAACCTAAACAATTAAAGTATAGAAGTTAGCGTATCAAAGTCAATAAAACAAATCCTGATTTAAGGCTTTTTCCATAACTTTGTAAAATAGTTGAATTCAAAGTAAAAATCATGATTTATCAAATAATTCCCTACGGCGATCCTGTTCTGAGAAAGGTTGCCGTTGATATTGAAAAAGACTCAGTGGATGTCAAAAAAATGTCAGAAGATATGTTCGAGACCATGTATGCGGCTTCGGGCGTAGGCTTGGCTGCACCACAAGTTGGACTAAGTCTTAGGATGTTCGTGGTTGATGGTCGCCCTTTCAATGAAGGCGAAGACATGACCGAGGAGGACAAAGACCCCTCATTAGTAGATTTCAAAAAGGTATTTATCAATGCAGAGATACTTTCGGAAGATGGCGAAGAATGGGGCTTTGAAGAAGGCTGTTTGTCAATTCCAGGGATACGCCAAGATGTCTATCGCCCTGAGTATGTGACAATTAAGTATTTTGATACTGACTGGAATGAACTAACCGAAACCTACGAAGGTCTCGCTGCCAGAATCATTCAGCACGAATATGACCACATAGACGGAATTCTTTTCACAGACCATTTGAACCCTGTAAAGAAAAGAATGTTGAAAAATAAATTAGCAGACATTACGAAAGGAAAAGTGAAAGTTGATTATAAAATGAAGTTTTCAAAGTGAGAGATTTTATTGTAATCATTCACTCAATCTATGCATTCACTCAATCACTCATTGCTAAAACCCATGCAAATTCAAACGTTTTCAGACTATCAATCACTTTCACAAGCAGCAGCAAATCTGGTTGTGGAAGTTTTAAAGGCAAAACCTACTGCTGTCATTTGCATAGCTTCTGGCGATACCCCAAAAGGCGTTTGTGAATGTTTAGCAAAAGAAGATGCTTCATTGTTTGAAAAATGTACCTTCGTGGGTTTGGACGAATGGGTAGGTATGGACGAAAACGACGAAGGTTCTTGTAAATATTTTGTTTATCAAAACCTCTTTAATCCGCTACAAATCCCAGCCAGCAGAATCCAATATTTTGATGCAAAATCCCAAGATTTAACGACTGAATGTGATAAAATCAACCAATTCATTGCATCCGTCGGCGGGCTTGATGTCATGCTTGTAGGCGTAGGAATGAACGGACATATTGCCCTTAATGAACCTGGCACTTCGTTTGAAACTTACGCCCATGTGTCTGATTTAGAAGAAGTTACTAAAACTGTTGGACAAAAATATTTCTCACAAAATACTGTGCTAACCCAAGGAATTACGCTTGGATTGAAGCACCTCCAAGAATCAAAACTCCCCATCCTGATTGCCAACGGACAACGCAAAGCCCCAGTCATAAAAAAAGCCTTGACCGAACCAATCACCGAACAATTTCCTGCCAGTATCATGCAAAAACTCTCGCATGGTTTAGTAATGCTTGATGCCGATGCAGCAAGTGATTTGTGATAAATAGTTGTTAAGTAACGGGAACTCAATAAGTTATTATTTACCCATTCCTTATTAACTTAAAATTTACCTCCCTAATTTGACATGAAAAATCTTCTTCTTGGAATCTTTTTTGCCTCACTCTGGGCGTCGGCATCGGCGGCAACAAAGTTTGGTTTGCTTTCAGCACAGCCCTTCGTAATTTCTAATGTACGGTTTATTTTGGCAGGAATTATGATTCTGATTTTGGCGTATAGTTTTCAGAAAAGTCGTTTACCCCAAAAACAAGAATGGCTACATTTAGCCATTTACGGTTTGTTGAATGTTACAGTTTATTTAGGGCTTTTTGTGTTGGCAATTAAACAAGTTTCAGCAGGAATTGGGAGTATGTCAACCGCTACTAACCCATTGATGATTAGTGTGTTATCAGCAATTTGGCTAAGAAGACCCGTTAAAAAAATGGAATTTATAGGTTTAGTTTTAGGGATTCTTGGCGTAGGAATTGCCACCTATCCGCTCCTCAAACAAAGCTATGCTTCACCAGAAGGACTACTGATTTTGGGAGGAAGTATGCTCTCATATTCCGTCGGAACGGTCTATTATTCGAGTATCAAGTGGGAACTTCCATTGCTCACCATCAATGGCTGGCAGGTACTTTTTGGAGGAATTTTACTACTTCCCGTTACTTATTTCTTTACCAACTGGACAGCCAATATTTATGATTTTCGTTTCTGGGCATCCGTATTGTGGTTAGTCATTCCCGTGTCTTTTGGGGCAGTACAACTATGGTTATATCTCTTGAAAATTGACCCAGTAAAAGCCTCCTTATATCTCTTCCTTTGTCCGATTTTTGGTTTTATTTACGCCTCAGTTTTATTAAAAGAACCCATCTCGATTTACACATTCGTAGGCACAACCTTCGTATTAGGCGGTCTATACATGGGCTTGCGAGAGAAAATTGTTGGGAGGGGATAGGAGTGAAGGCTTTTCTGAGTGAATGATATTTTCTAACCAATAAATTTCTGCAACCACTGGTTGCAGTATTTTATTTTGGTAAAGATACAGTTCTTATTTAGCCTCTTTTCAAGGGTGAAATTCTAAAACTGTCCCCTATTTCCATATACCAACAATAAAAAACCCCTCATACGTTACGTATAAGGGGTTTTTGGTGGTAAAAGGCGGACTCGAACAATGATTTTGCATACTACCATAAAATACATAAATATACTGATTATCAATGACTTATAAAAATGACTTATCCTATGAAAACCTATAAAAACCGATGATATTCACGAAAAGTGTCCCCCAAAGTGTCCCCCAAAAAAATAAAGTATTATCTTTGTTGTGTTCGATAAAACAACCCTCAAAACACAATGTCAAAGATTAATTTTTACCTCCGTGATGCTAAGGCAACACAACCAACTCCAATAATACTATACGTTCATTTTGTGGGGGAGCGTATTAAACTCCCAACCAATGAAACGATTTTGCCCGAATTTTGGAATGACCAAGACCAACGCCCACGACAAACCAAAAAATTTCCAACGCACCCAGAATTTAGAACCCGTTTAGATAATCTTGCAAAGTTGATTAATAATATCATTCGTACTTACCAGAATGACAATAATCAGCAAATTCCAACCTCAAAAGTATTACGGGAACTATGGACGAAGGCAACCCAGAAAGAAGACACCCCCGAACCCGTACAGGAAAATATGAAGGTCGTGGAGTTTATGGAGTGGTTTGTTTTGGAATCTAAGAAACGAGTTAATGAACGGACGGGGAAAACGTTATCAGATGCTACGATAATCGTTTACAATCAAATTCTCAATAAGGTAAAAGAATTTATTGCCACTAATCGGAATTATAGAAACTTAGATTTTGATGGAATTGATGCAGGATTTTATACGGACTTCATGGATTTTCTGACCAAGAAAAAACAACTATCCATTAACACCGTGGGGAAAACCATACGCACTTTTAAAGTTTTCATGAACAACGCCACCGAGGAAGGGAAAAACACGAACCTATATTTCAAACGTAAAAACTTTAAGGCAGTCCAAGAAAATACCTCCTCCGTTTATCTGAATGAAGAGGAATTGAGAACGTTACACCGTTTCGACTTTTCAGCGATGCCAGCACTCGACAGAGCGAGGGATTTATTTTTAGTAGGTTGTTGGACGGGTTTAAGGTTTTCGGACTTTTCACAAATACGCCTTGAAAACATTACGGAGGACGACACAGGAAAATATATAAAACTCCAAACCCAGAAAACCGATGAATTAGTAGAAATCCCTTTACACGATACTATCCTTGCAATCATGGAAAAGTACAACGGGAAATATACCAATAATTTGCCCCCGTCTTTGACAAACCAACCCCTAAACCGTTATCTCAAAGAAATAGGTCAGTTAGTGGGATTTGATGGATTAGAAACCATTATTTACACCAAAGGAGGAAAACGCATAACGCAACAGTTACCCAAATACGAACTTATCACGACCCACACCGCCCGAAGGAGTTTCGCCACGAATCAGTATTTGTTAGGCGTACCGACCATAACCATTATGGAAATGACGGGACACCGTACCGAAAAGGCATTTATGAAATACATCAAAGTCTCCAAACGAGAACACGCCCAAAAGATTAGAGAGATTTGGAATAAACAGCGAGAAGAACCAACAAACAATTATTTGAAATTAGTTGTTTAAAAGAGTATCTAATTAGGTAACATTTATTATATTTGAATCAGAAAAAATTATAACGATGCCAGTATTTGAATTTTTAGACGGTGTAAAGATTTGCGTTTACATGAACGACCACGTACCGCCACACATTCACGCAAGTACAGGGGAATATGAATCTCTCATTGATATTAAAAAAGTGTCTGTAATGATGGGAAACCTACCTAAAAACCACCTCCGCAAAGTATTGGTATTTGTGAAAGAAAACCAAGAGGAACTTTTAGAAGAGTTTTATAAATTAAATCCAACAATCAAAAAAGTATGAATCAGTTAGTTAGAATATCAAAAATATTGAACGTTGAACCGTTTAAAATTACCGCCCTTTGGAATAATGGGGAAATACGCACTAATGATTTTACCAAGACTTTTGAGAGCTGGAGGGAATCAGAAAATACCCATTTGTTAGGACTGACAGCGTGGGAGGTATTCAAAGGCGTTACCGTTACCCACGAACCGCCCCGTACTTTGGAATGGATGAATTACCCAATAACCTTTACTTTCAGAGGGAAAACCCAAACCGCCCCGACTGATTTAGACCCAGACGTTTTGTATCAAGAAAGTACGTTTGTACGCATGATAGACAGTATTCCTGTGGGCGTAATGTTGAAACAGGCACGGGAAAAGGCAGGACTTAGCCAAACGGACGTAGCGATAAATGCAGGAACAACCCGTAATTATATTTCACGGATTGAAAACGGTAAATCTGATATTCAAGTCGAAACCCTGCATAAGATTGTAGAATTAGGTTTAGGGAAAGAATTACGTCTGGAGGTTGTGTAAAACCTCTTTAAATCAAAATACAATGCAGACAGCACCCCAAACACAGGCGTTAATCTTGTTATTCAAGACGATGCCAGCCCAAACACAAAAGGAGTTTACGGAATGGATAACCGAACACCCCAACGAATGGGAACACGCCACTGAGGAGGACGATAAAAAGTATTGGTTAAATGCCACCTCTGACGCAATAGAACAAATCTGGAGCGACCCACAAGAAGACATTTGGGACGAAATTTATAAAAAACACAAAGAGAATGGAAGGCTACAAACAGTTTGATATTATTTGGACACAGTTCCCACTATCTGACAAAGTGGACAAACTCAAAGTACGCCCAGCCGTGATTGTGAGTAATGAAAATAGTAATGGTTTGGATAATGATATTTTAGTTTGTCCGATAACCTCAAAGATTAGAGGGGATGCCTTTGCGGTGCTATTAACTGATGAAATGGTAACGGATTCTTTGGATTTAGAGAGCGAAATACGGTGCAACAAGATAATGACAATCAGAAGTATTTTAGTGGTCTCTAAGATTGGGGAAATACTCCCAGCGTATCAAGAAAGGGTTTTGAATAAAATTAATAGTGCCTTTGAAACAACCTAAATTTCTAATCCCCAGGTTCTACATGATGAATTTATGAAAGAGTGATTTAACTAAAAGTGTTCGATGAAGAAAAATAAAGAACTTATAGAAAACAAAGAACCGAAAGAAGTAATTATTGCCCGTTTGTTGCAGTTGATAGAAACAAATTCTATCATATTGCAAAACCACTATATGGAAGATAGCCCCAAATTTATTAAGAAACAGTATCGTAATTTAATTAATCAATACTCGAATGATTTAGCAGAAATAGTAGGTTTTAAAATAGAGGGCAATAAAATTTCTCAAAAAGAAAGTGTAGAGCTGTATTTAGCGGAAAAAAGAAAAATTGAAGAAGTAAGAATACAAGAAGAGGAAAAAAGAAAAAATAGTGAATTAGGAAGAGATAATATTATTTTGATGTTGGAAGTTCATAGAAATTTTGCAATAGAATCTTTGTTTTGGGGGTTTAGAAGTATTCAATCAGAGGAATCTGAATTAGTTAAAGGTAGTAAATTAATTGATTTTACAACTTTTGCAAGATTTATGACAGCGGATGAAATTATCTACTCTTATTCAGAAGATATAAGAGTAGATAATTTTGCAGATAATCTGAGCAGACGGTTTGAATATCATGGACAAGATTTAGAATGGAATATTTCTATGATTGACATTGAAATACTTTTTGATGTACTTAGAGAAAATCAGTTTATTGCAAGTGATACACCAAGAAGTATTTTTTTTGAAATATTTAACCCTCATTTATCACTATTTGATAAACCCGTAGTTTGGAAAGACATTAAAGAGTTAGCCTACTTTCTTGATAAATGTAAAGAGTATTCACTTTTTGAAAATTATAAATATCAAAACATCGTAGAAAAATATAGAATGTTCAAAACCAATCATTCAAAAGGTGATTTTGTAAAATCTAACTCCCTCCGTACAACCTTAGCGGATGTAAAAGATGAATTTGGTAATTATTCAGAAAATCAGAAGTTTTTGAGAAGGGTTGAATTTCTTGAAGAAATGTTTGAAGATATGGATTGTTGTGGCGGTAAAATTTTCAGAGAAGAGGGAGAAGAGGAAGAAGAGGAAGAAGATGTGTATCGTCCTGAAATAGGTTGACAAAAGTTTGACAGTACTAACTTGATAAAATACAATTTTGAATAATTCATTATTTGTGTTCGTGAGCGATGATTACTTTAACTCTATTTTCTGATTTTACT
>JAAFJL010000188.1 GCA_013298865.1 Cytophagales bacterium | reverse complement strand
CTTCATGAGAAGTTTGAAAATAATCCCAAACACCTGCTACTTCCGAATAATCGTCTTTGTCTAAATTCTTTTTAGTATTAAAAAAGAGAGGTAAATTCTCTTTTCTCAGAACCTTATTTTTCTGTAATAAAATATATTGTAAACGGTTTTTAGATGGTGCTTCAAAACTTTCTAATAGTATTCCGAAAGAGTGATTTTTGAAGGTATGAACTTGAGGTATTTTAGCACTAAATCTTTCAAACTCACACGTCGAATCTGAATACACAAGTACATTATTTCTAAAAATAGTTACTTTTTTATATACTCTAAAAGTGGATTCATACTCCATATTCAGTTCCCCAATTAGTTTAAATCCATATTTGAGGTTCATCGCTTCAGTCTGATTTTTATATTGCGGATAAGCTCTTAAACAACCCATTAGCAAACAGAGCAATACTATTTGTCTTTTCATAATAAAATTTTTAGATAACTCTAAAAAATAATTTTGAATAATATAAATTCAATTTCTACCTTTGTGAAATAACTTCCAAATGTATGAAAAAAGTATTTTTGATAATTATTTGTTTATCTATTGTAGAAATTAGTTTCGCTCAGAATAAAAATTGGTCTTTGCATTTTCAGCAAACGGTTATTCCTCAGCATAAACTTGCTATCACTGCTCCTTATGCTGGTGAATTCAGTTTGTCAGATACCGCCGAAACACAAACGTCCCTCACTACTACAATTTATTTAGGAAGAAGACTCTGGAAAGGTGCTGCCGTTTTTTATAATCCAGAATTAGCTGGTGGTTCGGGGTTATCTCAGGCAAGAGGAATTGCAGGTTTCAGCAATGGCGAGTGTTTCAGGATTGGCAACCCCTCTCCTACTATCTATACGGCACGTTTATTTTTCAGACAAGACTTTGCTCTTGCGGATAGTCCAAATGAAAAAGAAGAAGACGCCATGAATTCAATCGCTGGCGAAAGACCCGTAAATCGGTTTTCGGTCATTGTTGGAAAGTTTTCTATCGCAGATTTTTTTGATAATAATTCTTACGCCCATGACCCCAGAACGCAATTGATGAACTGGGCTTTAATGGCAAATGGAGCTTGGGATTACCCTGCCAACACCAGAGGTTATACTTGGAATTTAGTGGCTGAATACGTGCGAGAAAATTGGGCAATCAGAGCAGCTACTTCTTTAGTGCCAACCTTCGCCAATGGTCCAACGTTGAATTCTGATTGGGCAAATAATCAATCTAATACCCTTGAATATGAGCGTTCTACCAAGATTGGAGGTAAAGAAGGAAAATTGAGGTTACTCGCTTTCAGAACTACAACTTATATGGGAAATTACGAGATAGCTACAAAAATGGCAAATCCAGACATTGCGGCTACTCGTGTAAATGGCAGAACAAAATACGGTTTTGGGGTAAACTATGAGCAGGAACTTTCTGCCCAGTCAGGGATTTTCTTTAGGGGTTCTTGGAATGATGGACAAAACGAAACTTGGGCTTTCACAGAAATTGACCATGCCGTCAGTGGTGGATATGTCAATAGAAATCCGTTTAACAGAAAAGAAGATGTTTTTAGTTTGGGAGTAGCATTGAACGGGATTTCTACCCAACATCGCAACTATTTAGCGAAGGGTGGTTACGGGTTTATCATCGGAGATGGGAAATTGCCCAACTATGCTTTAGAGAGTATTTTAGAATTAAATTATGCCGCAAAAATCACAGATTGGTTAACAATTTCACCTGATTATCAATTCATTATCAACCCAGCATACAATTCAGACAGAGGTCCTGTCCACGCCTTTGCACTGAGATTTCATAGTGAGTTTTAGAATTCGGTGAACGGTTCAAGGTTAACGGTAAAAGAGTAAAGAGAAATGGTAAATTTAAAAGCATTATGCACACTATTTTACCATTTCTCTAAAAATTGATAATTGTTAATTGATAACTGTTAATTGTTCAACAGCATTTTCTCATACCCAGCCAAGTGCAGGTAATTTTCTTCTTTAATAATAAATTCGTGACCGTATTTTTTAGCAATATCAACCACTTCTGTTGGGTTCAAACTACCTTTTCCATGCAACACTCTGGCTAATTCCAGCAAGAAATCACGGTTTGTTTCCAGTAACTCTTGCGTTTCCTTAATCATGTCTCGAATCATACGTTCTATTGCCCAATCAGTTACGGTCAAATCCATGCTATACACGCCAGAATGGGCATAATAGGCTTGGAAATTTTTATCGAAACCGTACTTTCTCATGTATTCAATTATCATACTTGTGGCTTCTTCACGGTCGAAAGCACGAGAAATTGTTGCATTGTCTTCTCCAAAAATCAGTTCTTCGGCAATACTACCTGCCAAGAAGATTTTGACTTTATTAAGAATGTTGCTCTTTGATAAATGCACCTGATGCGGAAAGGCAAATCCTGCTGCATAGCTCGACGCCACCCTTGATTTAAGTTGTAGCGGGGCAAGCCCTAATAAAATTCCATAAACAATTGCATGACCCGACTCGTGTACAGAAATATTCGCAACCATATCAGGCAAATTTCCCTGACGGATTTTGTCAATTTTACCAATATAATCCAATTCAATCCGTAGTTTTCCAGACAAATCGGCTACAATTTTGTGTCTGTCAAAATCATAATCCATCGAAATGTGCATGAGGTTTTTCATGAAAGCCTCAAACAAAATTTTGGACAAATTAGACTCTACAATATCCGTGATACTCGAAAAAACAGGGCGTACACCTTGCACTGGAAAAACGCCATTTTGGTAAATCAATTGGTTTAGATTATGAGAAATTTCAATGTCAACCCCAAAATGTTCTTTATTTTTTTTGATAATTTTAGCCACCTCTTGTTCAATTAATTTTTCAAAGTCTTTCTTTCGTAACGACTTGTAAATCAAATGAATATTACCAAAACGAGCTACTTGTTCAGGTTTGAATTTCCGAGAAAGTGCGTGTTTAATATCAACAATCGTAATTTTTTCTGTGTATGCCCGAAAGATGTCCGCATCAATATCTGTTTCGCCAGTTTCAGACGCCATTGAGTAGGCTTCGTCCAAATTTCCAGAAATAATAATGAGCGTTTTCGAGTGGTCAATTGGCTCATAAACCTTCTTTTTTTCTCGATTTTTTTGCATCATTTGCAACACATCCTCTTCCTTCATTTCGGCAATATCCAAGACATTCCCTTCTAAATCGAAAATCTTTTTGAGATTCTGTGCTTCCCAAATCCCAACGGTATATTCTTCTTCGGTTTGTGGTTCAGTTTCAGTGCCTGGAACTGGAGGTGCTTCTAATAATTTAGCTCTACGTTTTTTGCGTTGCATCGCTGAAAAAAGATAACGCTGAAGGTAATCATCAATAGATTCTTTGGCGTCTCTCTTGGCGAGTTTACCGTCTGACAATAATTCCCAAAAATCTTGGAATCGAGTGTTCTGGATTGGTTTTCCTTCGGCATCAACTGTATAAAAACGCTGAATTTCATCAAATAAAACTATCGAAGGTTTAGCATCATTCACACCATTTGATTCCAAAATAGAAGACACGTTACTGTTCCAAGAACTCTCTCCATTGGAAAGTTCTACTTCCACAAAACGGTCTTGATAATCTAATTTTGTGACTAATTTTCTAATCAAATCTGTCTTTCCTACGCCTGTCATTCCCCAAAGATTCACGATGATGGGGCGAGTCAGGATTTCGGGCATCAAATACCAAATCTGGATATAATCTACCAGTTCATCAATCACATAATCTATACCAATAAACTCATTTTTCAACTCAGTTTTAATGGTTTCGAGGGTCTGTTTTTTTCTGTTAATCTCTTCGAGATTGATTTGTATTTTCGGTTGTGAATTGCTCATTGAATTGTTTGTGTAATCCTAAAAATTATGTACTTGCTTCTGACGAAAAAAGTACGTAATAATAACTGTTTAATGATGGAAATTATTGGTTGAAGGTTCGGATTTTCCAAGATTCAACACTTTTCGTTTTTGTAGAGAAATTTATTCCAATTCCTATTAACTCTTTATTGAGATGTCTAAATCCATCTAAGTACCCTCGGTCTTTGATTTGCTGTAAAGCATCATTAGCAGATTTATCCAACTTAAATTCCAGTGCATAAATGTACTTATCTGTATGCACGAAAGCATCACATCGCCCACGGGAAGTATGTACTTCGCTTTGAATATAAGTACCTAATAATTTGAACGTTAAATGTAAAATTGCATGATAGAATTGCTCATTCTCTTTTTGCCAAAGGTCATAAGGTAATGCCGAGAATGTTGAGTTTAGTATCTCGACTACTTGCTCAATATTTCTATTTTGCAGAGCATTCCTCATTTTTACAACTAATGAAAGAGCTTTTTCCTTAGAATCATGCTTGAAAGCCTCTAATAAATATTGTTGCAGTGACCATTCAACTTCTTTATTTGGATAATCCAAAAAGTACAGAGAATCTTCTTTACTAAAAGATTTAATGGTTAAGTAGCCCGTCTGGAAGAGTAAGGTTACAGGTTCTAAATCTCCTAAATCAAAAGTATTGAGTTGTCCTTCTGTTGCTTCAAGATTAGTAAAATTAAACTGATGATGTTTTAGAAGTTGTTTGACCAAAAAGGTCGGAGTACCAGTCTCAAACCAAAAGTTTTTAAAGTCTCCACCACCTTCAATAAATCTCAGAATTGACAATGGATTATACACTTTTTCCTTCAAATCCCATGTATAACCGTTGTACCATTGTCTGATTTTAAGTAACAAATTTTCTACTGAAATCTCACTTTCTACCGCAATTTCAACGATTTGCTCAGAAAAGTTTTCTTCTATTTCAGTTTGAGTCAGACCTGCAATAGTACCATATTTTTTGTGTAAACTAATATCTTGCAAATTATTCAAATCTGAGAAAATACTGATTTTTGAAAACTTAGAAATCCCAGTAAAAAATACAAATTTCAAGTATGGGTCGGCTGGTTTTAATACACCATAAAAAGATTTTAGAATATCTCGGTTTTGCTCTGCTTTTTCAATTTCTTCCAAAAAATCTATAATTGGTTTATCGTACTCATCAATCAGAACTACTACTTTTTGTTGAGTTTTTTCGTAGAGTTTTTGAATCAACTCACTTAACATAGTTCCCGATTTAAAAGGAGATTTATGGCTATTACTTTCAAGAAGAATATCCTTATCCTTAGCTTGCTTGAGAACGATTTGTTGTAACACTTCTTCCAAATTGTTTCCTCTCACATCAAAAGCATTAAAGGGAATATAGAGAACTTGATATTTTACAGAAAAATTCCATTTATCTGCAATCCAAAGTCCCTCAAAAAGTTCTTTTTTACCAGAAAACAAAGCGTCAAATGTACTGACTAACAGAGATTTACCAAATCTTCGAGGACGAGACAAAAAGAAATAGCCTCCGTTATTTGCCAATTCATAAATTAGTTTGGTTTTATCAATATACAAAAAATCCTCTTCCTGAATCTTCTGGAAAGTTTGAATACCAATAGGATATTTTCTGGAAAATGTCTTCATTAAAATCATTTTTACAAGATAACCGCACGAAGTTACGCAAAAGAAAGGATACTATTTCATCTACAAATACGTACTGATACTTACTAAAAAATACGGTATTTACCTTATTGACAGTGTATAGAATGTTTTACGACCTTTGTTACGTAATCATACCCACTCAATTCAACAAGCCATGATACCTTTATTTGCAGGAAAAGTTTATTTCGACAAAACGATAAGCAAGACTGTCAATCTGGAAGATATTGTTTATTTACAATCTATCGGGAATTATACCATCTTTCATTTTTCTTCTGGCAAACAATTAGTTTCTTGCAGAACCATGAAATATCATAGGTTTATTACCGAAAGCGACCTTTTTGTAAGAATTCATAAATCATTCACTATCAATAAGTTACACGTAAATAAAATAGATTTAAGAAATGAAATGGCTATTTACCTCACAAATAATCGCAAAGTGAGTGTTTCAAGAAGAAAGAAAAGAGAGGTGTGTGAGTTTTTTCAGATGAGCAGTGAGCAGTGAGCAGTGAGCAGTGAGCAGTGAGCAGTGAGCAGTGAGCAGTGAGCAGTGAGCAGTGAGCAGTGAGCAGTGAGCAGTGAGCAAAATTAATTTACAACTACCTGACAATCAAATATTTACGAATATTTTTTAAAAAATCAACGACTTATTAACTTAAAACTTGATAACTCACCTAATCACTAACACCAAAAGAAAAGCCCTGCTGAAATGATTCAGTAGGGCTTTATTTTTAATATCTTTATCCGTTCGAAAAATCGAAAATCGAGGAACGAAAATCGAACAACGAAAATCGAGAACCGAACATCGAAAAACTATTTCATTCCAGCAATCAATTTCTCATTCAAAGCTACGTAGTCATCATTTTTTGCTTTCTTCGCTGATTCGATAGACTTCATAGCAACATCTTTTGCTGCAACTTTATCTCCTTTTTTAGCCAAAATCTTAGCTTTCAAGTGCATAATCCAAAATGCCTCAGGATTCAATTCAATTGCCTTTGTTGACCATGCCAATGCTTTGTCAATATCCTTTCCAGCTTCAAAATAATAACTTGCAGCTTGGAAATACGGACGGCTATCAATGTTCATTGCTTTGTCAATCTGAGCAGTGATTTTTGCATCAATTTCAGTTACAACAGGAATTGCTACTGCCGTTTTATCCCACATAATATGAATGTCCGCAGAAGCAGGCATCACATTGGCAACTTGCATCGTAAAAGTCTCATTAGCCATTGGCATCGCCATAGTTTTCACTTTGAAACGAGCTACATCTTCTTCAGCTTTATAACCATCAATTCCCCAGTTAGTAAGTCCTTTATTGATAACAATTTCCCACTCAGTGGCAGTCGGGATGGCATAAATTACATAAGAACCCGCTTTTACTGGCATACCACCTACTTTTACATCATCGCCAAAAGTAACTTTGGTAGCAGCATTTGCACCTAATCTCCACATTTTACCAAAAGGAACTAAGTCACCAAAAACAGTACGACCTTTTGCGTTCGGGCGAGAATAAACCAACTCAATAGAAGACAAAGCAAATTCTTGTTTGATAGTTTGGCTTGTGCTTGGAGCTGGCATTTTTACACTTTGAGCCTGAGAAACAGAATTCAAAGAAAGTAGCGAAACCAACGCTAAAAGTAATTTTTTCATTAGATTTTTATTTTTGTTTGAAATGAATGAATAATGCAAAGTTAACACTTTGAAGCCAGTTACTCAAAATCTTCTATTTTCGAGACCTCATTTTATCTATTTTCTGGAAATATTCAGAAAAGTCACTCTCAAAAAAGTATAACGTTTTAGGCGAAAATATTATGATTGTATGGGAATTGTGAAATTTCTGTCATAATTTTGCGGAAATATTTAGGGGCGTTTATTTCAAGTAAATGACCTTAAAAATGAAACTCAAAATCACAAATCCAACTAATAAAAATGGCATCAGTCAGACCAGATGAAGTGTCAGCCATCTTGAGAGAACAACTCTCGAACGCAAAAACAGAGGCTGAACTCCAAGAAGTAGGTACCGTGCTACAAATCGGTGACGGTGTAGCTCGTATTTACGGACTCACTAAAGTACAAGCAGGTGAATTGATCACCTTTGAAAATGGGCTTAAAGCTCTTGCCCTCAACCTTGAAGAAGACAATGTAGGTGCAGTATTGTTAGGAGATTCCACAGGAATCAAAGAAGGTGATACCGTAAAGCGTACAGATGAAATTGCCTCTATCAAAGTAGGTGATGGTATCTTAGGACGTGTAGTGAACACCCTCGGCGAGCCGATTGATGGAAATGGTCCAATCACAGGAACATTGTACGATATGCCTTTGGAGCGTAAAGCACCAGGAGTAATTTTCCGTCAGCCAGTAACTGAGCCTCTTCAAACAGGTATCAAATCAATTGATGCCATGATTCCAGTAGGACGTGGACAACGTGAGTTAGTAATTGGTGACCGTCAGACTGGTAAAACAACCGTTTGTATTGACACTATTATTAATCAAAAAGAGTTTTTTGAAGCTGGAAAACCAGTGTATTGTATCTATGTAGCTTGCGGACAAAAATCTTCAACTGTTAAACAAGTTGAGCAAGCCCTTCGTAAAGCTGGTGCAATGGACTATACAGTAATTGTAAACGCTGGTGCATCTGACCCTGCTCCTATGCAGTTCTTTGCTCCGTTTACAGGTGCGGCAATTGGAGAATTTTTCCGTGATACAGGTCGTGCTGCTTTAGTAATTTATGATGACTTATCGAAACAAGCGGTTTCATACCGTGAAGTTTCTTTGCTATTGCGTCGCCCACCAGGACGTGAAGCATATCCAGGAGACGTTTTCTATCTTCACAGTCGTTTGTTAGAACGTGCTGCAAAGATTAACGACTCTGACGAAATCGCTGCAAGTATGAACGACTTACCTCCTTCATTGAAAGGAATCGTAAAAGGTGGTGGTTCATTAACAGCCCTTCCAATCATTGAAACACAAGCAGGTGACGTTTCGGCATATATTCCTACGAACGTAATTTCGATTACAGACGGACAGATTTTCTTGGAAACCAACTTGTTCAACTCTGGTATTCGTCCAGCCATTAACGTAGGTATTTCGGTATCTCGTGTGGGTGGTAATGCACAGATTAAGTCAATGAAAAAAGTAGCAGGTACATTAAAACTTGACCAAGCACAGTTCCGTGAATTAGAGGCATTCTCTAAATTTGGTTCAGACTTAGATGCTGCTACGAAATTGACAATCGAGCGTGGTCGTCGTAACTTGGAAATGTTAAAACAAGCCAACGGAGCACCACAACGTGTTGAAGACCAAATCGCTATGATTTATGTAGCCATCAATGGTTTGATAGATAATGTTGCTGTAAGTAAAGTACGTGAATTTGAAAAAGATTTCGTAACTGTGATGAATGCAACACAGAAATCAACAATGGACGCTTTGAAAGCAGGTAAATTCGATGATTCTTTAACAGAAGTATTGAAGAAAGTTGCCAAGGAAGTTGCTCCAAAATATGCCTAATTTTTAGGTATGAGTTATGAGGTATGAGGTATGAGGTGTGAAGCCCATGTTTTGTACTTCATAATTCAATAGTATAATTATGAAGTCAAGTGTATGGAAATATGACTTTGAGGAAATATCAGTAATGGTAAATACCTCATATCTCATACCTCATACCTCATAACTAAAAAACCATGCCTTCATTAAAAGAAGTCCGTAGCCGAATTGTTTCGGTAAATTCCACTCAGCAAATTACCAAAGCCATGAAAATGGTTTCGGCGGCAAAACTACGTCGTGCAACAGAGGCTATCGTACAGTTAAGACCATATTCACAGAAATTATCTGAAATGATTGCTACTGTTTCTGCCAATGCTGACGTAGCAAAAGAGAATCCTTTTACGAAAGTTCGTGAAGTAAAAAACGTATTAGTTATCGTGGTTACTTCTGACAGAGGTCTTTGTGGTGCTTTCAATGCAAACGTTGGTAAAGCTGCCATGAACCTTGTTAGCGAAAAATATCCTACCCAAACCATTGAAATTTTGGCAATTGGTAAAAAAGGCTCTGAGTTTTTGACCCGAAGAGGTTTTAATGTAAATAACAAATTTGCTGATATTTATACTAAATTGAGCTTCACAACCGTTCGTGCCGCTGCTGAAGATGCCATGAAAGGTTTTGAAGAAGGTAAATATGATGCCGTAGAATTGATTTATAATGAATTCAAAAATGTGGCAACACAAATTTTGAAAACTGATCAATTGTTGCCAATCATAGAGAAAAAAGAAGACAAAGCAATTACAAAGGTATCATCAGTTGATTATATTTTTGAACCATCAGAAGAGGAAATCATCAACGAATTGATTCCGAAGGCTTTGAAAATGCAAGTTTACAAAGCTGTGTTAGATTCAAATGCGTCTGAACACGGTGCAAGAATGACAGCGATGGACAAAGCAACAGAAAATGCAGGTGAATTATTGAAAGACTTAAAACTTCAATACAACCGTTCTCGTCAGGCTGCGATTACGAAAGAAATCCTCGAAATCGTGGGTGGTGCAGAAGCATTAGCATCAGCTTAGAGTAGTCGTTAAGTTTTAATTTGATAAGTTGTTAAATTATCAGATTAAATCCAACTGAACAAAGGTACAATTTGTCTCCAAATATTTATTTCAAAGGCTTTTCAAGAAATTGGAAAGCCTTTTTTTGTT
>JAAFJL010000187.1 GCA_013298865.1 Cytophagales bacterium | reverse complement strand
TTTTTTACTGTTACGCTTACGGCAGACAATATTCAGACAAAGATGGGAAATTTAGAGGCACTTTACCGCCAATCTTTTCCTAATAATCCATTCGATTTTTTCTTTGCCGATGAAAATTTCAATAAGCAATATAAGTCCGAATTACAGTTTGGCAATATCTTCACGAGTGCCTCGATGCTCGCCATTTTCATTGCTTGCTTAGGGCTTTTTGGTTTGGCAACTTTCACGGCGGAGGCTCGGACAAAGGAAATCGGCATTCGTAAAGTCTTGGGTGCATCGGTTACGCAAATTGTCAATTTACTCTCAAAAGATTTCCTCAAATTAGTGATTTTGGGCATCGTAATCGCCTCACCCATTGCGTATTGGGCAATGAACAAATGGCTACAAGATTTTGCGTACAGAATCGATATAGAATGGTGGATTTTTGCTTTGGCAGGAATCGTATCAATTGTAATTGCCTTACTAACAGTGAGTTATCAGTCGATTAGGGCAGCTTTGGCTAATCCTGTGAAGAGTCTGCGGACGGAGTAGAGACGTTTCATGAAACGTCTTGGGCATTCATCGTACAAATGGCGAATTTTCAATAAAATCTATTCATCGGAAGACGTTTCATGAAACGTCTCTACAAATCTAAAACCATGCTACAAAACTACCTAAAAATCGCCCTCCGAAACCTGTTGAGAAACAAGGTTTATTCGTTCATTAATATCCTTGGTCTTGCTATTGGAATGGCTTCCACTGTTTTGATTTTACTTTGGGTTCAAAACGAAAATAGCTTCGACCAACACCATACAAAAGCAAAAGAAATTTACCGTATCAATATCGATTTGAAAATCAGCGATATTGTAACATGGCATTTGGCTGCTACACCTTGGAAACTCATGGATTATTTCAAAAAGGATGTACCCGAAATCCAAGAGGCATCTCGTATGAATGTACCTTATGGAGATTTTAAAATTAAAATTAACAAGGAACTTTTTCTTGAGAAAGAATGCGTTTTTGTAGATAAAAATTGGTTTGAACTATTTGATTATCAAATAGTTAATGGCAGTTTAGAGAATTTTAAAAAAGACAAATTTGGAATCATTTTAACAAAATCAAAAGCAAAGAAATACTTTGGTAATCAAAATCCTATTGGTAAAATCATCCAACATGATACTGTCAATTTTAAGGTAGCTACGGTTGTAAAAGATTTACCCTCTTATACAGGTTTTCGCTTTGAAATATTCATGCAAGATGATGCTCGATTATCAGATCCTCAAACTTTAGCGAATTCTTCAGAAATGGGAAATTTTGACTATACAACTTTTATTCAAGTCCATAGGAATATCAATGCCGAAACATTATCAAAAAAGCTGTCAGATTTGTTCCTTAAAATAAGGGGAGAAAAAGCAAAAAATACCAAGCTATTCATCCAACCTCTCGCCGAAATCCATTTTGATAACATTGTTCAAAATGATAATCTACTACATGGCGATAAACAAATTACTTATATTTTTGGTGTAGTTGCACTGTTTATCCTTATCATTGCGTGTATCAGTTACGTAAACCTAACGACTGCACAAGCAAGTAAGCGAGCCAAAGAAGTGGGTATCAAAAAGATTATTGGGTCTTCTAAAAGTGGGTTATTTTATCAGTTTTTCATTGAATCAATGATAACCGTTTTACTGTCTCTGGGGATTGCTGTTGTGTTGATAGATTTGGCATTACCGTTTTTAGAAGAAACTACCCAAACCAATTTTAATATTTTTGAGCATAATCAAATTTGGGCTGTTTTAGGCTTCACTACTTTACTATCCATCTTACTGACAGGTATTTATCCATCGTTGTTATTGTCTAAATTTCAACCTTTGAAAGCCATTAAGGGTATCTCCCAAATAAGTGCTAAGAATTCTTATTTTCGGCAAGGTTTAGTCGTTTTTCAATTCACTTTTACTATTTTCTTATTGATTTGTACTGCTCTGATTTTCAAACAACTACGTTTTATTCAGAGCAAAAATTTAGGTTATGAAAAGGAAAATACTTTTAGAATCGAATTACCTTGGGATATGCCACCAAACGAAAGTGTTTTTACAGCCTTGACTGACAAATTAAGAAATGAAAATAGCATTACTGAAATTACAGCAGGTAATGGTAATATCATTGATGAACATGGTAGTATGAGTGGAAATCTTGATTGGGATGGAAGAAAACCCGACTGGAATCCCCCAACTGGAAGGTTTAGTGTTGCGGCTAATTTTCAAGCATTTTTCAAGTTGAAAATGGCAGAAGGGAGATGGTTCAGCAAAGACAATAAAGCTGATGAACAAAATGTCATATTGAACGAAACGGCAATAAATACATTCAAAATTAGAAAACCTTTTATTGGTCAACGGTTTGAAATTAACGGACAAAAAGGGCAAATTATAGGTGTAGTAAAGGATTTTCATTTCAGAAGTCCAAAAGAGAAAATTACACCCATTGTTTTAACAACAGAACCTGATTTGTATTATGTTTATGTGAAAACAACCAGAGCCAAGACGGCTGAGTCTTTAGCAAAAACGCAAATTATTTGGAACGAATTAATTAAATCTCAGCCTTTCAAATATGAGTTTTTGGATGACAATTATGAAAAACTTCATCGTAGAGAACAAATACAACTTCAATTAATTTCAACGTTTTCAAGCATTGTACTTTTCATTGCTTGCTTAGGGCTTTTTGGCTTAGCAACTTTTACGGCAGAAGCTCGTACGAAGGAAATCGGCATTCGTAAAGTCTTGGGTGCATCGGTTACGCAAATTGTCAATTTACTCTCAAAAGATTTCCTCAAATTAGTGATTTTGGGCATCGTAATCGCCTCACCCATTGCGTATTGGGCAATGAACAAATGGCTACAAGATTTTGCATATCGAATAGAAATTTCGTGGTGGATTTTTGCGTTGGTAGGATTCTTAGCAGTTGTAATTGCCTTACTGACAGTGAGTTACCAGTCGATTAGGGCAGCTTTGGCTAATCCTGTGAAGAGTTTGAGGACGGAATAAATACCTACATGATTTATGCAAAAACCTTGTTCAAATCCAATTCAACATCAAGAATTGTATCTTTCAACATTGGATTAGTAATAGTGAAAGTTTGGTAGCTACGAGGAGCATCAAATACGTAGATGGTTTGAAAAATAGGAACAACAAGCCAAACAGTTTTGACGCCCAAGTCAAAATAAGGGGGAAATTTATTAATGAGTTCTTGCTCAGACTGACTCGGTGAAAGGATTTCAATAACACCATGTGGGACTTCTGTAATCTCAGTTTCATCATCAAACCAATCACTTGCTTTCACATCAAAAAATGCCAAATCAGGCACTCTTGGGCGTTCGAGCATTTGTAGGGTTGGCTCTGAAACAATGTCAAAGCGATTACTGTATTTAGACATCATTTCGAAGCCAATACGCATTTGTAGTTTTCCGTGGTTAAAGCTGGGCATTGGTTTATTTCTTTCAATTTCGTATTGGGAAAGTTCTCTTTCTTCTACAATACCTTCGACTAATAATTCCATAATCGTATTTGTTTTTTTTCAAATATACAAAAAGAGTTTGCGGACGGAGTGATAAGTTGTCAGTTAGGACACTGACAATGGCGTAAAGGTAGGAAAATTAAGAATGCCGAATTCTAAAAACTTGTTCAAAAGGCATTTCAATATTTGTTACAGGATCTTTAATTATTCCTTCTGAAAAAGTCATTTTTTTTCCATCAGGAGTACGAATTGTAATCGTTTGTAAAAGAGGAACAACAATCCAAACCGATTGCACACCCGCTGGGAAATAGATATTATTGATTTTGTCAGTAATATCCGTCATTGCTTGTTTTGGAGAAAGCACTTCTACGGCAATAATGGGAGGTTCTGTAATAAAAATAACATCAGTGTCCCAATCTTCTGGCAAGTTTGGATATACAGAAACGTCAGGCTTAACAGGTTTACCATTAAGTTTCATTTCCAATTCTGGCAAAATGTCATATACATCATCGTAACGTTCAAGATAGGTACTTATGCGTTGAATAGTACGTGAATGGTTTACAGACATAATATCCTCGGTTTGGTATTCTTCTATGAAATCAACAGCTATTTCCATAATTATTATTTTTAACAAATATAATAACAATCAACTCATGTTACAAAACTATCTATAAACCCAAGTCTTCATTCTGTCAATGTCAATATTAAAGACATACAGAATATCTCGGCTACTTTACAACTTAAAATACTTTCGCAAGAAGTCTAATACCCCAATTTCAACAATCCTTGATTGATTAATTGTCCGTTCATGAAGATTTTTTTTGCTTGTCCTGTTGTATTATTTGGAATAGTGATGATGTGATTAGGCAAAATAAAAACTTGACTCAGTGCTGTCGGGACAACCCCACAAACCCATGACGTTGACTGATTCCAAAGTCCAGATGCTACATTGGATTCTGCAATAGTGGTGTTTAAACATCGTGCGTTTTTCACAATTTTGAAACTATCAAAAACTAATCCTGTGGAAGTCAAGAACTTAGCCGAAAGTGTATCTTTTTGAATATCCAAAATCATTGAACCAAATACGGTTCTGTCAGAAGAAACCATTGCCTGATGAGGCCAAGATGAAGTCGTTGTGACTACTCCGCCTTGTCCAGAATTCCCACAAACGGCATAAACTGTACTATTAATGACGGGATTTTTTGTGTAAAATGGGTTCACATTCCCCGCAGAAAGATTCACTTTCATGGTATTATTAAAGGTATTTGCAACTCCATAATGTCCATTCATCAGAAAGCTACGTTCATAAACGTGGCTATGACCAGACAAAACCAAATCCACACTTTTCGATTCGAGCAAAGGAATAATATTTTGTCGCATATTGATAGACTCAATCTCGGTGTCGCTATTGTGCGTGCCTTTGGTGTAGGGCGGATGATGAAAATAACAAATCGTAAACTTTTGTTGGTTTTGATTAAGGTCATTTTGTAACCATAAATACATTGGACTGGTACTGGTATTGAAAGAACCGTAGCTATCCAAGACAATAAAATGGGCATCACCATAATTGTAAGAATAATATTTTTCTGTACCCGAAGCCACACCGCCCACCTCCGCATTGGTAGGCAAAGAAAACTGATTGAAATATGGAAAATTTATGCCCAATGTTGATGTAGATTGATAGGCAAGATTACCGTAATCATGATTCCCGATGGAAGGATAAACGGGGGTATTCTTGAAAATATCAGGGTATTGTCTGAAAGTGTTAGCTGTATATTCTGCATCCGTGCCAGTACTATACGCATTGTCGCCGAGCCAAATCCAAAGATTAGCAGGATTCGCTCCTACGTAAGTTTTATAGGCATTTTTCACCGCAATTTGGTTACTATTTCCTACGCCAAAGTCGCCCGTAACCCATACCCGAAAGTTACTTTGGGGCATATTGGGTGGTTTAGAAGTTGAGAAATAATTATTTATGTCTCCCTGAAAATCCATTATTGTTGACCCAACTTTATAGAAATATTTGGTCGAATTCTGGAGAGATACAAGCTGGACTTCGTGTTCTGTTACCAAATTATTATCTGTAACGGTATTGCCATACGTAAGGCTTGTACCGTAACTCACTTTACTATTTGTTGGAATATTTGTTCGCCAACGTACGATAATACTATTTTGAGTAACCAACTGTAAATAAGGCTGTCGGGCAAACAAAGTGAGGGTATTAGCAATAAGTCGAAAATTGAAGCTAATATCAGAACTGGTAGGGTCAAATTGGTGAATTTCTACCGAAATAACATTTGTACCAGTCAATAATTGAGCAGGGTTTATCTCAACACCATTCCAAGCAGATTCGTCTATTCCTCCGATCCCAACAGCAGCCAATGTACTAGAACTGACCGTCCCAGAAGGCATATTTGAGCGATGGATTTCAACACCATTCAGATAAACAACTGCACCATCATCTCGGACTAATTCAAAGTAAAGAGCTTGATACATCGCAGGATTTGTAACAGTAAAACTCTTTCTGAAATACGTTGTGATATATTTTTGAGTCGCATTTCCACCATAACCCAACACCGTAGCTTCGTCAGCATCGCCATAGCCCAATTCTGCATTTCCTGATTGCCAAGCGGCATCATTGAATCCATTTGCCACCCAAGCCGTACCCTGATTTGTACCATTGTCGAGATACTTCCATGCGGTATTAGCTTTAATCAAAGTATCACTCGCTGCCTTTACCGAAAACGAAAAAAGGCATAAGAAAAAAATACCAATCAAGGATTTTGACAAGAGATTTTTCATGGGGATGGTCTTGGGTTTTTAATCAAAAAAGCCAAACAGGATATTCTGAATGGCTTTTGGGTTTGAAGTAAATCTTTGTCGTCAATATTCATTGAATATAGCTTCAATAACTCCATCTGAATGTTTGAAAATGGTTTTTGGATAGCTGTCATGGCTTTATATTATTTCGTACAAAACAAATTTACAGAAAAAATCAGAAACACAATAAAGCTGTCCCTACCCCAAAAACTCCCAAGCACTCAGATACCCGCCTGATTTTTCGGCATATTCAATAAAATCTGCGTAAAAAGGATGCTTTCCCAAAGTCGCACTGTCACCGATGACAACCAATTTTTTCCTCGCACGGGTCATGGCTACGTTCATTCTGCGGATGTCCGAAAGGAAACCGATTTCCCCTTTGTCATTACTCCTCGTGAGGCTGATATAAACAATGTCTCGCTCTTGTCCCTGAAAACTATCAATCGTATTTACACTAATATTTTCTTTGTATTTCTGTAAATCTGGACTGTGTTCAAACTGAGTTTTCAAGAGATTTATTTGCTGTTTGTAAGGTGAAATTATGGCAATACTTGGAAATGATGTAACGTCGTCAAGGTTTTGAACCTTGACGACGTTATTTCTCCTACCTAACTCACTGATAAACAGATTAATATGTTTAAAAACAAAAGCTGCTTCATCAGGATTTGTACTACTTGTTCCTTCCAATTTTTCTTCATAACCACAACCAGCAGTATCAATAAAAAGTAATGGAGAATCATTTTCAAAAAGCAAAGATTTTGCAACAGATTCATGGGCTTTTAGTTTATTTTCATAAAAAACCTGAGACGAATATCCCATGATATTTTCATTCATTCTGTATTGTTCTTCCAATAAAGTAACTGCCTCAGGGTGCAGTTTTATACACTTCTCCAAAAGCGTTTCACTCAATCCATCTTTTGCTGCTTCGTTTGATTTGATGGTGGGAGATAATTGGCAATGGTCACCAGCCAAAATTACCTTTTTTGCCTTCAAAATCGGAATCCAACAGGCAGGTTCAAGGGCTTGTCCAGCCTCGTCAATGACTACGGTATTGTATTCCAAATTTCTAATCGTGTAATGATTTGCCCCCACGAGTGTAGCTGTAACAACCTGCGTTTTCGAGACAATATCATCAATAATATACTGTTCTGTATTGGCGACTTCCTTCATGATTTTGTGGGCTTCATCAAAAAGAGCCTTGCGTTGGTCACGTTCAGATTTACCAAAACTTTTCTTGTATTTATGAGCCATATTTTTGAATTCCATCGCCTGTTTTTTCAAACGTTTGGTTTCTTTCAAATAATCATGTTCAGCCATTTTTGCTTCCAAAGTTAGCCTTTGCAAACGTTCCGAAACACGTACAGGATTGCCCACCCGAAGCACATTTAGCCCTTCTTCAGACAGTTTTTCACTTAACAAATCCACCGCAGTATTACTTGGAGCGACAACTAATATTTTCTGATTTTCTTGCTTAATCAAAGCCTTAATTGCTTGGATTAAAGTAGTCGTCTTTCCAGTCCCAGGAGGTCCATGAACAATCGCTAACTCATTGGCAGACAGAATTTTATCAACAGCTTTTGATTGGGATTCGTTGAGTTTTGAAGTGGTCGGTGGGGACACCGACCACGGCATAAACGTAGGACTCTTCTCCCCTATCAAAACCTGAATCAATGTATTTTTTTCAACTAACTCAGATGCCATTTTTAAGGCATCATTCATTTCGTCGTAACTATTATCATCGAATAATAAATCAACACCCAATTTACCGTCTCTACTCCATTCGGGCAGTTCATCGTCTTTGATGGTGATTTTTAATTTATTGCCATTCTGATGAGCAATCGTTCCTTCGATTCTATCCTTTTGCGGGTCATGATTCGTAAAAAAAACCGCAGGCATACCCGTCCTGAATTGGTGAAAAACATCTTGGTGTGTAGTCCTTTCCAGTTCAATTGTCAAATAATCTCCCCGACTCATTTCAGACCCACGAATCGCAACAGGAAACCAAGTCAAACCATTGGCACGGCGGTCAGAAACGGACGAAGATTCGGTTAATCTTTTGTATTGTTCACGGTCTTCGTTCCGTTCAATTTTCAGTAAATCCAGTAATTTTTTAAAATAATCCATGATGCAAAGGTACGTAGGGCGTGAGAAAGTATTTATTTCAAGTTTGTAAAATAGAACCTTTCTCCATAAATTTATCAAAAATAACCACGTTCATGGATCAACCATACTACCCTTTTGAAACATTTGATAATGCACTTCGATTTAGATTTACGAGTATTAGTAATGAAAAGACAGTAGAAAAAGTTATCAGTTTCTCAGAAACTCAATTTAATGGAATCTATAATCTTGCCTTATTGGATATACTTGCTGATGGTTCAGAAAGTGATATTGTTCAGACTAAAAATAAGGACATGGAGAAGGTTTTAGCAACTGTATTTCGGACTATGGTAGTGTTTTTTCAAAATCATCCAGGCTGTGGTATTGCATTTAGTGGTAGTACGCCTGAAAGAATAAGACTTTATAGAATTGCAATCACTCGTGAACTCAATAGTGCCTCAAAATTGTTTAGTATTATGGGAATCAAAAATGGATTATTGTTTCCATTTGAACCAAATGTAGAATTTGATGCTTTTTTATTCACTTTGAAATAGTCTAATTTTAACATTATCATGAAAACATTAGAAAAAATATTACCAAAAAAATCTGTTTCCACATATCCGACAGAAGAAGAGGCTGTGCAAGCCAAACTCAAAAAAATGAATGAATTATTATCAAAAACAGACCTTAGTCTTTTTTATAAAAGTGTAAAAAGGGTATAAATTTTACATAACAAAAAGCCTTCTCAAATCATTTGAGAAGGCTTTTGTTTTATAACATGACCAATAATTTTCAAAATGTTCCTCAAAATATTACTTGCCGATGACCATGAAATTCTCCTCGAAAGCCTTGCGGATTCCATCAATCAGCGAGAAGGTTTTGAGATTGTAGCAACCGCTCGTAATGGACAAGAAGTGTTGCACCAATTGAGTATCTGCGAAGTTGATGTATTGGTTTGTGATATGCAAATGCCTGTTTTAGATGGAGTTAGCACAATTTTACAAGTCAGGCAATTATATCCAGATGTTAAAATCTTGATGCTTTCAATGCTTGAAGATGCTCCTCATATCGAAAAAGCAATGCAGGCTGGGGCATTGGGTTATGTACTAAAAAAAGTAAAAAAAGCTGAACTCGAAAAAGCGATTTTAACCGTTGCAAAAGGAGAAAAATACTTTGCCAATGAAATTCTACAAATCCTGCAAGTACCCGAACCCACACATGATAACCTACCACTTGGGCTTACGCTACGTGAAATAGAGGTCTTAACCTTAATTGCCAAAGGATATTCAAGCCAACAAATTGCGAAGGAGTTAAAGATTTCTTTGAACACCGTAGAGTCTCACCGTAAGCATATTTACCAAAAATTAAACCTCAAAAATCTTGCTGGGGCAATTCGTTTTGCGATTAATTATCGGTTGATAGAATAGCAAATACCGATTACTCAATATTGCCCAGTGTCACGGCAAACCGTGATTGACAGGGTTTTTTGCATTGAGTAGCTTTGTCCAAAAAGCAAAACTCATGAAAAAACTTACCTTTATCCTCTTCCTCTTTATTACTCAATACGCTCATGCTCAGAGCATTGGCATTGGGAGTAACAATCCTCCACACCCAAGTGCGGCGTTGGATGTGAATAGCACAAATAAGGGTTTGCTCATTCCCCGTATGAGTACCACCGAAAGAACTACTATTCCTTCGCCATTGAAAGGGTTACTGGTATTCGATAATACCACCAGTTCATTTTGGTTTTATAATGGCTCGGCATGGCAACAGGCATCACTCAATAACCAATGGGCGGTCAATGGTTCAGCGATTTCGTATTCGGGTGGTAGAGTGGGTGTAGGCACCAATAACCCACAGGCACGTATGGCGGTTGATAGTAGTTTGATGATTGACCAAG
>JAAFJL010000186.1 GCA_013298865.1 Cytophagales bacterium | reverse complement strand
AACGTTTTTGTAACCGACGGAGCCTGCATGACTTCATCTTCCAACGTAAATCCATCGCTTACCTACATGGCATTGTCTGCAAGAGCCGCAGATTTTGCCGTGAAAGAATTGAAAAAGGGGAATTTGTAAAAAACAGAGAAGTCACCATTTTGAAGGGTGACTTCTCTGTTTTGCAAGTAAATTGTAAAATAGCGGTATGTAGTAATCGAAACTTTTAATTGTCTTACTCTAAAACTTATAACCTATTGCATAAAGCTCTTTAAACTTTCTCTTTCAAAACATATAAATCTCCCAAGTTTCTGCCCAAGCCATTGTAATCTAAGCCATAGCCAATGATAAAACGATTTTCTATCGGGAAACCTAAATATTTTACATTAAGCGGACATTTTAGGGCTTCGGGTTTCTGGAAAAGGGAGACAACTTCTAATGATTCAGGGTTCTGAGATGCTAATTGTGGTAAAATCTGAGACATCGTTACACCTGTATCAATGATGTCTTCGAGTACCACAACATTTCTCCCCGACAGGTTTTCTCGTAAACCCAAAACCTCTGTCACCTGACCCGTAGAAGATGTATTTTGATAGGAAGAAACCCGCACAAAAGTAATCTCACAGGGGATAGACATTGTTTTGAGCAAATGTGCTGCAAACATAAATGAACCATTCAGAATAGCAAGAAATATCGGCTTTTTACCTTCATAGTCTTGGGCAATCTCAGAAGCCATTTCGGCTATACGCTCCTCTATCTGAGTTTGTTTGAGTAAAATCTCAAAATGTTTGTCGTGAACCTGAATTGTTGTAGGCATTGAGTGTTTAGAAAATGATGAATAGACTTTCTGCGAAAATAGTTTAAGTTGTAAAACTATATCTTTTCGGCTACAAATTGAACAAATTTTTTAACCGTAGCGATGCTATGCTTTTCAAAATTTGTTCCATTTTCGCTCGAAAATCTACAGCTTTTCAATCATAACCTATTTTCGCAGGAAGTCTAATAAAAAAACTTCCCGAAAGTAATAAACTATCGGGAAGTTGGTACTGTAATCTTAAAAAACTGTTATCGAACATCGAAAAAACTACTTTCCTCCGCCCGCACTTTCAGCAGGCTTTTCTCTTTCAAAACTAATATCGCTCAGAGCAAACAAAGCCTTACCAGATGCTGCTGGATTCGTGAAAATAAAGTATAAATTATGCTTTCCAGACTGACCTGCTATGGCAATTTTTGCGGGTTTTGGCATTCCTCTCGGAATTTCACCAGTTCCTACTAATGGACCAGTTTTAGCATCTAAATGGACTTCGATTTTTCCTCCTGCTGTACGGTCGTCTGTGGCAAAACCCATCACACTAATTACTCCAATACCAGTAAGGTCAAGGTCATTGAACGCAGCAAAACCACCGTCTGTTGTAGCAATCAGAACTTCGCCGAGACCATCAATTTTATACTTCATTGTCTCTTTGGAATCATCATAACCAACAGCTTTCATTTTGGCACTTCTCAGTACAAACGTCTTGGAATCTGTCTGTGGGGCAATGTTATTTGCACCTTTGTCTGTATAACTTGCCGAGAAAATATATGTTCCGCCTTTGCCGTTGTCCTTCGTAACGTAGTCACCTTTCACAGGCTTACTCGCTTTTTTATCATCTGCCAAAGACAAAATGTATTTTACCATTTCTTTAGCATCATCTTTCGAGATTTGAGGGTGAGCTGCCATTGCTTGTTCGCCCCAAACGCCACCACCACCTTTCACGATTTTATCGGCTAATTTACCCTCAATTTGATATGCCCCTTTGTATTTTTTAGCAACTTCTTTATAATTTGGTCCAATTGATTTTTGGTCAACCGAGTGGCAAGATTTACAATCAGAAAGGTCAATTAAACGTTTGCCAGTAGAAACGCTCAAATTCTTTTGATGCCCCTGAGCAATCATTGTTTTATCAAAGCCTTCAAGGTAATCAATATCTACTTGTACGTCTTCTGGACTAATTTTTTTATTTTCCATTGAACCATCTTCTTTGTCCGAAACCTTTACTTCATAGTTGACTTTTTGGTCATTCCAGAAAAAAGACTTGTTGCCCGCAATCTGCAAATCAACCTTCGGAACTTCATTTCCAACTTTGATTTCGATAGTTGTTTCAGCTACATTTCCTGCCGCATCAGTTACTTTCAGACTCGGATTATAGACCCCAGGTTTTGTATAAGTGAAACTCGGATTCTGTACATTCATTTTAGTTTTTCCGAAAGTCCACTCATATTTCAGGGCATCACCGTCATAATCCAACGTTCCTTCTGTCGAGAAATTTACTTTCATCGGAACAGCACCTGCATTTTTACTGGCTTTGGCTACTGCAACAGGCTTGCGATTTCCTGCTGAAAATTCAATTTTAGACAAACGGGCATCATCATTCTGAGCGAACCAGTTTTGTCCATATTCCAAAACGTACAATGAACCGTTTTTAGCAAATTGTAAATCAATCGGATGATTGAATTTCGTGCTTGGCAAGAAACGCTCCATTTGTATGAAATCTCCGTTGGGTTTCATCGAAACAATATTAATCCAGTCACGCATCCAGTCGTAGGCAAAGAATTTCCCATCAAAATATTTAGGAAAACTTACGTTTGAATTTTTGTCAAAATCTTCTGAATAAAAAACAGGTCCAGCCATTGCGTTACGTCCACCTTTTCCTACAACTGCTCCAAATTCTGGGGAATCCACGTAAGGATAATAAATGAATGCTTTTGTAGCAGGAGGTAACTCACGCAGACCAGTATTATGTGGTGAATCATTAATCGGATGTGCAGGGTCAAACTTTGCCCAAGTACTGTCTTTGGCAAAACTTCTCTGATTGTAAGGACGGTTATCTGCCGTAAACAAAGGCCAGCCATGATAACCCGCTTTCCGAGCTTGGTTTACTTCGTCATGTCCACGAGGACCATATTTTTCTGAATTTTCACCAGCGTCATTGCCTACATCACCCCAATACAAGTAACCTGTGTGTTTGTCAACAGAAATACGATACGAGTTACGAGTTCCCATTGTATAAATCTCAGGACGAGTTTTTTCTGTACCAACTGGAAAAAGATTACCTGCTGGAATAGAATACGTTCCATCATCCATTGGTTTGATTCTCAGCACTTTACCTCTCAAATCATTCGTATTAGATGACGTTGAGCGGGCATCCCAACCAGCTCTACCTGGGCGTTCATCAATCGGAGCAAATCCTTTTGAATCAAAAGGATTGGTATCATCTCCAGTTGAAAGGTACAAGTTCCCTTTAGCGTCCCAGTCAATCGAGCCACCAGTATGGCAACATTCGTTTCTTTTTACTTTTACTTTCAAAAGGATTTTCTCAGAACTCATCACGAGGGTATCCTTTACGTCATCATACACAAATCTTGCTAATCTGCTGGCAGTATCAGCCCCAACAATTGCTGCCGATGGAGCGTAATACAAATAAACCCAATGATTTGTATTGTAGTTTGGGTCAATATTTATTCCCATTAAACCGTATTCAAACTTGCTATAAACATTCAAATCTGCTACAATTTTAGTCTTTTTAGTAATTGGATTATAGGCTTTCATCAAACCTTTTCTTTCTGTAAAAAGCACCTTTCCGTTGTCTAATACAGCTAATTCTGTCGGCTCATCTAATTTTTCTGTCAAAACAGTTTGGGTAAAACGATTTTCTTCTGGAGGCAACACACTACGGGCTTTAGCATAATTCAAATCATTACCAGAAGCAGCCCATTGGAGTCCGCCCCAAAGGTGTTTCAAGACAATTTCTTCCGAAAAAGACTCATCTGGATGACCCCAGTTTGTATAAAATGAACGTCCACCATCATATTCATGGTACCAAGACATTGGGTGAAAATCTCCCATTGTACCTTCTTTGTACGAATTTTCATCAACCGTCAATAATACTTTTACATCAGTATTAAAATCCTTAAAACTATAAAATTCATCTTTATGCTCGAAAGAATCAGGCATAAAATTGGTTGAAATATGGGTTTTATCTTTTGTCAAAAACTTGCCCATTTGCACATTAGAGACGTTTTTGCCAGGGTGTCCATTAAAATAGCCACCTACCAATTTACCATACCAAGGCCAATCGTACTCGGTATCAGAGGCAGCGTGTACCCCCAAGAAAGCACCACCTGCTTGTATATAACGCTCGAAGGCAATCTGCTGAGGTTCGTTCAAAATATTACCTGTGGTACTCATGAAAATGACAACACGGTAATTTTTGAGGTTTGCGTCATTGAATTTTTCGGCATTTTCGGTAGTATCTACCTGAAATTCGTTCAATTTCCCCATTTCCTGAATAGCCTTAATACCAAAAGGAATAGAACTATGGCGGAAGCCACCAGTTTTCGAGAAAATCAAGACTTTTTTACCCTTCAAAGGGTTTGAGTTTTGGGCAAAGCTGATACTGCATATCATTAAGCAGGTAAACAGCCAAGAAAGCGTCTTTTTCATTTTAAGGAAAGGAATCTATGATTTTTATGAATGACCTTCTATGAAAGCCTAATGTAAATTTAATGCCAAAGCACCTTTATTTGTGCAATGTTTTGCATGAATATTTACATTTTACGAAATGTTAAAGCAAATTGTTTACTGGAAGAGACGAAAGGGAGAATTTTGTCGGTTTGATTTTGACTCAAAGACATTGTGAAAGGAAGTCATCTAAGAAATTGCTAAAGAGATTAGGTGTTTAGAAAGCCTTTAATGAATTGGAATGGGCATAAAATAAAATTGAGCCAAACTACAAGCTTGGCCCAATCCGTCTTACCTCTAAACCTATTATTTTAAATATTTTGAATCAATGTTGGAAATAAGTATTTTCTTAACATTAAAACGTTTTTGAAATACACTTATTGTTTTGTGTCTGCAATTTAAAAACTCTTCTCGAAATTACCAAAGGATAATCTATGTTTCTACAGATAATTTTCAAAAACGTTTTTCTTCAATGAAGGTTATTTGCTGTTTTTTGGCGTATCTCTCTGACTATCAGTCATGTCGATACCAGCAATAATTATCTCACGACCATCTTTCATTTTGATGATTTCTTTGGAAACTTCAGATGCAGGTTTGTCATTCTTCGCTACGTAGCCAATGGCTGTATATCTGAAATAATCGAAAATTCTTCGTGTTGCTACTCTTACGCCTTCTTCGTCTATCTTGCCCGTAGTTGTAGCAAGACCTGCTGCGTAGCCCATCCAAACAGGTTTGTTGGTATAATTGTCTATTAGCTGTACCAAAAGTGTTCCTTTTTTCAGTCTAATCTTATTCAATTCTTCATTAAAATCTGTTCCTCTGAAATCCCTGAGCGAGCGTCTCATGACAGTTAGATTTACATTGTCTGGAAAAAGTACATAAAAAATAATCAGCTCTGGCTTCTCTGGGGCGTTCTGATAGCCCCGAAGTGTCATCTGAGAATTGATTTCGGTAATAACTGTTTCGTTTTTCAGTGACATAGTATCTGGAAAAGCATTCTGAACATCAATACAATTGAATGATTTATAGTTGATTTCGTAGGGTTCACGGGGATAACCTACGCCCACAAAATATTGGGCTCTGTTACAAGATACACATAGAATAAAGAACAAACAGCAAGCTAATAAATAGATATTTTTCATACGGAAATTATTTTGAAAATAATGAGATAAGTGACTGATAACCTTTGATTTAAACCAAATGTTTTAATTATTTACTGATTGAATTATCAATTAGGGTTACGCAAGAATATGCTTTATGGTTGCTTTGACTATGAACAAAGAAAGGATTGGATAAATAGAAGGATATTTTTAATTGAATCAACCCTAAATTAAGCAAATAATGAATACAAAGCAAGGGTTTTAAGATTTACTGATTTAACGGTAAACCTGTAAAAATGGAGTTTTGTTTGAATGTTTTAAACCATCAAGCAATTTGTAATGTAATTTACCAAATCGTGCATCTGTTTTTTTCGTATCTTTGCGTCCCTTTTCTACACTTTATGAAAAGAAATTAAATTACAAAGTAATGAAAACCAAAACATTAGGTACAAATAAAATCAATATCGTGACCCTCGGTTGCAGTAAAAATGTCGTTGATTCTGAGGTGATTTTTACACAACTCAAAGGCAATGGATATGAGGTTTCTCACGAATCCAAGAAAGATTATTCCAATATTGTTATTGTGAATACTTGTGGGTTTATAGACAACGCCAAACAAGAATCCATTGATACTATCTTGCGTTATGCAGATGCTAAAGAAGCTGGCGTGATTGATAAATTATATGTAACGGGCTGTTTGTCACATCGTTATAAAGATGAATTAGAGCTTGAAATCCCAACGGTAGATGCTTTTTTTGGTACAAATGAATTACCAAGATTACTAAAAACCCTCAAAGCAGATTACAAACATGAGCTGATGGGAGAACGTTTACTGACAACCCCGACCCATTACGCTTACTTGAAAATTGCCGAAGGTTGCGACCGCCCTTGTAGTTTTTGTGCGATTCCTCTCATGCGTGGCGGACACGTTTCGAGAACGATAGATGACCTTTTGGTTGAAGCAAAATCTTTGGCAAAACGTGGGACAAAAGAGTTAATTCTAATCGCCCAAGATTTGACTTATTACGGATTGGATATTTACAAGAAAAGAAATCTTTCGGAATTATTAGACCGCCTTTCAGATGTTGAAGGTATCGAATGGATTCGTTTGCAATATGCGTATCCAGCAGGTTTCCCGATGGATATCTTAGATGTAATGAACTCAAAATCAAATATTTGCAAATATTTAGATATGCCGCTTCAGAGTGGTTCAACTAATATTTTGAAACAAATGAGAAGAGGAATTACTCGTGAAAAAACAGAAGATTTAATCAAGTCAATCCGTGACCGTGTGCCAGAAATTGCCCTTAGAACTACCTTGATTGCGGGACATCCTGGGGAAACTGAAGAGGATTTTGAAGAAACTTTGCAATTTGTAGAAAATGCTCGTTTTGATAGATTAGGAGTATTCACGTACTCGCACGAAGACCAAACGCATTCATATACAATGCCCGATAATGTTCCTGCCGAAACCAAACAAGAACGTGCAGACGAAATTATGGCAGTTCAGCAGGAGATTTCTTTGGAAAACAACCAAAAAAAAATTGGACAAACACACAAGGTTTTGTTCGACAGAAAAGAAGGTGGATATTTTATTGGAAGAACCCAATTTGATTCTCCAGAAGTTGATAATGAAGTACTGATTCCAGCAACTCAGTTTGTAAGATTAGGAGATTTTGCCAACGTAAAAATCGAGAATGTAGAAGAATTTGATTTATACGGAAATTTGATTTCCCAATAGTTAAAATGATAACAAAAGAGCCTGAATTTGAGATTTCAAATTCAGGCTCTTTTGTTATTAAATATTTGGTTATCAAATGGTTAATTATTTTTTTGACATTTTGTAGGTTACCTTTAATATTGATCCTTTGTTAGTGTCCAACCCAAAATCTGACGCTTTCTTTACAAAGTCAAGTTCAGCAAGATTTGCTAAATTTAGGTCAATTGTTTGGTTAAAATCAAAGTTTTTATCTGTCACTTGAATTATATCATACATTGTACTTGACAATCCAAAATCAAAAACTACCTTTTTGTCTTGATTACTCAAAGCCCATTTTCCAGATTTTTTCTTATCATCTTTATCAAAAGAGTCTAATATTCCCCCTTTCGAGAAAGAGTAAGATTTTGCAATTACATCTTTTGATTTATCGTTTGCCTTTCCTTTTGTATAAATGATAACACTTTTTGCATCTATTGATAAACTAACTTCTTCTGTTACCCAATCCCCCAAAATCAATTCTGCCGCAGTTTTTGGCGTATTAGTAGGCGGGTCAACGGGAGTTATTCCAGTATTTGAACCAAAACCATCAACTGGTTTAGGAATGATACGTTCGTCACAAGATAATACACTGATAAACAGAATGGTAACTATGAAGAGATTCGTTATTTTTTTCATGATAAATAATAATTTTTAATAAATTACATGGTCTGTAAACATTTTCAAAAATTGAGCCACTCTTTCACTGATTACCTAAGTTCTGAAATTTTGTTTTAAAATCAGCCCTTTTGATAATTATTTAAAGCTATTTTCGTTCTTTCGGTGGCTAAAAGCGTATTCGGTTATCTTTTTCTCAGAAAAATATTAGAACTTGCTAATCTAAAACATAACGAAATTTATTCATGAAAAATTTTACGTGTCATTTATTCTTAAAACATTTCAAAGCAACTTCTTTACTGCTTTGCTTATCATTCGGATTATTTACTCAAATCCAAGCACAGAAAGCTCCTCCAGAAAAGTATCAATTAAAAATCAAAGTAGCAGACGTTGACACCAACGAAGAACTCGACGGTGCTTATGTAAAATTATACAATATTACGAAGAAAAAAATTGCAGATTCTTCTGTCGTGATTGGAGGTTATGTCACATTCATGCTTGAAAAAGGTAATGATTATGATTTGATTGGTTCAAGGGTTCGTTATATGGCTCGTCGGGCAAATTTCAATGCAGCTTGTTACCTGAAAGACCCCAACAAAGTTTTTTGTGTATCGGGGATTGTCTTGGATGCCGTGAATAAATTAGATGAAAAAACGGACCAAATTGAAGGCACGATGAACATGAAGAAAATTTCTATCAATCAGACTTTCAAGATAGAAAATATCTATTATGACCTTAATAAATGGGCGATTCGTCCAGAAGCAGGTAAAGAATTAGATAAATTGGTAGTGATTTTGAAAGACAATCCAGACATTATTGTAGAACTTGGCTCACATACAGATTGCCGTGCAAGTGATGATTATAACTTGAATTTGTCTCAGAAAAGAGCAGAATCCGCCGTTGCTTATATCATTTCAAAAGGAATTGGTAAAGACAGAATTACAGCAAAAGGCTATGGAGAAACAAAATTATTGAACAAATGTGACGACGGAATTACTTGTACAGAAATCGAACACCAGACCAATCGTCGTACCGAAGTCAAGATTACTGGCTACCTTGTAAACGGACAACCCGTAGATTTGAAAGGTGGTGCGGGAGCAGTTTCTGGCGGGAAACAGTAGATTTCAGGCTTGTGTACAAAGTATTAGGTATTAAGTCCTAAGTATATTTAGGCAAATATATTGGACTAAATTCTCAATTGAGGAATTGCCGCCCTCTTATACCTGAGACTTACAACACTACATTCAAAGGCGGCAATTGTCGCCTTTGTTTTTGTAACGATACAACTCATTCATTCTCTCAATCACTCATTGAAAACCCCCATGAACCGAAATCTTCAAAAACTTTATCAAATTGGACAAAAACCTTCTCGGAAAATTATTGGATTAATGTCTGGCACATCACTCGACGGTCTGGATGTCGCCCTCTGTGAAGTCTCAGGCGAAGGAGAAGATACCAAAGTCGAGCTACTGAATTTTGATACAGTTGATTATTCTGATGATGTAAAAACTAAAATCAGACAAGTTTTTGCCAAGCAAACCATTGATTTTCAGTTCTTTGCCATTTTGAATGAATGGATTGGAATGCTTCATGCAGGCATGATTTTGGAATGTCTTGAAAAATGGAACGTATCTGCCCAAGACATTGATTTGGTTGCCTCACACGGGCAAACAGTCATGCACGCCCCTAAAATTTTGCACGGAATTGCTGAATTCCCGAATGCCACTTTACAAATTGGAGACGGAGACCATATAGCAGTCCGAACTGGGATTATTACAATTTCTGATTTCAGACAAAAACATATTGCGGCAGGCGGAGAAGGTGCTCCATTAGCAGTTTATGGCGATTATTTTATTTTCGGAAAAAAGGGTGAAAATAGAATTTTATTGAACATGGGCGGAATCGCTAATTTCACTTATTTACCTGCCAATATGAATCCAGATGAAGTTTTTGTGACAGATACAGGCACAGGAAACACATTGATTGATGCTTTCACGAGAAAATTTTTCCCAGAAAAAAGCTATGACAAAGATGCCGAAATAGCAAGACAAGGTTCTGTAAATCAGACACTTTTAGATAATTTAAAGGCAAATGAGTTTTTCAAGAAACCATTCCCAAAAACAACAGGTCCAGAACTTTTTGGGATAAATTATGTAGAAAAAGCACAAGCAGAAAGCAATACTCAGGATATTTTAGTTCATGATTTATTGGCAACCCTGACACGTTTTAGTGCAGAAACTATCTCAGAAGCCATCAATGCTACAATCGGAAAAACCCAAGATGAAACCTTTGATATTTACCTTTCTGGCGGAGGAATGCACAACCCTTTATTGGTAAGTTGGTTGAAAGAATTATTGCCAAAGTGCAATTTTTACCAAACCAATGATTTAGGCATTTCTGGTGATGCCAAAGAAGCAGTTTTATTTGCAATACTTGCCAATGAAACCGTAGCAGGAGGCAAAAGTGATTTTGGTTCAAGAAAAGGAATACCGTCTGTTGCAATGGGAAAAATTTCTTTTCCGAGTTGAGGGAGTCTCCGAGTTTTGAACGAATCTTTTGGCAAAA
>JAAFJL010000185.1 GCA_013298865.1 Cytophagales bacterium | reverse complement strand
TATCGGAATAAATATCATAAATCATAAAAAATCCGAGTGTAGCTAAAATATTTTGGACAATAGTAAGCTATTGCCCAATTCAAGATTATATTTATCGTTATATTATATCTTTTAAAATTAAAAAATAATCACATGAAAAAAGTATTTCTATCATTGCTCTTCCTGACGGCAACATTTTTTGTTACCGAAGCAAAGTCTTCAATCAATTTATCTATTGATAACCAAACAGTTACAGCAGATTCTACGGAATTCAAAGACTATTATGGCACGTACAAAATGGTAGAAAATCCGTTTATTGATAAAGTAAAAGTTTATTTCAAGGACGGTAAGTTAATGTCTAAAGCAGCGGATTATCCAGATGCAGAATTAACGAAGGACAAAGACGACGAATTCTTGATTACACAGTTTGATGCTAAAGCAATTTTTATCCGTAAAGATGGAGTTGTTACTGGCGTGAAGATTCTGGTACAAGGACAAGAGATGGAGGGAACGAAAGAACCAAAATAAGTAAATAAAAATTCCTGACAGACAACCCTTTCTTGAGTACCAAAGCCGCCACGATGGTATTTCAAAAAAGTATTTGGTTAATTCTGTCAGGAATTTGAAAACTATTATTAAAACACCTTAACACTTGTCGCACAGGGCGAGTTTCTAAGCTGTTTTAATTCTGATATAAAAATATATGTATAGACTTGTATTCACAAATGTGAACAAGATAATTTATTAGAGTATTTTATTAGTGATAAATATTAAACAATGAGTGTTCAAAAAAAGGTTTGCATTATTGGAGCGGGGTCTTCTGGAATTACAGCTGCTAAGGCATTAAAAGAGCATGGAATTGCCTTCGATTGTTTCGAGAAAGGCTCTCAGATTGGTGGAAATTGGCGTTTCAATAATGATAACGGTATGTCGTCGGCGTATCGGTCTTTGCATATCAATACCAACCGTGTTGTAATGGCATATTCAGATTATCCAATGCCAGATGATTACCCGATGTTCCCTCATCATTCCAATATTATTGAGTATTTTGATAACTATGTTGACCACTTCGGGCTACGTCCATTTATTCATTTTAATACTGAAGTAAAAGACGTTGTTAGAAAAGAAGATGGAACTTACTCGGTAACCACAGATAAAGAAACATCTGATTACCAGTCGGTTATCGTAGCAAATGGACATCATTGGAATCCACGTTTTCCAGAACCTGCCTTCAAGGGAACGTTTACGGGAGAGGTTTTACATTCACATTATTACAGAGAAGTAGAGCAAGTTCAGGGTAAAAATGTTTTGGTAGTAGGTATCGGAAATTCGGCTGTGGACATCGCCTGCGAAGCCGCCCGTACACACTCAGGGAAGGTCGTGATTTCTACCCGAAGCGGTGCCCATATCATTCCTAACTGGATTTGGAGTACTCCTTTAGACAATTTAGCCAGCCCTTTGACATCCAAACTCCCGCTTGCCATTCAACGGTTTTTATTGAAAACTACGCTTTGGTTAGCCAGAGGAAATCAAGAAGATTTTGGTGTGCCAAAACCCAACCGTCCGCTATTGAAAGAACATCCAACACTTTCACAGGATTTATTGAATATTTCGGGTCGAGGGTTGATTAAATACAAACCCAATATCAAAGAGTTCAAAGGAAAAACCGTTGTTTTTGAAGATGGCACAGAGCAAGATTTTGATTTAATCGTCTATGCAACAGGCTATAAAGTGACATTTCCGTTCTTGAAAAACCAAGCCTTTGATGTTTCTGGAAATAATGATTTGAGGTTGTATAAAAAAGTCGTGCATCCAGATTTTGAAAACCTCTTTTTCTTAGCATTGATTCAACCTTTGGGAGCAATCATGCCATTGGCAGAAGCCCAAAGCAAATGGATTGCCAAGATTTTGGCGAAACAAGTACGTTTACCCAACCGAGAAGCCATGCTGAAATCCATAGAAGAAGACAAGCAAGCCATGGCAAAACGTTACAATGCCTCACCGAGGCACACGTTACAAGTTGATTTTCATCCTTACAAACAAAGTATCGAAAAAGAAATAAAGAGAATGAGTGTATAATTGAATCTCTTTTTTCTGTAATTAAGAAAGCTCAAAAAACCTCTTCAATTGATTTTGAAGAGGTTTTTTTGATAAATTGCCTGACAACCATTAATTAGTCTGTTTCCGCTTCACCCCAAATAAAACCCGCATCAAATTAAAAGGTCTAATCAAGAAATGGTAAATCAATAATGCCCCTATGAACGTCCCAGCCATCATTATTAATAATTTTACCTCCCAAGCCCACGACAAATTGACGATGTAAAATCCAATAATCAGGAGAATGGTTTGGTGTAAAATATAGAAAGGATAAACCGCTTCGTTGGCATAAACTAAGAATTTATTGGTATAGTTGAGGTAGTGTTTCGCATAACCTCCAATACACAGAATTACCGAAAAAGCGTTGATTCTCGTAATGATTCCTTCTGCAAAAAATTCTAAGTCATCATTCACAATCGGGAAAAAAGGATAATGGATAAAGAGATATAAACACGCTCCAAATATGATGGAAGCCCACAAATAAGTCTTTCGATGAGTTTCGAGCATTGCCCAAAAATCTGTATTTTGTCCCAAGACATAGCCTAATAAAACCAACAAAAACGAGTTCAAAAGATTGAGCCAATCGTGGGTAAGATTATGGGTTGTTGGTGAGATTTTATCCAAACTCCAAAACAACAACATGAATGGAATTGTCAGCCAATAGATTTTGAAAGGATGGAGGAAAATCCGATACAATTTCTGCAAAAATCGTTGCCCTTTGGGTGATTTTAAGGCTAAAAAAATAGGTAGTCCTACCGCAGAATAGACCCACAGATAAATCACAAACCAGAGATGATGCCAAGAAATATCGCCACGAGGATAGGTTCGCAACCGCAGATTGCTCATAAAATCAAGGTATGAACCTACGAATTGATGGCTGATAACCCGTTCACAATAAATCTGTGGAGGTACTATCACCAACATCCCAAACAATAATGGTATCAATAATCGCTTATTTCGCTCACGGATGAATTGTAATCCCGTGCGAGATTTCAAGGCAAAACTGATGCCTACGCCCGAAATGAAAAAGAGCAAAGAAAGTCGCCATTGGTTGAAAAATAACATCGGATATTTGATGCCATCTACGATTTCGTTGTTTTTGAAATGAAATTCCCAGGGTACAAAGAACATCCCAGCGTGATAAAAAATGAGGATTCCGAAAGCTAATACCCGAATCCAGTCGAGGTAGTATTGTCTGTTTTTTGACATGATTTTGTTTTTTGATTTGTTGCCTCAAAAGTAGAAAAGCAACTCTCAAAAAATGGCTGTGCGGATAATGTAGGCGTACTTTCCGATAAGATAGAACGTCGTTTGTTAAAGGAAGTCTTCGCTTCGAGCGAAGACTTCCTTAGTAAACATCTACCGTTTCCGAAATTCAGAAGGTGATAATCCTGTGATTTTTTTGAAGGCAGTATTGAAAGCTGATTTGGAATTATAGCCCACCATTTCAGCAATTTCTTCAATTTTGAGATTGTCTTTTTCAAGCAATAATCTCTGAGCTTCCTGTACCCGATACTGAGCCGTGAAATCAAAGAAACTTTGTCCCAAACTTTCATTCAAAATCTGCGAAAGATGATGTGGTGAAACCGCTAACTGTTTGGCTAACAGAGGCATAGAAAATGAATCTTCCAAAAATGGCTTCTCAGATTCCATCAAATTTTGTAGTTTAGAGAGCGTATTTTCTTGGATTTCGGAAGTCAAAGAAGATTTTTCATATTTCTTGGAAGGCTTATTTTCTTGAATAAAATAAGATGAGCTACGCACCACACTGATGCTGATAAGGTAAATTATTAGGGTAAGATGTACCGCAATAAGATGGTCTCCGAGGTCGTGAGGGAAGGTTTTTTTGAAAATTATAAAGACAATGATAATAGAAATAAACCAAAAAACTGTTTTCCTTGCCCAATTGAGAGAAGCATTCTGTTTAGAGAAAAAGGGAACATTTTCTTGCTTGAAAGATTTGACCAATAGCCAAATACTTGCCAAAGAATACGCAAACATACTGACAAGGAAAAGCTCATTGGTGTAGCTTTGTACGAAATAAACAGATTTATCCCAAACCATTTCATCATCTAAATGGGGCAAATTTGGATAATAAGCACTGATGTAGGCATTGTATTTTATGTTGTAACCCAAAGGATACAACACAATGCTGGAATAAAGCAAGCACAGCCCAAAAGGCACAAAATGCAACCAGTCAATTTTACGAAAAGGCTTGTTGAGAATACCTCGTATGTACAGGTATAACAAAGGTGCGAAGGCGTAATTAGCAGGTTCGGCGAAGTCGATAAGCCAAACCATTTTGAACATATAGTTGGTGTAGCACAACAAAATTTCAGTCATCGACAGCACAAACCCAATCAGGATTAATCCAAAAAAAAGATTGGCTTGTCGGTTTCCTTTTTTACCGAAAATAAAAAAATACGCCAAAAAAAGTGCCTGTACAATGCCCAAGAACATCACACAGGCAAAAAAATCTATTTTAGGAGGATAAGTGACTGGCATATTTTTGTGCTAAAATTCTGTCAAAAATAGCTAAAACCTTGATGAGATTTATGAATTAAAAAATTAAAAATAGGCTATAAACTTACAAAACCTCAGTTTCCCCACAAACTTCCCCCATTTCCCCACAAATATTTTTATCTCTTTCTGAATCATGTTTGCTTTGTTGAAAAAATAAAACAAATATGAAAAAACTTCTTCTTATCACCTGTTTGACATTCTGTGTACAAACAACTTTCTGCCAAAACCTCGCAGATACCGTTAATGTGGAGTATTCTAAGAATAGCCCAGAACGGTTAACATTTGGGGTGGGTGTACCTGTAGGTTCTGGATATATGTGGATATTTGCCCCAAACCTAAATAAATTTCTTGATTCGAGAAATATCAGGACGTGGAACATTGTAGAGTCAATTCCTCTAACTATAAATTATCAAAAAAATAAGTTTAAAATTAGTGGAGGAGGTTCTTTTTCTTTTTTGGATGGCGATATATCCAATGATAAATCTGCTACCACGTTAAATGCAATTATTTTTGATGTATCATCAGGTTATGCTATATTTTCAGAGAGAAATTATTTCTTGTATTTTAATCTTGGAACTGGTTTTGCCCAATATACACGAACCATTGAAATCAAGAATTCACAACCAATAACTTTAGCCTCAGCATTACAGTCTGGAAATGGACAAGGTGTAGTCCTTAAAAATACTGGGGCATTCTTGGATTTTAGCTTTGAAATAATGAGTCGTACAAAGGAGGCAAAGGCTCTTGGGAAATCTATAAAATTAGGGTATCGGTATGGATTACAGGAGAATGCCTGGAATTCGACCTTCAATAACTTTACCGAAGTCCCATCTGATAGAATAGGAAATCTGTATTTCCAATTTACTTTCACACTTCCCTATAGAACATGGTTTTCATTTGGAACCTCAAATAAAGATAAAAGATGAAAACAAATGCAAATATCACAAAAACCTTGATTCTGATATTTTTAGGAGGTTTTTTAATGGCTTTTGCTGAATCATCGAAAGAAAATAAAAACAAAGCCAAATTAGTCATTCTGCACGAACGAGCTTTTTTTGGGGAAAAAGTAGAGATCAAAATCAACAACCAAAAAGTGGCAAATTTAGCCAGTAATAAGTATTTTGAAATCGAAGTAGATGTTGATAATCTTGATATTACTATTTATAGAGAAAACAGAGTGGGCTATAAGGAAAAACCCGATATTCAAGCTAATTTAACCGCAGAACCTGACAAAGTTTATTACCTAAAAATCTACCGTGAAGTTGACTATTTTACGAATAAACTTTACCTTGTACGGATAAGCGAACAAACTGCTAAAAAAGCTATGAAGTCGATGAATTTAGAGAAAAATCCTTTGGAAAATGAATAGTTCTACACCACTAAAACCTAACATAATCCAATGGATTTCCATCCTTTCTATCGGAGGGACATTAGGTTATTTTGGGTATATTTTACTGAGAAATTATTTCTTACAATCGTCCGAAGGTTTCACTGGCTCGGATGGCTATATCAAATACTTAATTGGCTGGCTTATTATTTTGGGAAGCATAGTTTTAGTCGCATTTTTAAATTATAGATTAGTGTTTCTAAAGCTATTTTACCATGAAAATCTATCGTTAAAAAACCTTTATTGGGTTTGGATTTCAGGATTTAGTGTATTGATTTTCAGTATCTTACAAATTAGAACGGAGTTTTTTCCTGACTATGCCGATGAAAATATTTTCATCACTTTTCTCCTGATTTCGTTCATCGTTTTATACGGCTACATTGCAGATTATTTCAGGACGAAACGTTTGCAAATTCTATTACTCAAAGAAAAAACTGACGCCGAACTGAGCGTTTTGAAAGCCCAAATCAATCCTCATTTTTTGTTTAATGCCCTCAATACCATTTATAACGAAGCTCACCGAGAAGAAAACGAACACACGGCAACTTTGATTGAAAAACTGTCTGGAATTTTGCGTTTTTCGGTAGAAGAATCTCAACACGAATACACGAGTGTGGAGCGTGAAATTAAATTTATAGAACAGTATCTGACACTCCAACAAGCACGCTTACCTGAGCGAGAAAATATTAGAATCAAAACAAATATTTTCTATGATGAAGAACCTGCTCAAATCGCTCCATTTTTGATAATTCCTTTTCTTGAAAATGCCTTTCAGTACGGTATCAGCATGGACAAAGATTGTTTTATTGACATAGATTTAAACATCGAAAATCAACAAGTTCATTTGAAAGTTTCAAATACTATTCTACCAAATAACACTTCTACAAAAGGAATGGGAACAGGTATAAAGAATGTTCAGAAACGTTTAGATTTACAGTATAGAAATAATTATAAACTACTGATTAACAATGAATTAAGTATTTTTAAAATAGATTTACAAATAGATTTACGAAGTTCGGAAATCGACCAACGAATAACGAACTTCGACCAACGAAACCATGCTTAAAACTATCATCATCGACGACGAACCTGCGGCTATCGAAATCTTGGAAAGGAATGCTCAGAAAGTGCCTTTTATTGACTTGAAAAAGTCGTTTTTTAGCACGGCAGAAGCCTTGGCGTACCTACACACGGAGGCGATTGACTTGATATTTTTGGACATCCAAATGCCCGATATGCTGGGGACAGATTTTGCCAGATTGATTCAGAATAAACCCATTCAAATCGTTCTGACGACGGCATTTTCAGAATATGCAGTTGAAGGTTTCAATCTACAAGTACTTGATTTTCTGATAAAACCAATTGAATTTTCTCGATTTTTACAAGCCTGCAATCGTGCCTACGAGCGTACAAGTATTGCGAAAGGCGAACAAGCCAGTATTTTTGTGAAGGATGGTTACGATTGGATTCGGATAAATTTGGAGGAGGTTTTTTATATACAATCTGATACAAATTTGTTGTTCATCTACGAAAAAAATCGCAAAATTTCTACCCGAATGACCATTAAAGAGATGTTAGATATTTTGCCAAAAGACAAATTTATTAGGGTTCATAAATCGTACATTGTGGCTTTGAAGTCTATTCACAAAATTGAACGACATCAAATCACAATTGAAGGAATTACGATTCCCTTAGCAGCGAGTTATAAGGAGATTTTGGAAGAAAAATTGATAGGAAAATAGGGGGTTCGTTGTTCGTTTATCGATGTTCGATGTTCGGATTTTTCGACATTTTTTTTCATTGCTTGATTTTTAGAAAACGCAAACATCGAATAACGAACAACGAAAAACGAGCATCGAAAAAGGAGCATCGAACAACGAGAAAAAGACTAAACTGTCTCCCAATCTGATTCGGGCAAGTATTCTACCAGACCTTTTTCAGTTTTACCAACGGCAACACGTCCTGATTTTAGGTATTCCAGAATATCCCAATTTTTAATGTATTGGTAAAATTCTGCTATTTCTACCTCTGTTCCATTCTTTTCAATAACTACATAATCAAGCCCCCAGTGAACAACCTTAGCGTTCCAGTCGAGGTTGATTTCTTTAATATCCAAAGGTGTTCCACCAAGTGGCGTTGCAATTTTGAAAAGAGCAATTTCATTGAAAACAATTTCATGGTCAAGATAGCCAAAAACTGCCAGAACGTCAACCACTTTACGAATTTGACGAACGAGTTTCTCAACGGCATCACGGTCTTCGTGACGAATCACGATAGTGAATCGAGAAACGCCCTTACGCTCTGTCTCACAGACAGTTAGCGATTCTATATTTAATCTTCTACGAGTAAAAATAATCGTAATTCGGTTCAATAAACCGATGGTATTAGTAGTAAATATGGATAATGTGTATGTTGTCATGGTTTTGATTTCGGATTTTCGATTGTGGATTTCGGATTTAAAAAATGGAGTATTTCAATCCTAAATCATTTGATAATGTTCAACTTTCGGAAACGGCTCATAAAAATGATGCAAAAGTTGTTTCCATTCTTGGTATTCCTTTGATTGTCTGAAACCAATGATGTGGTCTTCAAGTGTTTCCCATTTTACCAAGAAAATGTACTGAAATTCATTTTCAAGACAATGCTGCAATTCATGACTGATGTAACCTTTCATTGAGCTAATTATCTTTTCGGCTTTCCTAAATTCAGCTACAAAACTGCCTGATTTTGAGGGAATTATGTTTAAAACGGCAACTTCTAATATCATAACAATAGCCACTAACCTCCCAGAAGGAGGATTTTAGACCCTAAAACTTTAATGCTCAATTCCTCCTCTGGGGGCAAGGGGGCTTTTACTCCAGCCTAATCATTGCAACACTTCCACCCGCAGGAACCATTGGGAATACATTTTCTTCTTTTTCGCAAACGATTTCTAATAAATACGGTTTGTCGGATGCTAATAATTTATCCAATGAAGCTGAAAGTTCTGCACGGTCTTCCACTTTATGACCATCAATTCCGAAACCTTTTGAAATAGCAATAAAATCAGGATTTTGTAGTTCAACAAATGAATATCTTTTCTCGAAAAATAACTGTTGCCATTGACGAACCATTCCTAAGAAATTATTATTCAAAATAATGATTTTTACGGGTAAACCACTCTGGGCAATTGTTCCTAATTCCTGAATCGTCATCTGGAAACCGCCATCCCCGATAATCGCAATAACTTCACGGTCTGGAGCCCCAACTTTAGCCCCAAAAGCTGCTGGTAAAGCAAAGCCCATTGTACCTGCACCGCCCGATGTTACGAGGGAGTTCCAAGTATTATATTGGTAATAACGATTCGTAACCATCTGATGCTGACCAACATCCGTTACAGTTACTGCATTTCCGTTGGTCTTTTTCGAGAGCATCGTTACGGCTTCACCCATGCGGATTTTATCACCGTCATGGTAAACGTCTCTTGTTGTGATTTTTTCAAATTCTTCTTCGTCATACTTCTTGAAAGTATCTCTCCATTCAGTATGATTTGCCTGATTCACCAATGGCAAAAGTGCTTTCAATGCCTCTTTGGCATCACCCACAACGGGGGCATTTGCTTTGACATTTTTATTGATTTCGGCAGGGTCAATCTCAATGTGAACAACTTTTGCTTGGGTAATAAATTTTGATAAATCTCCCGTCACACGGTCATCAAAACGCATACCGACGGCAATAACCAAATCGCATTCGTCTGTCAGCACATTTGCCCCATAATTACCGTGCATTCCGAGCCACCCCACATAATTTGGATGCTCGAACGGCACACAAGACATTCCCAACAACGTAGTAGCAACAGGAATTCCAGTTTTACGAAGGAAAGCGTCTAATTCTTCCTGAGCCTGAGAAATCAAAACGCCATGTCCTGCAAAAATATAAGGTTTTTTAGCCGCATTTATCAACTTTGCTGCTGCTTCTAAATGAGAAGTTTTTGGAATAAGTCGTGGTCTATAACTAACTAATTCAACGTGTTTGTCGTATTTGAAAGGCTTGGTCATGAGGTCTGTTTGTGCAGTCCGAGTAATATCAATCAACACAGGTCCAGGTCTGCCAGATTCAGCCAAATAGAATGCTTTTGCCATTATTTCTGGAATTTCGTTAGCATCAACTACCTGATAATTCCATTTAGTAATGGGCATTGACACACCAATAATATCGCATTCCTGAAAAGCATCCGTTCCGAGTAAATTACTTTTTACCTGCCCCACAAGGCATACCATTGGTGTGGAGTCGAGCATAGCATCTGCGATGGGTGTCATCAGGTTGGTTGCCCCAGGTCCAGAGGTTACCATAGCCACACCCGCCCGATTAGTCATGCGAGCATACCCCTGAGCAGCGTGTCCAGCACCTTGTTCATGACGAACCAGAATATGCTTGAGTTGATCCTGATAGTCATAGAGGGCATCATAAGTAGGCATAATTGCCCCCCCAGGATAGCCAAAAATGGTATCAACTCCTTGTGCCACCAATGATTCCATAATGGCTTGGGCACCAGTCAAAAATTTCTCTGTTTTTGGGGCAATAACCCCAGCAGTCATGGTTTGTGTATTTGCCATGTTGATATTTTTTAATTTA
>JAAFJL010000184.1 GCA_013298865.1 Cytophagales bacterium | reverse complement strand
CAGGATTGGTGATTTTTGTGACTAAACCATTCTGATATTCGTACTGCACTTTGCGTTCCATCGGGTCTTGACGGCTCACTAAATTCAAGCGATTATCATATTCCCAAGCCCATTTGCCACCCACAGCGTCAGTTGCCATAATTGGTAGGAATTCATCATTAAATTTAACCGAAATAGCTGAACCATCCGCAGATTTTACGCTGGTAGTATTGCCATCCTCATCGTATTGATAAGAAGTTTTGTTGCCCAATGCGTCAGTTGTTTCAACTAACTCACTATCATCGTTATAAACATTGATTGTAATTCCACCACGAGAATCTATCGTTTTCACGACTAAACCGTCTTCATTACCATAATGAGTAGTTTGATGTCCCAATGAATTGGTAACAATAGTCTTTTTCTCCTCTGGAAAATATTCGAGTTTATGGTCGTAAATTCCCTTATCGCCCCAAGTTCTTACACAAACTGCATCTTCACCAATACCGCCAGCGTATTCAAAATAGAAGCTCAAACCATCCTTGAAAGTCTCCTTCACCATCAGATGGCTTTGGTATTCAAATGTTGCTTTTTGGTCTAAAGCATCAGTTACAGCAACGAGGTCACCGAATTCGTCGTATTGGTATGAAACCAATGTGGTAGTTTTCCCAACTTTTTCAGGATGAGGACCAACAACTTTCAGAATACGTCCTGCACTATCATTTTGGATTTGGATTTTTCTGCCCGTACTGTCAACGATTTGCTCTAAATGTCCCGCTGTATTATAAGAAAACTCTAATTTGAATTCATTGAAATCTTCGATTGAAGACAACTTCATCTCGCCATCAGAAGCCGCAACCCCAAAACGGTGGAATAAATTATTGGCAGTTCTGATACCATAACCCTCTTTGTCGTGAATAAAGTAGGTACGTTCAGCACGGTCGAAACTCATTTCACCTTCGGGAACGTACGGTAACATGATTACTCGTCCGTCTCCACTTCTGAAAAATACCACATCTTCGATAACAAAAACCGCCATATCGTACGAATGTTGCCAGCCATAACCCAAAGCCCCGTCGAAAGTTGAGTATGAATACCAATTTCTATTCCAGACAATCGGAATAGGTCCAGACACCGTAAAATCAAGGGCTTCGGTGTACATAGAACCCCTGAGAACATCCACAGGGTGACCCGTGAATTTACATTTAATCTTATCAAAAACCTTCTTAGCAGGTACGGACAATTTTTTGGCAAGATTTGTTGATGCTGCAACGGCTTTTTTGGCTACTCCAATTCCTTTTTTAGCTAAATTAACTGCTGCACCAACAGGCACAAACTTGGCAACTTTACGAGCTAATTTAGCACCCGTTGCCCCCCAACCTGCAACAGGAATCATGGCAGCTGCACTTAAAGCGGCATCCGTAGTATTACCTTCTGCTAAATATATTAAAGCGTTTGCTCCATCAGCGATTTCACCAATGACAGGTACCATTCCCGCAACGTCAAGCACGCCATGAAGAATATCACTAAATAACCCAGGTTCTTTTTTCTTAGGTTCAATGATTGTTCCTTTTTCAAATTCAGTACCAGATTTTGATGCAATTCCACTGCTGGATGTCACGGCTTTTGCTCCTGCACCCTTGCCTGTACCATGAACAAACCAGTTATTATCGTGTTCTACGCCACCAATATTGACTCTTTCGGGAGAGATTTTGATGGTCGTCTTCATGTTAGAACTTGACATTGTTCCATCAAATCTTTCCATGAATTCGATACAATACGCATTGTAGAAATTGACGGTTTTCATGACAGAATCCTGATTCTGATTCATATACGTGATACTTCCGTCTAATTGCTTAACGGGATTTGCAGCCCAATCAGCAATCATGTCTCCGTCTGAAGAAGTATCAAATTCTACCGTGATTGTACCCCCACGAGTAAGTGAGGCAGGACGACTACGAGCGTCAACAGATTGGTTTAGGTCTAAGTCCACATAATCCAAGACAATATTTTGTCCTGATACGTGAAGGATGGCTTTGAATGACATCTGAAGTACAGTTTATAATTTCACAACAATTTTGATAAATTAAGGGTATTTTATTCCGCATTCGGATAAATTGAAGTGGTTATAAATTGTGATGTAAAGGAAGCAATCAAAGTTTTTATTTCAAAAAATAATCGTATTTAATGAGTGAACGGTTGGGGGGGGGGCAATCTTCATTCAGAAATATTTATTTATTGGAACAGCTTTAAAATACAAAAGGTGCTAATCTATTGACCAGCACCTTTTTAATCCTTCAAAGATTGTAAATATCACCCCTCAATTGAAACAACTGTCAGAACAACGGGATGATTCTTTCGTTTAAAATCCATCCATAAAGTTTTTCCATCTACTATCTTTTTCTTGTAAAAGATATTTTTGTAAAAAGCACTTGAACTTGGCTCTGCACCCATTCCATAGTCTTCGTTTTTTTTCAAGCTACTTTGGATAGCCACGAAAAGAGATTTTATTTTACTATCTGGTTTTTTGGCAATCAATCTTAGGCTTATGTTTTCTACTTCATTGATTGTAGTTCTGCCACCTAAACCTTCCATGCAATACTCAAAAATACTATCATCATAAAAATTCTTATTCACTTTTTTATCAAATGGTTTTGAAGTGATGAAAAAAGCGAAATATTCATCATCAATAAGGTTGTTAAAATCGATAATCTCATTGGAATTAATCGTAATAAATGAACGCTTATGGGCAGCATCCTTTTTTTCAATATATAAAAAAAGCCCCTGTTTTTTAATAAGTTCATTTATTTCACCCAGAAAATCATTAACTGATGATATTACATTGATTAGTGTTGCCATAAATTACTGTTTTAATGATAGAAATTATTTCACCGTTACTTATTGTATTCGCATCCTCCTGGTCTATAATCAGAATCTTTGCCATAGCCTTCAAAAGTGGCTTCAATACCTTCATTTAAGACATCTTGAAGTGCCTGTCGTTCTCTGATGATACCAGTTTTTCCGTCTTGTAAAGTTCTTCCTACATTGACGTGGTATCTTGTACCATCGGCTCTTTCAAAAGAAGCGTCCATTCGTCTCTCGTCTTTAAATCCGCCAGGGGTATCAATAATTATTTCTGTTTTCGATCCTCCTCCAATGTGTGTAACCCCCTTCTTTTTCTTTTCTCTTTTGATGATTTGTGCAATTTTGGCATTATGGTCTCCTTCTCCATAAGGTTTTGGTCCTGGTTTTTTAAAAGGGTTTCCAAATTTTGTTGTTTTCCTTGTCCATCGCCCTGTTCCTTTACCGTTGCCTCTTTTTGTTTGTTTTGTTCTTGCTAAACCAAAAACATCTGTCCAACCAGTTACGTCATGCACATACCCGTACAGCTCGAATCCTCCTGCTAAACCGATTGGGTCTTGACTTAGATACAGACCTTCTTCAGGAGAATAATACCTGAAACGGTTGTAGTAAAGTCCAGTTTCGGCATCTTCGTATTGCCCTTGATAACGAAATGGGCAATCTGTTTTAGTATCACCTTTGAAGTTTTGGATTGCCCCGAAACTGTCTAATTCTCCTTGCCAAACTCGCCCACCAGACTGGTCGTACATCTCGAAAGGTGTACCCAAATAATCAGAGATGATATTGTATTTTTCTTCTGCTTTTAATTTACCAATTGGAGCAAAGCTGTCTTCTTCAAAAAGCCAAGTTGTTACTTCTTGTGCGTCTGTCCATTCGTGTAGAGGTACGTCTTCATCCCAAACCCAAAAAGTAGAAATTCCCTTAAAAGTCTTTTTGATTCTTCTACCAAGAGCATCATATTCAAAGCTAACTTCCTCATTATCAGGACGAATTACTTTCGATAACATCCCTGAGCCATTCCACTCATAGACCCAAACACTACCATCTGGCAATGATTTTTTACTAAGATTTCCGTCTAAATCATATTCATAATTTGTGCCTTCAGCTTCTAATAATCGCCCTCCTCTGTCGTATTTTCGGTCGGTTCTGCCTTCGGTTTTGAATAGATTTCCTACTTCGTCTGGGTTTCTTAATTGCTTCTTACCATTGCCGTAATTCGCTGAGGCTAAGTTACCAAAAATATCATGTTCAAAACTTGTTAGTCCTAATTTATTGTCCAAAATCTCATGCAGACGGTCATTGTACCCCCATTTGTAAGACTTTGTTCGTTTTGCATCGCCACCTACCGAAACTTTATGCTCGGTAATTCTGCCCATTTTATCTCTTTGGAATGAACTTTTTAGGTTGCCCATCAAACGCTCAGTTTCTAAACCTGCCTTATTTCTGATAAAATCTACTGTCCAATCTTTCTGATTCATTTGGGTGATTTCACCCATTTTATCTCTTTGAAGATTAAGACTCGCCCCCAGCGAAGAGGTTACTTTATTGCGATTCCCCAAGAAATCATATTCTGTAAAAACAGTTTGTCCATTTTGAGTTTCCGAAAGAATCTGACCAACAATATTTCTGGTAAATTCTACTTTCCCAAATTGGTTTGTGGCTTGCATCAATGCTCCATCTGCACGATACAGAAACTGCTCTTGCGTTCCATCTCCGAATTGGACATTTGTGATTCTTCCTGCTTTATCGTACTGATAATGAGTACTTTGCACTGAAGGTCTCACTTGCTCAATTATTTGTCCAACTAAATCACGCTTGTACTTTCGGGTAAGTCCATCAAAACCTATTTCAGCAATAACATCACCAACATTGTCTAATTGATAAGCGTATTTTTCACCTTTTTCATTTAATAAACCTGTAAGATTTCCTTCGGTATCATAAAAGAAACGTATTTCAGATTTATCCAATTTTTGGCGAGTTATCTGAGACATTCCCTCGTATTCAAATTTAATATCTTGGTGTTGATTTTTGGCACGAATCACATTATCAGCTGCATCATATTCAAAAACTCGGAGATTTCCGTCTGGTGACTTCACCTTTGTTACTCGATTCAAAAGATCATATTCTCGCCATTCTTCATTGCCAAGTGGGTCGGTAATTTTGGTGCAATTTCCCAGAATATCATACAAATATGTGCTAATATTTTCTCCTTCAGTGATAAAATGGCGGAGGTTTTTGGCTTCATCATAAGCCAATTTATCTTCCGTACCGTCTGGATTGATTATTTTTGTAAGTAAACCATCTTGATATTCATACAAAACTGCACTATCCATTGGTTCTTGGCGAGACACTAAATTCAAATGATTGTCGTAACTCCATGCCCAAGTGCCTCCTACCTCATCACGTGCAGAAATTGGCAAGAAATTTTCATTGAAAGTTATCCTTGCAGTACTTTCATCAGGAGATTTTACTCCTATATTGTTTCCATAGGTATCATATTCAAGGAAGGTTTTGTTGCCGAGTGGGTCGGTGATTTCTATGATTTCATTATACTTATTGAATACCTTGGTCGTGATTCCTCCACGGGGGTTAATGGTTTTAGTTACCAAACCGCTTTCATTGCCAAAATATGTAGTCTGATGTCCCAGAGAATTAGTGACAATTGTACGTTTCTCATCTGGGAAATACTGAAGTTTATGGTCGTAAATTCCTTTATCTCCCCATGTACGAGTGCAAACTGCATTTTCGCCAACACCCTGATAATCAAAATAAAAACTGAGTCCATCTTTGAAAGTTTCTCTTATCAGGAGATGATTTTGGTATTCAAAGGTAGCTTTTTGATCTAAAGTATCTGATAGGCTGACGAGGTCACCGAACTCGTCATATTCATAAGTTATGAGGGTAATATTTTTGCCTACTTTATCGGGGTGGGGAGCCGTAATTTTCAGGATACGTCCTGTATTATCACAACTAATCTGAAGTGTTCTGCCTATACTATCAATGATTTTTTCTAAATGTCCTGCTGTGTTGTAAAGAAATTCGATTTTGAATTCATTGAAATCTTCAATAGAAGTCAGTTTCATTTCTCCAATTCCAGCCTTGAAACAATAGAATAAATTCTCCGTAGTGCGGATTTTATAACCTTCTTTATTGCGAGTCACAAAGAAGCGTTCTTCTCTTTCAAAACTTGTTTGTCCTTCGGCGGTTTTAGGTAGTTTAATTACACGTCCATCTGCCCCCCTGAAAAACACGTCGTCTTCCAAAGCAAACACAGCCATGTCATAAGAATGATGCCAACCAAAACCTAAAGATCCATTGTGTTTAGAGAAAGATGTCCATTTTCTACTCCATGTGATAGGGATAATTCCATTAACTTCAAAATCATTTGCCTCCGTAAAAACATACCCGCCTATTACATCAACAGGGTGTCCTGTAACAGTACATTTATTTGTCGAACAAACCTTTCTTGGTGCCTGAGAATTTTCGGGTTTTGATTTTGGTTGAACTATATTATTGGGTTCTTTCTTCTTCGGTTCAACAATTGTTCCTTTTTCAAATTCAGTCCCTTCTTTGCTCGCTATACTGCTGCTACTTATGCTTACGGCTTTTGACCCAGCCCCTTTGCTTGTGCCATGTACAAACCAGTTATTGTCATGTTCAACTCCACCAATATTCACCCTTTCTGGGGAAATCTTGACAGTCGTCTTCATGTTTGAAGAAGACATTGTACCGTCAAAACGCTCCATAAATTCTACACAATACGCATTGTAAAAATTGATGGTTTTCATGACAGAATCTTGATTCTGATTCATGAACGTGATGCTACCATCTAATTGCTTTACAGGGTTTGCAGCCCAATCAGCAATCATGTCTCCGTCTGAAGGAGTATCAAATTCAACGGTGATTATTCCTCCACGGGTTAGGGAGGCAGGACGGCTACGAGCGTCAACAGATTGGTTTAGGTCCAAGTCCACATAGTCCAAGACAATATTTTGCCCTGATACATGAAGGATAGCTTTGAATGACATAACTTCCTAATTTATTATTCCACGACTACTTTTTAACTCTATTGCAGTAAACTCTGCATTAATATTGAAATAATAGCATTTATAAAAATTGGAAATATAAATTAAGAAGGTACATCATTCAATTCAAACTAATATCTTGAAAATCAGATACTTTATTGATTTTTTGGTTTGGCATTTTACAAATCACAGGCACGATAGGCTTCTATCAACTTCATCTCGCCTTCTTTGCCTTTTGTGGCATTGCCGTGTTCCATTCCTAACACAAAATCTTTGCCTGCTGCTTTTGCTTTTTCGTTGATATGCTTGAAAAGATTTTTGTAATTAACTTCTCCTGTGGTGGGTTCATTTCTGCCAGGTTCATCACCGATTTGGAAATACGCAATTTCATCCCAAGACCAATCCATGTGTTGAGTCATTCGTCCTTCGTTGCGTTGCATATGCCACATATCAAACAAAATTTTGCAAGATGGGCTATTCACTGCCTTGCAAATCATGTAAGTTTGGTCTGAATGACGAAGGAATAAATCGGGATTGTCTGAAAGTGGTTCAAGTACCATTGTTAGATTATGAGGCTCAAAAATTGCGGAGGCTTGTCTGAGGGATTCTATCACATTTGCCGTCTGAATACCCATTGGTAGTTCTCTTTGGAAATTCCCTGGTACAACTGTCATCCATTTGGCGTTGCAACGTTTGGCAACTTCTACGGCTTCACGACAAGTTTTCAAGAATTTATCTCGCCATTCTTTGTTGCCTGTCGTGAGGGTACTTTTGGGAGGCCAATTATCAAAACTTATCACGAATACTCCCATCGTCATGTTGAGTTTTGCCATAGTTTCGCCAATTTTCTTTTGGAGTTCTGGGCTTTTTCCCATCATGCCATTGTCTTCCATTGCCGAAAACCCCATCTCTGCCATGAACTTCAATTGGTCAATTTCGTCTTTCCCTGCTGAGTTTTCAAACATTCCGAAGTGCGGGGCGTACTTCATTTTGAAAGGCATTGGTGCTTTAGAAAGTACACCAGCCTCTGATGACGAAGATGAAAATGCTGCCAAGCCAGTAGCCGCTAAAATATTTTGTGTGAATTGTCGTCTTTGCATTTTGAGTTAAATTTTATGGAAACACAATTTAGCAAAAAGAGGATATATTTTTGTACTGTATTGATTTTATGTGTAACAAAACATAGATTTTGGGGTATTTCAAACCATTTACTCATTTAACTAAAGGAAACCTTTGGTTTTTATAATTTATTTTTTTCATTCACGTTGCTATCAATTATTCCTTAAAACTCTTTACAAAATGGATTTATACTGGATTTATGACATTCCGAGCTGGTTGCTTTTCTTGCTGACAATGACTGTAACATTAATTTTTGCTGTGGGAGGATTATTATTAACTCGTACATGGGCAAGGCGATTTGTGGGGCAACCTCCTGCTGAAAATGAATTAGTAAGTAATTTCTTAGCTGGTTTAGGGGTATTTTATGGCATTACTTTGGGACTAATTGCTGCTGGTACTTGGGAAAATTTTGCAGATATTGACGGAAAAATTGGCGAAGAAGCAGCATCATTAGCGGCACTTTACAGGGATATTTCGTACTATCCAACACCAATGAATGATTCATTAAAAACTTATTTAAAAGAATATACTCATCTGATAATCAATGATGTATGGAAAGAACAACAAAGAGGAATTATCCCAAGTAAAGACACCAAACAGATTTCAGCATTTCAGAAAATTTTGTATAGTTTTAACCCTGAAACCAATCAGTACATCGCTATACATCAGGAAGCACTTTCTCAGTTTAATAATCTGATTCAACTGCGGCGGCAAAGACTACAAAGTGTCACTTCTGGATTACCGCCTACGCTCTGGTGGGTGCTGATTTTTGGGGCAGTCATCAATATCATTATCATGTGGTGTTTCGTGACAGAACATATTCAGTTTCACCTCCTACTCACAAGTATTTATTCTATGTTGGTAGGTTCATTATTGTTCCTGATTGCTGCAATGGATAATCCTTTCCGAGGAGAATTTAGTGTAAATCCCGACGCCTTCACGTTGGTTTATGAACAGTTGATGAAATAGGTCTTTAGTAGCAGAGGAACAGAGTGGCAAAGGAGCAAAGTGACAAAGGAACGGAGTGGTAGAGGGTTTAGTTTTCACTCTATTTTTTTGCCACTCTGTTCCTCCGCTACTCCCACCTAAAAACTCGCTGCAACTTTAGCGGTTTCTCGCCAAACTCTAAAGATATTTTGGTAGCAAATTTTAGTAATATCTTCTTCTTTGTAACCACGTTTTAGCAAAACATAAATCAGGTTTGGCATTTGTGAACAATCCTTTAATCCTTCTGGTAAAGTAGGTCCAACTCCTTCAAAATCAGAGCCTAAGCCTACGTGATTGATGCCAGCAATTTTCACGATATGGTCAATATGGTCAGCAACTTTATCGACATTGGTTAGTGGAATCGGGTGTTTTTTGGAATACTCATCTTCGTACGCTTTTGCTGCTGGAGCGTCTGCCACAAGGTTATGTTCTTTTTGCCATTGACGAAGGTGCAAACGTTTGATTTCGTAAGCCTTATTGGAAGCCGAATCCAAGAACATCGACGAGTAATTGATCATCACTACACCGCCTTTTGCAGCCAATTTTTTGATTAAATCATCAGGGGCATTTCTAATAAATCCAGGCGTAAATTTCCGACAAGATGAATGCGATGCCATCACGGGGGCTTTCGACAATGCAATTACTTGCTCGAAAGTATTGTCCGAAATATGCGAACAATCCAACATAATTCCCAAACGATTCATTTCTCTGACCACCTGTCGCCCAATCGGGCTGAGTCCACGCCAAGTATTTGTGGTGTCGTAGGAGGTATCACAAATGAAATTATCTTCGCCATGACAAAGTGTGATGTAGCGAATTCCTCTGTCATAAAAATGCTTCAGATTTGCCAAATTACTTTCCACAGGCGAGCCGTTTTCCATCCCCATCGGAAATGAAATTAATCCTTTTTTGAAGTTCTTTTCAATGTCTTCTGGGCTTTTGGCTAAGGCAAATTTATTAGGATGTTGTTTGGTTAGATTCTCAACCAAATCAATCAAAGAATCAGCCAATGCTTTTGAAAAACCTTTCTTTCTTTGCAAATCCGCAGGGACATAAATCGACATAAACGGAGCAGAAAGCCCACCTTTTTTTGCCCTAACGTAGTCAAAATCACCACTTTGTGTTTGGACAGAGACATCTTCCATTTTATCATGAAGTCGATACGGCAAATCAACATGACCGTCAACCATGATATATTTATGAGCCAACCTATCGGCTTTTTTTCGCAAATCTTCGTCTGAAATCTTTACCTTCTTAGGTTTAGGATTCGTGAAAGAAGATAAAACTAAAAAGCCAAGAAAAAGGAAAAATGATTGGAGGATTTTCATGGGATTTTGTGTTTGGTAAAGTATTCAAAATTAAGTAGTCGTAAAGTTTTAAGTTGCCAAGTTAAAAAAACATTCTTATAAATCCGTGTTGCTTGCACCCGTATAACCCGTGTGCCAACACAATTTATCAACTCAAAACTCCCTCTCCCAAATCTCCCAAGCCTTTTCTGCTTGCCCGTGCAACATTTCCAAACCAAAATGTACGCCTTTTGCCCCATGTTCTAATCCTTTTTTTAGGAATGTTGTCTCTAAAGGATTGTAAACGATGTCATAAAGAAGATGATTGCCAGTCAAAAACTTGTATGGAATTTCTGGAAAAGTGTCAATTTTAGGAGACATTCCCAAAGGTGTTGTGTTCACAATCAATAAATATTCT
>JAAFJL010000183.1 GCA_013298865.1 Cytophagales bacterium | reverse complement strand
TCCCTAAAATGAAACTTTCCAATGAATTACACGTAATGCTGATGAAAGAAATCATCATTAGATGTAATGGAGACCCAGAATTACTCAATCAATTTATATAAAACAAGGTTTCGGACAAGACTGGATTCAATCCCGTACTACAATTTTAAAATTTCAAAATGGAAAAAATAGAAACAATAGAAGAATTTTACAAACGAAAATTTGATTGGATTCCTGAAAATATCAAAAATGAAATCGGGCATTTCAATGTATTTGAACATGAGCCTATCGAAATCGGAAAGACGAAAACGATTCCTTACAAACGAAGGGATTTTTATAAAGTAATGCTCGTGATTGGCGATATAAATATGAATTATGCCGATAGAGTAGTCTCTATAAAAAAGCAAGCTCTGTTCTTCTCAAATCCACAGATTCCCTATAATTGTGAAAACTTAGAAAGAATCGAAGCAGGGTCATATTGTATTTTTAACACAAATTTCTTCCATAAATATGGAGATTTGAATCAGTATTCTGTCTTCCAACCTACTGGAAATCACGTATTTGAACTCACGGATGAGCAAGTGGAGCAAATTAAGCCCATTTACCAAAAAATGTTTGAGGAAATAAAATCGGACTACGTACACAAGTATGACGTGCTACGGAATTTAGTATTTGAACTTATCCATTTTGGGATGAAAATACAGCCCAATGCAGTATCAGAAAAACAGCAAATAAATGCTTCTCAGAGAATCTCAACCTTGTTTTTGGAATTATTAGAACGACAATTTCCGATAGATGAAAATCACCCAAGCATCAGTTTGCGGTCAGCATCTGATTTTGCCAATCAGTTAAATATCCATGTAAATCATTTGAATAGAGCAATCAAAGAAACTACCAAGAAAACAACTACCCAAATCATCGCCGAACGTGTTTTGCAAGAAGCAAAAATCATGTTGAAACACAGCAAATGGAACGTAGCCGAAATAGCCTATTCCTTGGGTTTTACAGAAGTAACCCATTTCAATAATTTCTTCAAAAAGTATATGGAAATGAGTCCCTTGAAATTTAGGAATGGGTGAGGGGTGTAGGTATTGAAGTTTAATCCACTATTTTTTTGTATTTTTGTAATGTATTAATGCTACGGAATCATGGGATATAGTAATTACAAGAAAATAAAGACTGTCGTCAAAAAATTCAACCTCAGTACAAAATGGGTCTCTTTATTTGATACTGTACAGATAGTTGAACCCAGTGCATGGCTTATTGAAACACTTAAAATGGCGACTTATTTTCCATTAATGAATGAGAAAACAAAGGCTGAGAGGGTGGTTTCTCCCATTTTATTGGAAGTCAGTAAAGATTATAAAAATGAAATAACTTTTTTTTCGGGTGAAGATTTGAATGTTAGTCCAGAAAATGATTTATCAGGAGAATGTGATTTTTTCTTTGCACTACATCCTCCACAATCTTTTATGGATGCACCAATTATTTCTTTGACCGAATCAAAAGATGAAGATATGGAATGGGGGGTTGCTCAATGTGCCGCTCAGATGTACGGAGCAAAATTATATAATGAAGCCGAACACAAAGACATTGCAATCATTTATGGTTGTGCAACTGACGGTGTAGAGTGGCAATTTATGCGTTTTGAAAACAATACCTTTTTTGTTGACAACAAAGTTTATACCGATTTGCGTGAGATTTTAGGGCTGTGGCATACCATTATTCAATCTTATTTGGTGAAATAAGTCACTCAATAATTCTCTATAATTTTTATAGGATGCACGTGTTCAAACTATCTGGGAACAGAAAAAATATGACCCCTTCAAATCTTAATAAATGAAATCTTCAGAATTTGCTCTATTTGTTTGATATTTTTCATTTCTTCCTTCGTGACAAAACTGATGGATATACCTCGTTTGCCTGCTCGGGCGGTACGTCCGCTTCTGTGGGTATAATATTCGATTTGGTCAGGTAACTGATAATGAACCACATACGACAATCCTTCAATGTCAATTCCTCTTGCCGAAATATCTGTGGCTACTAAAATCTGTACTTTATGATTTTTGAAAGCTCGCATTACTTTGTCTCGGTCACGTTGGTCTAAATCTCCATGAATAGCGTCCGAGGCGAAATTTTTAGCCAATAATTTCTTTGCAAGTAACTGAGCATCATTTTTCGTTCTGCAAAAAACAATACCTCTTGCTGCTCCTTGTGCTTTCAGAAATTCTACTACGTAATCGAACTTTTGCTTTTGTTCGCAGACAAAGAATTGATGTTCAATCAAACTATTCACTACTTCGTTTTTACTAACTTGTATTTTATGAGCATTTGCCGACATATATTTTTCGACTAAGCGTTTCAAGGCATCTGGTAATGTAGCTGAGAAGAGCCATTTAGCACTTTTTGCATGAACTTTGCTAAGGATAAAGTCAATTTCGTCTTTGAAACCCATGCTCAACATTTCATCAGCTTCATCCAAAACAAGGGTTTCTACCTGACTCAAATCAATGACTTTTCGTTGTAATAAATCAATCAAACGCCCAGGTGTTGCTACCACAATTTGTGTTGGGCGACGTAAACGAGCAATTTGAATATCTATTTTTTCTCCACCAAAAACTGCTTCCACAAATACCTTTTCCGTGAACTTGGTCATCTTGAACAATTCCTTCGCTATTTGCTGACAAAGTTCTCTGGTTGGCGACAAAATTAAGGCTTGAACATAATTATTATCAGACTGGATTTTCTGTAATAAAGGCACGCCAAAAGCGATGGTTTTTCCTGTTCCAGTTTGTGCCTGACCAATAAAATCTGAGTGATTTTTTAATAAAAATGGAATTGCTTTCTCTTGTATCTCGGTAGGTTTTGTGATATTGTTTTCAAGTAAAGCCTTGATTATATTATCGTTAACTCCTAATTTTTTGAATGTTTCCAAAATGAAAATGGTATTTTATTGAATTGCAAAGGTAGGTAATAATGGGGAAACAAGGTTAGAGATAATCATGAGTGCATTGTACTAATCTTTCCTTGTTTTCTTTTGGTATGGTCTAAACATCAAAAAAGGTCATTGAACAAAATTCAGCGACCTTTTTTTGATGGAAGTTTTCTTAACTAATCCTCAGATTTCTCTCGACCATCTGCCATTCTTACGATTTTGGGTGAAAATTTTGCCAAAACGTGTACCAAATCTGCTTGAGCAGCAATTACTTTTGTGATGTCTTTGTATGCTTGTGGGGCTTCGTCTAAATCTGCTCCGATGAGTTGTACTCCCGCTTTTTTGACTGCCTCGTTCCATTCTGCCTTAGTGATTGACCCTTTTGCTTTAGTACGAGACATTTTTCGCCCAGCCCCATGAGATGCCGAGTTGATACCTTCTGCTACACCTTTTCCTCGAATCACATAGCCAGGCTGAGTCATTGACGCAGGGATAATTCCTAAGTCATTTTTTCCCGCAGGCGTTGCCCCTTTACGGTGTACGATAACCTCAGTACCATCTACCAATTGTTCTTTCCAAGCAAAATTATGGTGGTTCTCGATGCGTAGAAGCGGTTTTTGGTCTAAAGCACGAGCAATTTTATTATGAATTTCGTGGTGATTCGCCGAAGCATAATCTCCTGCTAAATTCATCGCTAACCAGTATTCTTGTCCTTCGTCGGAGTTCATGTCTAACCAAGCCAAATGTTTTGCTTCTTTGGGTAAACGAGTCTTCTCCATTGCCAATTTTGAGTAGAAATCAGCAATATTTCCTCCAAAACCTCTTGACCCTGAGTGTGAAAGCAAAGTCAAATACGAACCAATTGGCAGCTTCATCAAATTGTCTTCCGCCATGATTTCCAGCACGCCCCATTCCACAAAATGGTTTCCCGTACCAGACGTTCCCAACTGACGATAGGCTTTGTCTCGAAGGTCTTTGATGATTTTCAAAGAAGTCCATTCTGGGCGGTCAAAAAGGGTATCATCAAACTTACGCCCAGACTCCTGACCGATACCGAAGAAGGTATTTTCAACAAGGACTTTCTTCAATAATTTATCCTCTTTTTGAATCATCGAAACTGGTAAGTCAAAGATACTCATGCACATACGGCAAGCGATGTCCACCCCAACCGCAAACGGAATAATCGTATTTGCGGTTGTCGCCAACACACCACCAATGGGCAAACCGTAACCCTGATGAGCATCGGGCATCAAAGCACCTGCTACCGAAATAGGCAATTGCATGGCAGTTTGCATTTGGTCTAAAGCCCCTTGTTCGATATAATTTGCCCCATAAATTTTATAAGGCTGTGGTTCTTGGCGTAATTCAAAATCCCCTTTTACTTGTTGACCAACCTTTTTTATTTCATACTGAGCTTTGTTTGCATCAGCTTCCAGCAAAGATTTTCCGAAATCAGTCAATATAATTTCTTGCCCAATTTCCTTTAAATGTTTTAAGTAAAGGGCTAAATTGGTAAATTTATTTTTAGAAAAAGAAAACTTTTTTGGAGAATCTATCAACTGAGCAAACATCAAAAGTACATAAGCTTTTGGATATACTCCATTGCTAATCAGTCCATTAGCTACTCTGGCGAATTTTGCAAGGGCTTCTGAATGATTTACACCCAAAGCCATTAAGTCTTCTTGGACAATAATTTCTACCTCTTCTCTAATTTGTGTATTCATGATAATTTTTGTTCTTTGTAATTTATGAAACAAAGTTCAAAGACCAGTACGCATTTTTTTTGCGTAGAAGAAAAATAATTTTAAAAAACTTAAATTCACGCTTTGGTCTGAAATTTGAAATCTGTTAATTTACAGAGTTGAACAGGCGATTTCATCACAAATTGGACTGAAGAATAGTTAGATTTTTACTTTTCTGCAAATTTGCTTTTTTCTTCTGTGTTGTTAAAGTTGATTGCATTGTATTCCAAGTTGTGATAGCAGCAATACGTTCCTGAACTTTGCTTTGAATTTTAACCAAGGCAAGATCATAGTTATTTTGTGCTTTTAACCAAAAATCGGCAGAAATACCCAAGGCAGCTTCAATCAAAACAGCTACCTCTGCATTTATAGAACGTTTGCCTTTAATAATTTCGTTTAGCTGAGATTTTTGCATTCCTATCTGTTGTGCAAATACTTGTTGTTTAATATTCCTTGCTGCTAATTCATCGGCAAGCATCTCGCCAGGGTGAGTTGCAGTAAATGGAGTTAATTCAGAAATGTTAATTGGTTTCATGTGTTTTGTAATTTGAGATTGCTAAATAGTTAAGAATAGTGATTACTGATTTCTTCAAGAGCGAGCATCGTCACTTGAAAAGGTTCTGTTTCAGACAAGATTTCCTCAAAAATTAAACGATATTGGTCATTAATTCTTACTGAACTTTGTCCATTTCTATCACCCGATAATTTTTCGTAATTTAAACTTGTCAAGACATACATATCTTCAATCCGACTGATGGCACTCAGTTTATTGACTGTTTTAACATATTGCTTTACAATAGTAGGATTTGATTTGAAACGTTTGTCGTTTACCTTTTTTCCTTCGTATAAATCAGCTAAAAGTTGATTTTGGAATAGTATTTCCATTTATAGAACATTTAAAATTCAATAATTATTCACAAATTTGTGAATAATTATTGAATTTTAAAAATATCCTTTACCCATTTTTCAAAATTTACTTATGTCAAAAAAGCAAAATTTACCTAAAACTAACCCACCTAAAGTCGTTGCGAAACCTGTAAATACGAAACCAGAGGGTTCAAGTACAAATAATTCTTGGCAAAAATGGGTGGCTATTTTCGGCTTGACCATTGCAGTTTTTGTGAGTTATTCTGGTGGCTTCGATAATCAATTTGTTGACTGGGACGACCATGTTTATATAGAAAATAATTATTTGGTTACTCAGCCACAAGGGCATTGGGGCGAGGCTTGGAAAAGTCACGTTGCACTCAATTATCATCCGCTTACTATTACTTCTTTGATGATGAATGCTGCAATGTCTGGGGCAGAAAATCCTCGTGCTTTTATCATTACCAATGCCTTGATTCATTTGGTAAATGTACTTTTGGTCTTTTGGTTAATCACATTACTTTTACGAAATCCAGCAGATAAAAAAACAGAAACTAATTCGATTCTCGTGCCATTTTTTACGGCATTACTCTTTGCGATTCACCCGATGCGGGTAGAGTCTGTCACTTGGATTTCTGAACGAAAAGACGTAATGTATGGACTATTTTTTATAGCAGGTTGTATTAGTTATTTAAAATATTTAGATTCAGAAAAGAAAAATAAGTATCTGATTTACAGTATGTTATTTCTAATTCTTTCCTGTTTTTCAAAAGCTCAAGCGGTGGTTTTGCCCGTTATTTTCTTGCTCTTGGATTACTGGAGAGGAAGAGAATTTTCAAGCAAAACTTTACTCGAAAAAGCTCCATTCTTTGTTGTTTCCTTAATCTTTGGTTTGATTGCCACCAATATCCAAAGTGGTGGAGATTTTCACGGAATGATTCATATTATTGGGGAACAAAAGTCCGCCCTGAACATGAAAGTTTTCTCTTTAACAGACCGTCTGCAATACGGAGGTTATGGTTTCATGATGTACTTTTATCATCTGCTTTTTCCGTTTACGCTTTGCACATTTTATCCCTACGAATCCGAGGGTGCAAACCATAATTTATACCCTGTTGGCTTGATTTTTATGATTTTAGTGATGGGGTCTATGGTTTATTTTTACAAGAAATCTCGTGTAGCATTCTTCTCTTTGGGCTTCTTTATTGTTACGGTTTTCTTGGTTTTACAGTTCATTTCGGTGGGTGCGGCTGTTATGGCAGACCGTTATACTTATGTACCATACATTGGTTTATTTTTTGGTATTGCTATGATTATCAATACTTTAGCAGAAAAAAATACGTCTTTGAAACAAGTAGCTTGGGTCGGTGGATTTGCTTTTGCTTTGTTTCTATTTTTCATCACAAAACAACAAACCGAAGTTTGGCAAAATACAGGAACACTCTTTGGCAGAATCATAGAACGTTTCCCGAAAGATTATCGGGCGTATTACACAAGGGGAAAATATTTGGGTGAAAAAGAGGGAAAATTAGACGAATCCATCGAACATAATCTCAAGGCAATCGAATTGGGTTACAAAGACGACGCAGGTCCTTGGGAAAACCTCGGAACGGCTTACGGAATCAAAGGAGATACCAAGAAAGCATTGGAATATTTTTCGGAAGCCATAAAAAGAGGTCCATCTTCGGGCGAAACTTATATGAACAGAGGGATTGGATATATGCAGTTGAACCAAGTAAAATTGTCGATTCCAGATTTTGAAAAGGCACTGTCAATGCCCAATAAAAAGCCAACAATGATTCGTGGAATGCTCGGAGGGGCATTTTTAATGACTGGCGACCCAAAAAATGCTCTGCTCAATTTAAACCAAGTCATAGACAAAGAAGGAAGCCAAGACCCTGTACATTTTTATAACCGTGGCGTAGCCAGACAACAAACTGGAGATAACACAGGGGCAATTGCAGACCTACAAAAAGCCATACAATTGAAACCAGATTATACAGATGCCCAAAACGCTTTGAAGGTTTTGGGGGTAAAGTAGGAGTTTTGAAATAAAAAGCCCGTATTCTGTTTTGTGGAATACGGGCTTTTTTGATGGTTACATTTTACGCAAAAATCTGATTTACACTTATTTCAAATTCTGATAAAACTGGTTCAGCTGAACAAATATCAACGTCTAAGCAAATCTGTACATTTTTGCGAGAAGTATAAACATAAACCATTTTATGTTCAGGAAAAATATGCCAAATAACTTTCACGCCTGCTTTAAAATATTCGGTCACTTTTTCTTCAACTTTATTAATATTATCGATCTCAGAAATTACTTCAATCACAAACTCAGGAATTTCATCTTTCCCTTCACGTGTTTCTTTAACTTGGGCTTTGGTAAGAAAAGCAATATCTGGTCTTCTCATTTGAATTCCCGACAACATTACATCATATTCTGCGACTAAAGTACCTTTTTTAATGAGTCCTTTTTCAACAAATAAATCAAGGAGTAAATCATAAATATACAATTGGTTTTTGTTCATTCCAGTAAATTGAATTAAATCCCCATCATTCCATTCATACTTAAAGCCGTCTTCTGGCTCCCAAAGTAGAAATTCTTGGAGTGTTCTGGGTAACGTTGTTATTATTTTTGTAGCTATCATAAAATATCCTATTTTCTATCAAATATATAATTTTATCAACTCTTTTCAAATGAATCTCACTCCAACCGCTCTACATTTTCTGGTTTGATTAATTCCATGTTTTGGTATTTCAAGAAAACTTGGGCTAAAACTACAATGTCTTCTCTGCAATAACGGGCTACTTTTTCTAAATCATCTTCATGGTAAAAAGTCTCATTTACTTGGTCACCAGAAAGCTCTGATTTACTGCTTGGAATTCCAAAAATCGCAGCCAATAAATCCAATGAAGTATAGTGTTTTTTGTCGCCAAAACGCCACATATCCATTGTATCTAAATGGGGAACTTCCCACGGTTTTTTAGAAGCCAATTGCAATGATTTCGGGATTTCAATGCCATTCACAACCATACGCCTGCACAAGTACGGAAAATCAAATTCCTTACCATTGTGGGCACACAACATTAGGTCATTGGGTTTGTATTTTTTCTCGATTAATCGCTTGAATTCCCTCAAAACTTCGGCCTCATCTTTACCACTTATTGCCTTGACTTTCAGACACATAGATTGCTCTTCATTCCAATGCACAAAGCCTAAACCAATTACAATTACCTTCCCAAATTCGGCATAAATTCCCGAACGGTCAAAGTAAAAATCTGCTTCATTCAAGTTGTCTGGATTTTGGAGATAACTCGCTTTTTTAAGCCAAAGTTCTCGCATTCGGTCTTCCAGAAGGTCGAGAGATGGTTGTCCTGATACCGTTTCAATATCAATAAATAATAAGTTTTTTGCTACTTTCTGAAAGTCCATTTTGGTGTTTGTTTGTTTTTCGATGCTTGTTTTTCGATGTTCGTTTTTAGACGAATGCTATTCGTCCCTACACTTTTATCAAAGAATGAATATTCTTAAATCCGTACTTGGAAATCCGTGTCATCCGTGTGCCAATTCGACCTACTCATGCAAAATTCCTTCCAAGTCCGATTTGTCAATTTTAATCAAATATTCTTCTCTGATACTGTCTGGAACAAAGATAAATTTTTTATCAAATATCTGATTACCAATGTAGTAGCTAACCCAATATTCATTATTTATGCCAAAAACATCGGGTGTAATTGGCTCAATTTTTACGATTTCATTGGCGGCTAATTCCTTGAAAAAATAACGTACTTCGGCTGTTTTTATAGCTGTCCCCAGAGTATCAATACCATAACCTCTTGCTGTCACAAAAACGGTATCAACTTTATGGTTCAAGCGATTCTGCAAATAAACATCCCAAAGTGATTCGTTTAGCTCGTTAAATTGTCGAGCAATCACAACTTTTATACCTTCTACTTCTGGAAATTCAATGTCTTTCTTCATGGAAAATTAGGGTGGTTTAGAAATTATTTTAACTCATTCTCAGCCTCAAATATTTCTAAAAAATTCAACAATACTCTATCTTTAACTTTCTGTAAATCAATGGCTTGCCCTAATTCTTTCTCCATGGACGTTACGGCTTTGTCGTCAATACCACAAGGAATGATATGCCCAAAATAAGACAAATCTGTATTGACATTGAGGGCAAAACCGTGCATCGTTACCCAACGGCTTGCCTTTACGCCCATGGCACAAATTTTACGAGGATTTTCTAATTTTTCATGATCCAACCAAACACCAGTTAATCCCGAAATTCTACCTGCATTTATGCCAAAATCTGCACAAGTTCGGATAATAATCTCTTCCAAAAACCTCATGTACTTATGAATATCTGTGAAAAAATTATCTAAATCCAAAATCGGATAACCTACCAATTGCCCCTCGCCATGATAGGTAATATCTCCGCCCCGATTGATTTTATAATACTGAGCATGATACTGTTCTAAGCCTTGGTCATCTAATAAAAGATTCTCAGGTTTCCCACTTTTCCCGAGTGTATAGACATGGGGATGCTCACAAAAAAGCAGATAGTTTGGAGTTACAACTGTCTCATTTTCAGACACTTTATTATTATTCAATTTAATAGAAACAATTTCTGCATGGAGTTTTTCTTGATAATCCCAAGCCTCTTTATAATCTATCAAACCCAAATCTTGAAGGGTAATATTTTTGTTTTTTTTCATTTGGAATGTATTATTCTCTACAAAGTTCGGGAAATTTTATGATTTTTGGGGCGATGGGCATTATTCTTGTATTTTTGTTGCTCAAAACTAATCGTTAAAACATGAAAGTAGCAATTATCGGGGCTGGGAATATGGGAATGGCTTTCGCAAAGTCGTTCATTCAGTATAATTTAATCAAAAAAGAGAGTCTTTATCTAATCGAAAAAAATGAAGACCGTGCCACAATTTTGCGTAACGAAAACGCTGGGGCAGTCGTGGACACTATCAACCCAAAAATCGGAGAATATGATTTGATAATTCTTTCTGTAAAACCTCAAGATTTTGTAGCAGTTGCCTTAGAACTTCAGCAAGTTATTCAGCCTAATCAATTGGTACTGAGTATCATGGCTGGTATTTCAATAGAAAAAATTCAGACGCTTCTCTCCCACCCTCTCGTGGTGC
>JAAFJL010000180.1 GCA_013298865.1 Cytophagales bacterium | reverse complement strand
AAATATACATAAAAAATAAGGTCATGTTACAAAATTATCTAAAAATCGCCCTACGGAATCTTGTCAAAAACAAGGTCTATTCTTTTATCAATATCGCTGGTTTGGCGGTGGGGATGGCGGTGGCTATGCTCATTGGTTTGTGGATGATTGATGAGCTTTCTGCCAATAAACATCACAAGAATTTTGACTCAGTTTATCAGGTAATGATGCACCAAACTTTTGATGGACATCGTGGTTCGCAAACGGCTCTTCCTTATCCGATAGGAGAAGAATTACGGACTAAATATCCTGATTTTAAGGGGGTTGCAATGTGTGATTGGGGCAGCGACCATTCGTTAGTGGTGGGCAATCAGAAGTTTAGTAAGTTTGGGCATTACTTGGGCGAACAAGGCGTTGATATATTTTCTTTAAATATTTTAAAAGGTGATAAAAACCCTTTGAAAGACCCTACTTCAATTGTTTTAACTGAGGAATTAGCTACTACTTTATTTGGAAATCAAGACCCGATTGGTAAGGTTCTGAGAATGGATAATGTTGTCGATTTGAAAGTAACGGCAATTGTGGTAAAACAACCCAAAAATGCCACTTTACAATTCGATTATTTGTTGCCGTGGGACTTGCAAATTAAGTTATTAGATTATATTAGAAATAACCAAACAGAATGGAGAAATAACTCATTTCAAGTTTATGTACAATTAAAAAATGGAGTAAATCAAGAAAATACTAATGCCAAAATCAAAAATGTGGTATTGAACCATACTAAGGACGACAAGTTGATGCAAACGAGTATTAAGCCACTGGTTTTCTTGCATCCAATGGCTAAATGGAGGCTTTATGACGACTTTACGGATGGCGTGAATACAGGAGGATTTATCAAATATGTGAAACTTTTTGGCATTTTTGGCTTGATAGTTTTATTAATCGCTTGCATCAATTTCATGAATTTGAGTACAGCTCGTTCTGAAAAAAGAGCGAAGGAAGTAGGCGTAAGAAAAGCGATGGGCTCTGATCGTGGACAATTGATTGGACAGTTTCTGAGTGAGTCTCTGATTATCTCATTCTTTGCCTTAGTCTTGGCTTTGCTGATGGTTGAGCTTATTTTGCCCGCCTTCAATTCACTTACCGAAAAGGATGTTTCTCTTCAATTAGCCAATCCTATTTTTTGGGGTATCATGCTGATTTTTACCATATTTACAGGGCTTTTGGCAGGAAGTTATCCAGCATTGTATTTGTCTTCATTCAACCCTGTCCGAGTATTGAAAGGTACAATTCGTTTGGGTAAAAATGCTTCTACTCCTCGTCAAGTTCTGGTGGTTACGCAATTCACTTTTTCAATTGCTTTGATGATTGGAACAGTAATTATTTATCAACAAATCCAGCACGGAAAAAATCGACCTATTGGCTTTGATAGCAAAGGACTGATTTCGGTATTTAGTTCGACTGATTTAGTCAAGAACTTCGACCCTCTTCGCACTGAATTGTTGGCTACTGGTGCTGTGTCATCTATTTGTAAATCTTCATGCCCTCCTTATCAAACATGGAGTAACAATGCTGGTTGGGAATGGAAAGGTTCAAAGCCAGAAGATAAATCGTCACTATTCAATACGATTGCCTCTGATTATGACTATACCAAAACGATGGGGATAAAGCTGAAAGCGGGTCGAGATTTTTCAAGAGAATTTGCTTCGGATTCTGCGGGCGTAATCCTAAACGAAGCTGCCGTGAAAAGAATGGGACTCAAAGAACCCGTTGGGGAGTTATTGAAATGGAATGGAGATACTCGTAGAGTAGTTGGCGTTGTGCCAGATATGCAAATGGATTCGCCTTTTGAGGTGATTCGCCCTACGACTATCATTTTTTCCAAAACATGGATTAATTTAATTTGTGTAAGAATGAATCCTAATGTTTCAGCATCGGAAGCTATCAAAAAAATGACTCCTATTTTCGATAAATACAATCCTGGTTTTCCCTTCGATTATAAGTTTACGGATGAACAATACGCTAAGAAATTTGATTACTTAGAACTCATCGGAAATTTATCTTTGGCAGTTGCATTTTTGGCAATTTTCATTTCTTGTTTGGGTCTGTTTGGCTTGGCTTCTTTTATGGCAGAACAACGCACGAAGGAGATTGGGGTTCGGAAAGTTTTGGGGGCTACGGTGTTGAATATCACCACTTTATTATCAAAAGACTTCTTGAAATTGGTGATAATCTCTATCTTGATTGCTTCGCCAATTGCTTATTTTACGATGAAAAGTTGGTTACAATCATATTCATATCGCATTGAAATTGGGGCGGGTGTTTTTATTGTGGTAATGCTTGTAGCGATTATAATTGCCTTATCCACAGTGAGTTATCAGGCGATAAAAGCAGGGTTGGCTAATCCTGTGAAGAGTTTGAGGACGGAGTAGCCCCCTTGCCCCCAGCAGGGGGATTTAGTCGCAAAAATTCATTTTAACCCCGCATCCCTCGGCGGTTTATTCCCCCTCTGGGGGTTAGGGGGCTTCTTATGAAAATCTTACTATTTGCCTTGTTGTTGTGTGCAGGAGGGGTTTTTGCTCAAAAATCCAAAAGTACAACCTCTAATTTATCAACTTCAATTTCTGATGATGATAAGGAGTTGTCTATCCAAATCAATGGAACTTCTAACGGAAAGAAAATCAATTTCGATAAGACGTATGATATTTCCAAGATGTCGAAAAAAGAGAAAAAAGCCCTTGTTCGTTCCATTGAAGATTCATTGGGGATTAAACTTAATATTGATACTCCGCCAGTACCACCTGTACCGCCAATTCCTCCTATACCGCCTGTACCACCTGTTCCGCCTGTGCCACCACTTCCACCAATTGGACCAGATGCAATTGGAGTATATTCTGCCGTTGATGCGAAATCACAGAAGAGCCATTTTGTAAAAGGAATGCCAGAAATACAGGTTTCTTGTGAAAACTGTCCTACAAAAGGAAGATTTTCTCTCATAAGTGCCGATAAAAATAATTACGTGGAATATAGTTTTCGGGAAGAAGATAAGGACGTTTTTCCGCTTATTTTCAAAGCAAAACCTGGGAGATATTTCTTTAAATATAATTACGAAAAAACTTCTTTTTCAGAAATCCTGACTCTGAAAAAAGATGATGTGATTGTGAAGAAATTGGAGTAAGCGGAGTGGCTCTTGGCGATTGGCTGTGAGCAGTTTGCGTATGAACGACTCTAACTAAAAATCTCTTTCAAAGATAGTTCTATACCTGTTGCTTTATCAATTAGAGTCATTTCTGATGTAAAAAACTCATATTTTCCAATGGCAGAATACACAGAAATTGCTTGAAAACTTGGCATTACAAACCAACAAGATTTTACACCAGCATTGAAATATCGGTTAATTTTTTTAACAATATCATTATCCGATTGCGAAGGTGAAACAATTTCAATTGCCGTTATGGGCATTTCTGTCATAGCCATTTCATCGTCCAGAAAATCGAAAGTTAATTTAGGATAAATCGCAATATCAGGCACGCAGTTAGGCTTTTGGGGCATAATGATATCGATTTCGGACAACAGCGTGTATTGTTTACGATATTTAATATCTATTTCAACTAATATGTTTTTTTGAATGTAAGAGTGGTTTTTGCTTGGCATTGGTTTATTTCTTTCGATTTCGTATTGAGAGATTTCTTGCTCAACTACGGCTTCCGCTAATAATTCCATAATTTTTTAAATTTTATTTTTCCAAATATACATAAAATTAAAGTTATGATACAAAACTACCTCAAAATCGCCCTGAGAAACCTGCTCAGAAACAAGGTTTATTCATTCATTAATATTGCAGGATTATCCGTCGGTATGGCTGTGGCTATGCTGATTTTTTTGTTTGTATCCCATGAAGTCAGCTTTGATAAATTTCATGTAAATGGAGATAGGATTTACAAGGTTTTATCCGAAGTAAAATACGGCGACCAAGTTGTTAATATCACTGCTCTCACTCAGAAATTAGCTCCTGCCGTAAAGGAAAATAATGCCGAAGTATTGGATTTTGTAAGGACAAAGGGGACAGGAAGTGTTGTTTTGAAAAATCCTCAAAATCCTGATCAGAAGTTCAAAGAAGAAGGTTTTATCTTTGCTGATGCCTCTTTTTTCTCAGTTTTTTCATTCAAATTAAAAGAAGGAAATGCCAAAACTATCTTACAAAATCCGTTTTCATTAATCATTTCTGAAAAGGCTGCCAAGAAGTATTTCGGCAATGAAAATGCCATCGGGAAAACGCTACTCTGTGATGCTAAATACCTTTACACAATCACTGGAATTATGGAAAATGTACCCTCAAATTCTTCCATGAGTCAGGATTTTGTTACTTCTTTGGAAACCTACCCAAAGTTAGGTGTAGAACAAAAAAAGACTTGGGAGCAAGCAGGAGCTTTTGAGACTTTCCTTTTACTAAATTCTGAGCAGTCCGCAGCTAAAGTGACAAAGGGAATAGTAAAAACTGTTAAAAAAACGGGAGTTTTTGATGAAAAAGCGACCTTTATTTTAAACCAATTTTCTTCCCAACATTTAGGCGGAGGATTTACTGGAAATCTCAATGCCCGTTACGTCTATATTTTCGCAGGAATTGCTTTGTTGATTTTGTTTTTGGCACTCTTCAATTACATGAGTCTGACTACCGCACGAGCCACCACACGGGCAAAAGAAGTGGGTATCAGAAAAGTAGTTGGGGCTGGTAGAAGTGGTTTAATTCAACAATTCTATATCGAATCCATCCTGATTTGTTCGCTTGCTTTTGGTTTGGCTTTTCTAATGATAGAACTCCTACTCCAACCTTTCTACGACCTTTTGGGCGTACAAATTGATGCTTCATTTCTGAGTAATCCACTCTTTTTATTAGTCATTGCAGGCTTGTTTTTGTTCAGTGCTTTTGTGGCAGGGAGTTACCCAGCTTTGTTGCTTTCGAGGTTCATTCCGATTGAAGTAATTAAGGGGAAATTCACGAGCGGACAAGGTGGGGCTTCGGTCAGGAAAGGAATTACGGTTTTTCAATTCACCGTTTCAGTTGTACTGATTGTTTGTGCAATTGTTTGTCAGAAACAACTTAACTATATGAAAAACAAAGACTTAGGTTTTACGAAAGACCAAGTTTTAGTAGTTTCAGTAGATAACTCAATGGCAAAAAACTATCTTAATTTAAAGAATGACATCAAGCAAATGACAGGAGTAAAGGCAGTTTGCTCTGTGATAAATCCACTTTTCAAAGGGTGTAATGCTTGGTTTACCAATTCTATTAAATCAAAAAAAGAGGTAGTGCTTTTTTATATAGGTACGGAAGATACTTTTTTTAAAACCGTAGATTTACAATGGGCGATTCCCCCGACTAATTCAGGCAATTTAGGTAAGAAAGTATTTGTTAATGAAGTGGCAGCCAAGCAGTTAGAATTAGGTAAAAATCCAATAGGACAATTCATGAATTTGGCTAATTCCAAAAGAGAAGTTGCTGGCGTATTAAAGAATTTCCATTTTGATCAATTACAGTCTGAAATTGGACCTTTGATGATAAACGTTTACGGTGAAAACTCAACAGATTGGGCTACCGAAGGCGGCGGAGAAACCTCACTCTACATTCGCCTTGAATCAAATGCTGCCATCACCGAAAAAGTTGCTAACATTAAATACCTCTACGAAAAATACCAAGCCGAAAAACCTTTTGATTATTACTTTCTGGACGAAGCCTTTAATGAAACCTTCACTACCGAAATGCGTTTGTCGCAGATGTTTTCTTTGTTTACGGGCTTTGCTATTTTCATTGCTTGCATGGGCTTGTTTGGCTTAGTTGCCTTTGCTGCCGAAACTCGTACGAAGGAAATCGGAATTAGAAAAGTATTGGGGGCAAGCGTGAGCAATATCGTGACTTTATTATCGAAAGATTTTGTGAAACTCATCTTGATTTCAATGATAATTGCCTTCCCGATTGCTTGGTGGGCAATGGATAAATGGCTACAAGTTTTTGCGTACAGAATAGCCATTAACTGGAGTGTCTTTGCCATTGCAGGTTTTTGTACTATGCTAATTGCCTTATTAACAGTGAGTTACCAAGCAATAAAAGCAGCAGTAGCAAATCCTGTAAAAAGTTTGAGAACAGAGTAGAGACGTTTCATGAAACGTCTTCGCAAAACGTTTCACGAAAAATCTTTGACCAACGAATAATTTTCAATAAAATCTAATTGCTGGAAGACGTTTCATGAAACGTCTCTACGAAACAACATTCAAAATGCTACAAAACTATCTAAAAATTGCCCTACGGAATCTCCAACATAATAAGGTGTTTTCGTTTATCAATATTGCTGGTCTGAGTATCGGGCTGGCGTGTTGTATGTTGATTGTACTTTATACCAAAGACGAAGTTAGTTATGACCGTTTTCACAAGAATGTAAACAACATTTATCGAATTGTTGTTACTGAGACTTCGCCCGAAGGTGAAGTCCATAAAATGGGAATAACAGGAATGGTTCCAGGTCCTATTTTTAAGAGTCAAGTTCCTGAAATTGAACACTTTGTGCGTATTCAAGGAGAGCGGTTTAATATCAAAAAGGGGACTGATATTATCCCCCAAGAAGCCCATAAAGTGGATAGTTCTTTCTTCTCGGTTTTTACTTTTGATTTTGTTGAAGGCTCACCTAAAAATGCTTTGAAAGACCCAAATTCTATCGTGATTTCTGAAGAAGTTGCCGATAAGTATTTTGGTGAAAACCCAGCACTTGGCAAGACCCTCACAGTTGATTTTGAAGGAAGTTTTCAGCCTTTTACGGTAGCAGGAGTTATCAAAAAATCTCCTCAAAATTCTTCATTGAAAGTCGAGATGTTAGTGCCATTGCACAAAAGTAAAAACAAAGATAAAGAATGGATTAATTTCTATATCAACACCTTCGTTACGCTAAAACCAATGGCAAATCCGAAGGCAGTGGAGGCAAAATTTGCTCGTATCTACGCCCAAGAAGCCAAAGAACAAATTGCTGATGCCAAAAAACAGTATAATTTTAACAGTGTCATTCAATACGGTTTACAACCGATGTTGGCAATACACCTTGCAACCGATTTCAGGGCAGCGAACGGATTGAAAGACGAAAGCGAACCCATGTATTCGTATGTGCTTGTGGGGCTTGCCGTATTTTTATTGTTGATTGCCTGTATCAATTTCATCAATCTGACGGTGGCTCGTTCGGTAAAAAGAAGTAAAGAAATTGGTATCAGAAAAGTCGTTGGGGGCGACCGCAAACAGTTGATTTATCAGTTCATGGGCGAGTCTTTTATCCTTAGTTTGATGGCATTTCTATTCGCTTTTGTCTTGGTAGAATTGTCTTTACCATTCTTTAATTCTTTGGCAAATAAAGCCCTTTCCGTTTTTTATCTCTTTGACTATCAATTAATTATCATTTATTTTTCATTATTCCTTTTCACAGGTTTTTTAGCAGGTTTTTATCCCGCACTGGTACTTTCCAAGTTTCGTCCTGTGGATACACTCTATGGGCGTTTCAAGTTTTCGAGCAGAAATTATCTTCAAAAAGGTTTAGTAGTTTTCCAGTTTTCATTGGCGGCTTTTATGATGATGGCAACGATTACGCTTTACAATCAATTTGATTTTTTGATGAAGAAAGATTTGGGCTATAATGACAAAAATATGGTAACGCTCGAAACTGGTTCGATGACTCGTACTGAAACTGAGACATTCAAGAACGAGCTATTGAAAAACGCTGACATCAAATCGGTTGCCCCAAGGCAAGGAGGCGATTGGTTCACACGAGCTAAAGTAAATGGCAAACAAGAAATAAGTTTTGCGGTTGAAGTTGTTGATCAAGAATTTCTACCAACCTATCAAATCCCGATGGTAAATGGGCGTAATTTTTCTAAGGATTTTCCTGCCGATTCTTCCCAATCGGTAATTGTAAATGAATCTTTTGTGAAGGAAGCCAAATGGAAAAACCCAATCGGGAAAACCGTAGATTTCTTTTTTAACAACCATAAATACCAAGTTGTTGGCGTGGTAAAAGACTATCATTTTGGGTCATTGTATGATAAAATTTCGCCCCAATTATTCACAACAGACCCAGAGAGAAATTCTTTTGCCATGTTGAATATTAAAGTAAGCCTAAACAATACGCCCAATACCCTCAATTTTATCGAAAAAACCTTTAAAAGACTCCGCCCAACACAGCCTTATGCTTATGATTTTAAAGATGAATCAAATAAAAAACAGTACGAAAAAGAAGCAAAATGGAAGCAAATCATTAGCTTTTCGGCTATTTTGATTATGTTCATTTCGTGTATTGGGCTATTTGGATTAGCAACATTATCAGCCGAAAAACGTACCAAAGAAATCGGAATCCGCAAGGTTTTAGGAGCAAGTGTAAGCACTATTGTTGCTATGCTGACAAAGGATTTCTTGAAATTAGTTGTAATCTCGGTAACAATTGCCTTCCCTGTGGCATGGTGGTTAGCTGATAAATTCTTGGAAAATTACCCATACAGAATACAAATGAATGGCTGGATGTTTGGCTTAGTGGCTTTGCTATTAGTAGTTATTACGATTTTAACAATTAGTTACCAAGCACTAAAATCTGCCCTGGCTAACCCTGTGCATAGTTTACGGGTGGAGTAAGTAGTATTATTTTGGGGAGGAATTATAAAAGTATAAACATACTCTCATATGGAGAAAAATAGAACGCTCTGCAATCGTTGTAAAGCTATTTAACCGTGACTTTGAGGTAAAGCAGATCGCTGATATTTTAGAGATAAAAGAAAAAGAAGTACGACAACTATTGAAAGATAAGTCTTTGATTTAGGCTTAGAAAATTTTGAAAACCGCCCTAACAATGAAGGTTGTTAGGGCGGTTTATTGTAATTTGTTTAAAATTAAATAGTTATAAGCAAAATAAAGGCTCGTAGAGCAACAAAAAACTCAATAAACAGAATTATTCAGAGGGACAATCAAATATAATTAACAATGGCTTTTAATGATAATCCTAAAATTGATGAATCGGCTCGTGCCAGTGAAGAGTCTGTGCTTGCTGTCAAGAACTGGTTTATACTAAGAAGAGGTTTCAGATGTCGAGAAGAATATCCTGATAATGGAACAGACTTAAATATAGAATTAATAAATTCAAATGGAGATGATTTTACAGGTAGTAAATTTCCTGTTCAAATAAAAAGTAATCAAACTATTGAAATTATTTATAAGGACTCTTCACAGTTTGTATCTTACTCAATAAAAACTTCCAGGTTAGGCTATTTCAGTCGAATTCCTCCCTCATATGGAATGTTTATAATCTATGATGTCCAATCAAATGAAGTTTATTATGACTTTACCGAGAAAATAATATCTCGCATTGATGAACAACGTGATGATGATTGGAGAAATCAAGAAACAGTCAAGATAAATATCCCTATACAAAATATACTTTCAGAAAATAATGTTAAAAGTATTTATGATACTTTAATGTTACGATTTAAGAATCATACACGGTTAATCAGTGAAAAAGGAGCAGAATATTTCATTCCTCCGGCATTAGATAAAACTAACGCTTATAAAAACAGTGACATTTTTGAAAAATTTGAAGAAATAGGGTATTTACTATTTAATGAAAGAGAGTTCAACAGTATGTATAACTATTTTGAGAGAATTCCTCAAAATAAAATTTTAAGTTCAAAAATGCAGACACTCCTTGCATTTGTAACTTATTGTGAATTAGGAAGAGCAATTGAAGCTAATTATTTCTTATCAAAGTCAAAAAGATTTAACGATGGTTTTGCGGATTTTGAAAAAGATATTCGAGAAATATATGTTCTTAAACTTGAATTTTTATTAGGTGAAATTACTACTCAAAAATATGCAGGAAGGCTTGAACAATTAGAAACTTTAACAAAAGATGAGATTAACAAAATATCAATTTGTACCAACATTATACAGTTAAAACTAATCGGTATTTTTGAAGGAGATAGAATTAATAATCTCAAAATAGAAAATGAACTCTTCAATCTATTAAAAGAAGTAAATAAATACAAAAGTATAGATGAAACAACGAAACATTATCTAAGAATAAACATTGCTGATGGAATTTTCATATATACAGTAAATCTATTTTCAGAAATTGGGAAAATTGTTCAAATCCAAAGGGATATCAATATTGAGCCAAATTATAGACGGGAAGATGCTTTAAAAACAGTTCCGTTCTTAAATTTAGTAAATAACCTTTTAGCTTCCGCTCATAAATTTTCAATAGAAATAGAAGATGAATTATTACAGGCAGAAAGTGCTTATAAGTTAGGTTGGATTTTTGTTACTATGCAGTTTAATCATATGCTTTTAAAGCAATTAACGACTGATAAAATAGTATCTCCACTTTATGAAGCTGCTCACAATTACTTTGCCGAGGCATTAAGAATTTATCAAAAAAATGGTCGCTTTACAGAATATAGGAAAGCTTTATTGGGATTATATGATTTGAAAACTATTTATTCATTTTTTAAACATGAATCATTAGGAGAGATTTCTACATCTAAAATTATGGAGGTAATACGCAGTATAGAAAAAGAACATGATTTACCCCCCATTTATTCAACCACAGAGGAAATGATAAATGAAACGTACAAGAAAGATAACACTAAACCATTTTTATACCGACACTTTTATTATTTTGAATATTTTAAATATATCAGGGATTGTTAATTCATTCTTAATCAGATACTTATATAGTCTTTTTCCATGAGTAAAAAGATTTAAAGTATCTTTTTGAA
>JAAFJL010000179.1 GCA_013298865.1 Cytophagales bacterium | reverse complement strand
TAAGACGGTTGTACTTGTTTGTGAACTGTACCATGTTGGTGTGCCGCTTCCACAAGTTGCACTAATCGTTGCTGTGCCACTTCCACAAATAAAGCCGTGAACTACATTGCCACCTCCACCTGGCGTTGAGTTAATCGTAACTGATACTGGTGTACGATTGCCTGGGGCTGTCTCACAATTTGTACTGTTGTCTTTACAACCTACATAATAGGTTCCGTTCGCTGAGGCACTGAATGTGTAACTGCCTGTTGCTAAGACGGTTGTACTTGTCAGTGAACTGTACCATTGTGGTGTTTGGTTCGCTCCACAAGTAGCTGTTAAAGTTACATTTCCTGCATCACATCTCGACGCCCCTACTACATTCCCTGCTCCTGGTGTCGATGGAATTGGATTTACATATACAAATACTGGAGTCCGATTCGCTCCTGCTGTCTCACAATTTGTTGTATTGTCTTTACAGCCTACAAAATATTGTACTACTGTCTGTGCTGCTCCTGTGCTTAATGTTCCTGTTGTATAATTATTGCCTGTTGCTAAGACTGTCGTGCTTGTCGATGAACTGTACCATTGTGGTGTTGTTCCTGACGAACAAGTTGCTCCGATAGTTGCTGTACCACTTCCACAGATAAAACCGTGTACTACATTTCCTGCTCCTGGTGTTACTGGGATTGGGTTCACATACACAAATACTGGTGTACGACTGCCTGGGGCGGTCTCACAATTTGTTGTATTGTCTTTACAGCCTACAAAATATTGTACTACTGTCTGTGCTGCTCCTGTGCTTAATGTCCCTGTTGTATAATTATTCCCTGTTGCTAAGACTGTCGTGCTTGTCGCTGAACTGTACCATTGTGGCGTTGTTCCTGTTGAACAAGTTGCTCCGATGGTCGCTGTTCCGCTTCCACAGATAAAGCCATGAACTACATTCCCTGCTCCTGGGGTTGCTGGGATTGGGTTTACATACACAAATACTGGCGTACGACTACCCGCCGCTGTTTCACAAGTGGCTGTTTTACAACTTACAAAATATTGTACTACTGTCTGGGTTGCTCCTGTACTTAATGTGCCTGTTGTATAATTATTCCCTGTTCCTAAGACGGTTGTACTTGTTTGTGAACTGTACCATGTTGGTGTGCCGCTTCCACAAGTTGCACTAATCGTTGCTGTGCCACTTCCACAAATAAAGCCGTGAACTACATTGCCACCTCCACCTGGCGTTTGATTAATAACAACAGTCGTAGATGCAGTACCAGAACAGCCATTATTTCCGCTAACGGTTACTACATACGTACCGCCGACCGAAACACCTGTTGGGTTCTGAACATTAGAAACATAACCTCCTGGACCTGTCCATGAATAAGTTAATGCTGGTGCATCTAATGTCATCGAAATATCATCAAGGGCAAAGTCATTGCCTGTGGCATTTCCATTTTCATTTCTTACAGCTAACTCAATTGAGGTATTACTTCCTGAATTCCAAGTAGTTGTGTAGTTTACCCACTGACAATTTGTTGTTGTCAATGTTGCAGAGGTTGTACCACCAATTCTAACTCCATTTACTGCAAAATATAATTTTGCAGGATCTACGTTATAAATTGATGTTCCCCATAATGATAACTTATAGGTAGTATTTGGTTTTACAGTAATTGTCTGAAACCAAACTCTCTTTGTAGCATCGTCATAAGCATCTGCTACAAAGAATTTTCCAGTTCCTGCTGCTGTACGATCTGTACAAGCTGCCGCAAAACTGAAATATGAATTTGCATTTGTAGTAACTCCGTAAGCTCCGTACCCTCCTGTACCAACATAATAATCTGTACAGAAACTTGCATCGCCAGCAGAAAAATCTCCGTTGGCTACAATGTTAGGATTCGGAAGACTACCCGAAGACGTCAGGTTAACAGTTCCAGAACAAACTGGTCCGTTATTTCCTGCTGTCACATTGGTAGGTGCTGAGTTGATTGAAACTACAATTGCATTACGCTGACTTTCACAAGTTGCATTTCCACAAGCTATAAAATAAGTTGTGTTGCTTGAAAGTGTTGGCGTTGTGTAAGTAGCTCCAGTTGTAAATGCAGTACCTCCCGTTTGTGTACTATACCAACGAGTTGTACTTCCAGCAGGACAACCACTTGCTGTTATTGTTGTACTACCAGAACCAGTAGTAGAACAAATTTGTGGAAAAGTTGCCGTTGGAATTGGTGTCCCAGCTCCTACTTCTACCACATATTGTACAAAAGGAATACAAACTGGATTTGAAGGTGCTGGTTTTACACAAGCATATATATAATACTTACCTGCAGGTAGTGTTGCTGGATTTGTCAAAGTTGCTGTTACAGTTGAACAACTAACATTTGCTAAATTCACACTTCCTAAATAAGTTTTTGGAGATCCACTTGTGTATGGGTTTGTTTGTGGCGTTGTAAATGCAACCCATTCAACTTCTCCTGAAAAATTTGATGTTGCACTTAGATTTGGTATAACGTTACCAGAACAAACTTTGATTGGATTTGCATCTGTCGAAGTTGGTGTTGCCGTTGTCAAAGTTGGACAAGGTCTGAAACCAATATCATAAGAGTGATTATTCTCTCCCCATGCTCCGATTGTAATACCAGTAATGTTACCAGAAGTATTGGCATCACTATCAATATTATCGTTTCCACCTTGGTTAGCAGTTGAAATTGTTCTGCCTATTAAATTAGTTTGTGCTAAATCAACACGGATTTCGTAACCTGAACCAGGTGTAATAGTTGGAAATTCTGTACTACTAAAGTAATACTCTCCGTTGCCATCTGTAACTTTTGTTCCTACAAGTGAACCATTCTTATATAAGGACACACTGATCCCTGAGAGACTGGCTTCACCCGCATCTTGAATACCATCCATGTCACAATCTGACCAAACACGATTACCTATTTCCACAGGAGCGATGGCACACATCAACTCAATATCTCCCAAACCACTGGCTTTACCAAATGTACCTGGGTCATTAGCACCTACATATAAACGGTAATCCCCTTTCGCAGCAGGACGTTGGCTAAGTTTTGTAAGCCTCCAATCAGTAGATGTTTCAGTTGATAATTGTATTCCTTGTGTAGTTCCATCGGTTTGCTTACCATCTGTAACGTACAAACCTGTTTGGTTGTCAATTCTACGAGTACCCCCAGAATAAAATTCATTATCTGGACCCACTGTAGTTGTCATCACTTGACCAGTTCCTGGAAACAAAGCCAAACCACCCAAAGCTGGTTCAGCGTGGTCAACGGTTACGTCACCATAATAATACTCACCATTTCCTGGTCCATCACCTTTACCTGCTCCTTGTGTTGTTATTCCACTTGCAGTTGCATTGTTTTCAATTGTCCATGTACCATTTCCATTATTGGTAGCACGCATGATGTCACCCTCAGCTCTTTGTGTTACAGTAGTTGTAGTACCTGGTGCATAATTTTGATTTCCTAATTGATGAGCCCAACGGTCTGTGAAGCCTAAAATCATCGCACCATCTGTATCAAATTCAATATCTGATAACATAGGCTGAGGATAAGTTTCTCCCTTAGCAGAATAAGTACCCAACCACGGATTCCATGTTGTAATCTCAGTAGCATTACTATTAGAAGGATTTCTTGGGAAGTTTAGGCTAAACGCAGGCAAAACAGGTGTCGAGTTCATCGTACCTGTTGAAGGATTGAATTCATAAACTGTTGCAGCTAAATCTGCACGAGCCTGAGATGTTTGTGCTGTACAAACAACACCTACGTAAACTTTACCTCTGTAAGTTTTTAAACCGAAAGGGTAAGAATCAGTAGTATTTGCACAAGGCGAAGGTATTGACCACGAAGAGTTTGCAGCAGTACCATTTTTGTAAGTTGGTGATGTTGCGTTAGTAACATCTAATGCGTATAGTTTCTTATCAAATAAATTTACAATATAAAGAGTTTTACCATCTGCTGAGATTTCCATGTCACCAAATGAACGTTTACCGACTGCATTAAAGCAAGTATTACCACCGTCGTCACTTGGTTGTGTTTTGTCTGTCTGTAAATTTGTGTGTGGGTCTGCACCTGTATTTAAACCTAAAGTAGAATTCAAATTAATTGGTGTAATCGTATAACCCGAACCATTATTATCAGCATTCTGAATTACATATAAACCACTACTTCCTGCTGAACCATATCCTGAATGACGCTTTAAGAATGACGAAGCGAACATTACTTTTCTATATTTGTCATAAGCCAATCCCCAAACTGTACCAACACCATTGTGATTAGCTACCTTGTTCGGAGGATTACCTGTATTTGTTCCTGTTCTATCCCAGTTGTAAGAAACTAAAGCATCAGAAGCACCTGGCGAGTTTGCAGTACCAGTTGCATTGTATGCACCGTTTACATAACAAGCGACTGTAACTTTTTGAGTGCTTGGACTACCGCAATAATCATCTGGGAAGTTGATACCCAAATCTGCTCTTACATTGGCACCAGCAGTAACAAATTGTACACTTGTTCTACTTCCAGAGCCTTTTGCACCTGCAAAATAGCCAGCAAGATTTCCTGTTTGGAAATTGGTAAATTCAATCCGAAGTGGACCTGATACACCCGTAATCTGATACCAACCAGTTGCAATAGTCGTAGCTGTACCCGCCACAGAGCCATCGGGCTTGTAGGCAGTGACAGTAACGCCACTTACACCATCTTCTTTGGTAACGTATTGGACACCAGCGTCAGTTGACTTCTGACCGTTCTTAACTACGTATTCCTGATTACCATTGGCATTGAAATCCCGATAGACAATACCCTGTATTTGGGCATTGGCAGACTGGACTCCCAGAAATAGCAAAAAGCCCCACAAAAATATTTTCATGGAAAGCCCTTCAGAATTTCTGGCAAGGTTTTTGAGAAGCCACGAAGCTCCCTCAGATTGCCAATTATTTGGCTTAGATAAGTTGAATTTACCACTGGCACGGAGTGTCAGGGATGAAGCAGTAAAGTTTTTCATTCTTACGAAACTTTATTGATTTTTACGGCGGATTTTGGGTAATAATTTAACTTTCAGTGTTTTTCCAACACTAAACACAGATTTACAATCAAAATTTTCACAAGAGAGAAGACATGACAATACCACTATCATTTTCATGAGAAAACGATTATTAAGGTAATGGAGAAACCAAAACCAAAACATTCCAAAATGGAATGATGATACAGAAGTTCAATCTTGTGTTAGTATGAAAATAACGTGTTTGTTCTCTTGGTCGCATGTGGCGGTGACCAAGTTTAGCTTTGCCCTAATAAATAAAGCTTAAATTGAAGTAAGGAAACTTAGGAGGCGGCAAATAAGCTACAACTTCTCTTGTTTTTGTACTAAAACTACGTACAAAGACTTTTGAAACTCTTTTCTGTACCCTGGGCGGTTGGGACGAAATGACAACATTTATCAACTACTTTTATGGGCGGAAAGCACAAATTGATAAATATTAAAGTTTTAACTACTTGACAAATAAAAAGGACTTGTTTGGCGAAATGTAAAAGTTTAATCCTTTTGCGTTTGAATTAAACTAATTTAATGCTGAATTGTGGTCACAAATGAAATGCTTTTTTTTATAATTTCAAAAACATCTCAAAATTAATTTTTAAATTTAATTTTTTCGTGTGAACACAATAGTCCTTGCTCTAAAAATAGAGCCAAAATCATGCCAAATATTTGAGTTTCAAAATTTTAATATTTTTTGATTTTTTAACAAAATTTTAAGTAGAAACAATCAGATAATAAATATTAATTAACCATGATGTTTTTTACAAAATTTAAAACTACTTAATACCTTTGATAGATATATCCGTTCTTTGTGAAATCTAAAAATGAGATTCAAAACAGATAAAACTACATGACCATTATGCCAATTTTTATGCCAAAAATGACCTTATTGAAGCCTATTGAACTCATTATTTATTCTAAAAACTTAACTACTTGATTATCAGTAGTCTCTATTTTATATTTTTGAAAAATAATTTTCGTTTACCAATAAATACATATATTTTTTCCTTTACTCTTTTAAAATTACTAAAATGTATAGAGCTCTTGAATTAAAAAAGACACTCACAAAAACGTCAATTTACTTTATATTTCTATTTTTTTCGATTTCGGTTTTTGCTCAAAAAGGTAAAAAACTACAAATTATTGAGTCTGGTACTCCACTTGTTTCGGAGCTAAATCATCAGGTTGCTTACGATTATATCAAGCTAACCAACCAATTAATTATGCAAAATAGCATTTCACCAGCTAATGCTGCTCGTATTCATGCTTATGCGGGTATCACGCTTTATGAATCTTTGGTGGTAGGTATGCCCAAATATAATTCGATGACGAGTCAGTTAGATGGTTTTGATATGCTTCCCCAAAAGAAAAACGTAGAGAATTATTACTGGGAAGTCGTAGCAGATGAGTCTCTCCACCTTGTTCTTGATAGTCTTTTTTCTTATTCTTATTCTATTTTGGGGGTCAGCAATTTCGTTAGGGCAGGGTTAGATACTTTACATTTTTCAAATCAAAAATTATTCAAAAAGAAGTATTTGAATCCATCTATTTATAAAGCATCCGTGAATTATGCTCAGGATTTGGCAACTAAAATCTATGCAATTGCTAAGACTGACGGAGGCTATCGCTTTGATATTGAGGATGTTGTGAAGAAAGACTATGTCCATTATATTGCTCCGAAAGGTTCTACATGGGATGATAATAAACTGAAACAAGGAATCTCGGTACAACCAACTTGGGGAAAAAATCGTACATTAGTTCGTAACATTCATTCTTATACAAAGCCTGCCCCGCCGATACCGTTTTCTTTGGAAAAAAAGTCCGATTATTACAAACAGGCTTATGAAATCTATTTGATGTCGAGGGAATTGACTTTTGAACAAAGAGTAATCGCTGAATATTGGCGAGATGAAGTAAACATCAGTTATACGCCCCCTGGGCATACAGTAGATATTTTATTAAGAATTTCACAAAAGGAAAATACAAAATTAGACCGATTGGCTTACTGTTATGCCAAGCTGGGCGTAGCCCTGAATGACGCATTTATTTGCTGTTGGGCAACAAAATATGAGACTAATTGTATGCGACCTGTAACGTATATTCAAGAAAATATTGATGTATTATTCAAACCGACCTTCCTTACGCCTCCATTTCCAGAATATACTTCTGGACACTCTACTCAGTGGGGAGCAGCAAGTGAAGTTCTGGGGTCACTTTTCGGATATGGATATTACTTCACGGATGAACCTGATTATTTAAAAGGCAAAATGTTACCTCGCTCCTATCAGAGTTTTGAACAAGTTGCTCTTGAAGCGTCTTCTTCTCGGATGTATGCAGGAATTCACTACCGTCAAGCCTGTGAAGCAGGTTATAGAACTGGAAAACAGATTGGACAAGGCGTAAATGATTTAAAATGGATGAAATAATGATTCTGATTGAAAATTAAAAATGTAGAATTAAAAATTTTGATTATAAAGTTTTCATTCGCATCACGGGAATCCTTTCTCGTTAAATATCTCTATTTTATCATTTTACTTATCAAAAAAATGCACACACATTATATGTATAAACATTTGATTTTCAGGGAGTTTCATTAATTTTTACTTAAAATGAAGGCTTTTAGAATTGAATAAATATTTTTTCGTGTGATTCTGTACTAAATAAAACATTCTCAGGCATTGAAAATAGCATTAAAAATCCCCTTTACTTCTTTTTTTATCTTTGCAATTTTGTTAGCTTGTACTTCAGAAGTAGAAATTAACAAAATTCCGATAACAACTGTGAATACAACACAACAACCTTTGAACGAGCCAAAAATAGAAAGAACTTTTTTGGCATTGGGTGATTCTTATACGATTGGGGAAAGTGTAGATGAAAAAGACCGTTGGTCTATGATTATGATTGACCAATTGAAAAATGACATCAAGTTTACTAAACATACAATTATTGCTACAACTGGTTGGACAACCGAAGATTTACAAACGGCAATCCGACAGAAAAAGTTAGCCGAACAATTTGACATCGTTTCATTATTGATTGGGGTTAATAATCAGTATCGTGGGCAAAGTGTTGAAAAATACAGGAAGGAGTTTCGTGAGTTATTAGAAACATCAACAACTTTTGCCAAAAATGATAAAAAACGGGTGATGGTACTTTCAATTCCTGATTGGAGTGTAACACCTTTTGCAAAAGGACTCGACACGGGAAAAGTAGCTTCTGAAATTAATACTTTCAATGCCGTCGCTGCCGAAGAATGTAAAAATGCAGGTATTGTTTTTATCAACATCACTGATGATACTCGTACCTATACGGATGCGTCTATGTATGCAAAAGACGGACTCCATTTTTCAGGAAAAATGCACTATTATTGGGCTACAAAAGCTGCAAAAATTGCCCAAGAAATTTTGAAATAACAATTTTTGATGCTCGATTTTTGATGTTCGATTTTCGGTTGTTTGACGAAAATGAAAAAATATCAATTATAAATCTTTAGATAAATCACCCCCAAATTCATGTCCATAAAAACAGATCAAGCGAGTCAGATTAGGCAAGGCGAAGAGATAGATATTTCTATTTTAAACAATTATTTCAAAAACCAACTACCTGATTTTGAGGAAATTACAGAAATTTCTCAATTCCCTGGAGGATTTTCTAATCTGACTTACTTATTAAAAACGGAGTCGGAAGAATACGTTTTGCGTCGTCCGCCAGTTGGTGCAAATATCAAATCTGCACACGATATGGGACGAGAATTTCGGGTACTTTCTTTGCTGAAACCACACTACCCGAAAGTGCCAAAACCCATTATTTTCTGTGAAGATGAAAGTATTCTCGGCTGTCAGTTCTATGTAATGGAACGAGTAAATGGTGTAATTTTGAGGGGAAAAGATGCCCGAAAAATGAGTGATATTGAGCCAGAAATGATGCGAAAATTATCTGAAAATTTAGTTGATAATTTGGCTGATTTACATTTGCTGGACATTGAAAAAACAGGTTTGGTAGCATTGGGAAGACCAGAAGGTTATGTGCAAAGGCAAGTAGAAGGCTGGATTGGACGTTATGAAAAATCACAAACAGACGACATTGAGGCGATGGTGCAAACCGCCACTTGGATGCGGGCTAATATGCCAAAACCGCAACCTCATGCTTTTTTACACAATGATTATAAGTATGATAATGTGCTGTTAAACCCCGAAGATTTGACGGAAATTTTGGCAGTTTTGGACTGGGAAATGTCAACTGTTGGTGACCCTTTGATGGATTTAGGAGCAACTTTGGCGTATTGGTGCGAAGAAAAAGATGGGGATTTCCTGAAATCTTTTAACCTAACTTGGTTGGCTGGGAATCTAAATCGGCAAGAAGTTGTGGAAAGATATGCTCTTAAAACTGGACGAGATGTGTCTGATATTTTGTTTTATTATGTCTTCGGGTTGTATAAAAATATTGTGATTATGCAACAAATTTATGCACGTTGGAAGGCAGGACTCACGAAAGACCCAAGGTTCGGAGGTTTAATTTTGGGCATTCATGAATTATCAAAAATGGCGATTAGAGCGATTGAGCAGGGAAAATTTTGAATTTAGCGTTATCACCACTGATAAATTACAAACTTTTTTTGTTATGTATGTGCATGGATTTTAGTTTAATAAAAAGGTGTGAGAAAATTAATTCTCACACCTTTTTTATCTTTTTTTGTAAAAACTCATTCTTGGCTTTAAACCAGTGTTTCTAAAATAATCTTATTCAAATTTTTTAAAATCAATACCAAGCGTTCTGCCATAACTTCATCAGTAGCATCCAAACTCTGGCTGATTACATATTCTTTTCCATCCAAAACTGAAAAAAACCAGAATCTTCCTTGTACATAACAGCCGTACATGGGTTTACTATTATTGTTCTTAGCTTGTCCTACTAACATCCCTGCCAACATTTGTCCAACAGGGTCACCTGAATATTTCTTTTCTCGCTTGTACTCATGTAGGAAAAAATAAGGCGTTTCAATCAATTCGCCAATACCTTTTGAGAGTAGCATATCGGCTTCGCAACGAATAAAAATATCTCCTACCGTTTCAGAGATTTCTCGGTCATAATAAGTACGAATTGGGCTTTCAAAATCTGCCAAAAACATAATCATACTGATAAATTGCATTTTTAGCTCCTCTTCATTCCATGAATCAGCATTTTCAATAAGTTTCATGCGAACTTGATGTAATAAATGTTTATCATGCTGATTCAATTTATCTTTTACATCAAAAAGTTTATCAATATGTTTTGAAGAAGACCGATAGTTTCTTGTCAAACCGACAGCCCTTACCAATAAAGGTTCTGATAATTCTATGGATATTTTTCTTGGCATAATTGAGTGGGGATTAATACATAAAATTACGGAATTATTTGATGTTATCGTAAAGCAAAAACGGTCAAGCTCAAAATGCTTGACCGTTTTTGCGGAATTTAGTAATTTTGTAAACCTACCATCTTCTCCCACGTCCTCTACCATAATACCTTGGCGGCGGACAATACCTTGGAACATAGACTGTCGGAGCAGGTACTCGATATATGGGTCTTGGATTATAAAAATTTCTGTCATAATACGGACGGCGATAACCGTAACTTGGTCCGTAAGGTCTAACTACACATGATGAAAGGAATAAGCTAATACTCATCAAAAAAGTAAAAGCCAAAATAATGCGATTTTTTCTGAGCGTTTCCATATTGATACCTGTTAAATTTATTGTTAGATTGTTTT
>JAAFJL010000182.1 GCA_013298865.1 Cytophagales bacterium | reverse complement strand
CGTCAAAGAATCAGGATTTAAGAACTTCTTGAAATCATCGCCCACTTGCGAAGAGTCTTCCAAAATCAGTAATCTGTCATACATCCGAGCCTCGGCAGATTGAGCATGAGGCACTGATAACCAGTGAATTACACCTTTTACCGTGAGTCCAGAAGTGTCTTCGCCCGAACGACTTTCTGGAATATAACTACAACGAATTTCCGTAATATTGCCGAGGTCATCTTTCACAAAATCATCGCATTTGATGATGTACGCACCCTTCAAACGTACCATTAAACCAGGTCCCAGACGGAAGAATTTCTTGGCTGGTTCTTCCATAAAATCTTCTCTTTCGATGTATAATTCTCGGCTAAAAGGAACAATTCGCTTCCCACTTTCGGGGTCTTCTGGGTTGTTTTCTATGAGTAAATCTTCTGATTTTCCTGCTGGATAATTCGTGATGACCAATTTTACAGGGTCAAGTACTGCCATTACACGAGAAGAAATTTTGTTCAAATCGTCTCTTACAAAAAATTCTAAAAGACTCAAATCAATCAAATTCTCTCGTTTTTGAATGCCGATTCTCTCACAAAAATTCCTGATAGAAAGTGCCGTATAACCTCTCCGACGCATTCCTGAAATGGTTGGCATTCGGGGGTCGTCCCAAGAGGCAACATATTTTTCATTGACCAATTGTAGCAATTTACGCTTACTCATGACGGTATGTGTGAGGTTCAACCGAGCAAATTCGTACTGACGAGAAGGAAAAGTAGCTAATTCCTCAATAAACCAGTCATACAACGGACGGTGAACGTCAAATTCAAGCGTACAGATTGAATGCGTAATTTCCTCGATAGAATCTGACTGTCCATGGGCAAAATCGTACATCGGATAAATACACCATTTATCGCCCGTACGGTGATGTTTTGCGTGTTTTATACGATAAATCAAAGGATCACGAAGGTGCATATTAGGATTTGCCATATCAATTTTGGCTCGCAAAACCTTTGCACCGTCTGGGAATTCTCCAGCTCGCATACGCTCGAAAAGGTCAAGATTTTCTGCAATTGGGCGATAGCGATATGGGCTGTCTGTCCCAGCAAAAGTTGGCGAACCTTTCATGGCAGCAATTTCTTCTGCCGAAGAATCGTCCACATAAGCCAAACCTTTTTTGACTAAATTATGAGCTAATTCGTATAATTTATCAAAATAATCGGAAGCATAAAATTCATTCTCCCAGTCAAAACCCAGCCAACGAACATCCTCTTTGATAGATTCTACATACTCAGTATCTTCTGTAACGGGGTTTGTATCATCAAAACGGAGATTGGTTTTTCCGTTATATTTATCTGCCAAACCAAAGTTCAAACAAATAGATTTTGCATGACCAATGTGTAAGTAACCGTTAGGTTCAGGTGGGAAACGAGTATGAATTCTACCTGCGTGTTTGCCTTCGGCGATGTCTTTTTCAACGATTTCTTCTAAAAAATTGAGCGATTTTTCCTTTTCTTCTGCCATTTCTATCTGAATAATAACTTCAAGCCCTGAGCTTAAAGCTGTGATTTGTTTTCATAATTATCTAATAACGAGACAATTACAAAAAGAGTGTAAGTTTAAATGAAGTTTACTTGAATGATAAACCCAAAAATACGATTTATCTGTGAAGGCATCAAATGATATTTGCTGCTGAGGGAAAAGTAAGGTATAACGAGATTTAACTTAGAGGAATAGAGAATTAGAGAAAAGGCGGAATGTTAAACGTGTTGGTGGTGGTTACGCCCCCCGTTAAACTCTAATTCTATATCCCTCTAAGTTAAGTTGTTACTGGGAAGTTAATGCTTGGGTAAAGCGGCTTGTTGGTTAGTTGTTTTTTCTAAATATTTTTTATACTTAGTAAAAGCATTCGTGATGATTACGGTAGTGTAAGCATCTGATTTCCAGACTAAATGGTTACGAACAACTGTTCCGCCAGAGAAAAACACTCCTCCTTTCCAGTGTAAACCATCTGCGTCTGTAATGGCTTTATTTTGAAGAAATTTAATGGCTTTTTCTATGGCAACTTTTGTTTTATTTCCCTCAATATCTCCACTATTTACCAAAGCATTCAAGCAATAAGCCGTAGATTGAAGTCTATCTCTTTTGCTAACAACTCTTCTGGAAGACCAGCCTCCATCTTCATCTTGAGTTTCAAGCAAATATTTTACTAAGTAGCCAACACTTTTTTCTAATTGATCAACTCCGTTGGTGTAAGCCTGTGTTACGGCATAAGGAAACTGATAGCGATTCGGATAATATGACCCAACTCTATCAAAATTCCTTGATTTGCATTTCCGTTCAATATATTTTATTGCTGGCTCTACTCCTTTGGCATTCAGTTCGTTATAGAGCGAAAGTGTGTAAAGAACATTCGCATTTACCACGCCGTCCACATCGTTACTTCCGTAGGGAATATATGATTTGTATGGATGCGGGTAGCACTCACTGATGGGAAGGTAAAAGATGGCATTGTGCAGAAGCCCTTTTACAACTGACCATTCTTCAAACTGGTATTCTTGTCCAAGCCAAGTCATGTACGCACCAGTATGCCGATTGTACGCATGGAGATAATTATACCAATGCCAGTTAGCTCGGTTTTGATCTCTATATTTATCGAAAATAGGAGCAATTGGATAGTTTATTTTCGCTAAAGTATCGTCTTCATGCTCTCTTTCTTTAATTCTTTTTCTGAGATTCGTGGCAATAAGCCCCAGAGAAGTATCGTCGGCATCATCTACCACATTAGCAGCTTTATTAATATAGCCCGTTCTGAGGTCGTAATTGGTAGGACGTCTAACAAGGGGTTGTTTCCCGATAACATCTCCCTTCTTTAATTTGCGGTTTGGTGGAAGCAAATTCCAGAAATTGAAAGTTTGCTCATTTTTATAATCTAAAATTTTCTGAAAAGATAAGTCTAACATATCTGGAATGTTGCTGTACTCAGGATTGGCTAAATAAATTTGGGCTAAAGTATTATGAATAGAAGCGACACCGAAGCAATTAGAATCTTCAATTTCCTTTTTTTTGCCCAACAATAAAAAGCCCCGCTCCATACACATCTGAGTGGGCCATTCGCCTTTGTACCAATGCCCTACGCTTGTTTGTTGCCGTTGCGTTTTTTGGAGATACTGTAAGCTAAGCGTTATACTATTTTTGAGATTAGTATGTAGATCAATATCTGAATCATTTATCTTGAGTTCCTGAGCAATGATACCGAAATTAAAAACAACTAAAACGTTAATGGTTGTAAAAATAAACTTCATGGTGGTAAAGTGATTATCCAAATGATGGTATTATAGGGTGAATTGATAAACTTTCGTGGAAAGTCGAATTAACAAAAATAATGATAATTTTTGGTTGATATATTAAAAATGTACGAGTTTGTCATTTTGGGGGATGCGAGTTAAAGATTGGAGACATTTTCAATGATTTTAACCCCTATTTTTAGCATTAAAGAATGAGCTAAAATAACCTATAATGATTTTTAACTTAGAGTTTTAGAGAAATAGAGCTAGTATTTTGTTTTTTCTCTAACCCTCTACAACTCTAAGTTTTATGCGGGCTGCGTCTAATTTTTTTGCTTGTATGGTTTTATAATAAGTCATTTTTCACCTATTTCTGATTTCATCATGGTGTTCCTTTCTGAAAAGTAACTTCGGTAGCTAAACCAATGGCACTGAATCTGATAGCCATAGAACGTGCCTGAGATTGCTGCTTGATATTCTGACAATGTTCGCCACTTTCAAAGAAATAAACATAGTATTTCTGATTGCGGTCTGCCAGCTGGTCGAGGTCAGGATTGCCTAAAATCTGAGCCATGTCTGCGGCAGAAGTTCCCTTCAATTCCTCTTTCAATTCTTTCAGACGGTCACGCATGGGTAAGCGGTCACCTTTACATCCGCCAAAGTCAGCTTTCCATTTCACAAGGTCAATTCCGTCTAATTTAGGCTGTTTCGTACAAGCAGTTAATAGTAAAAGTAGTATCGGTAAATATTTCATGATATTTTGTATGATTTTTACGAAATTACACCAAAACCGCTACAAATCAGGCGAATAGTTATTGAAGCTGTTTAAACTTTCTCTTTTGTCTGAAAACTAAGTTTTTTTGAATCAGGCATCCCAAAATTTTCTCAATGTAGCCCTGCTATATGTCTAAAATTTTGAAATACCTGTTTCAAAAATACAATAGTTTCAAATCAAAACAGAAAGTTTAAACAGCTTCATAGAAAAATCTCGTATTTTTGAGGCTCTTAAACTCCTAAAAAATGGTAACCCAATCACTTCAACATTCAGAACTTGCTGAAATTTTCAATGCCGATGAACCTCGTGTGGACTGGCACGATGAAACCCTGTGGTGGGTTCGTCAGAAACGAGATAAAGCTGCTTTTCAGATTGATGACTGGGAACTTCTGAGGGAAACTGCCTCGCAAATAAAAAATAATGTTCTTTCAAATTTGAATAGCTATCTTATTGATTTTGAAAGACTTGCACAAAAAAATGGCATTATTGTTCATTGGGCATCAGATGCACAAGAGCATAATGAAATTGTACTTTCTATTTTGAAAAAGCAACAAGTTGACCGCATGGTGAAATCAAAATCCATGCTTACGGAAGAGTGTCATTTGAATGATTTTTTAGCAAAAAATGGAATAGAAGTCATTGATACTGACTTGGGCGAGCGAATTGTTCAGTTTGCAGAAGAACCTCCTTCTCACATTGTTTTGCCTTGTATTCATAAGAAAAAAGAAGAAATCAGTGATCTTTTTCATGAACATTTGGGGACTGAAAAAGGAAATTTCGACCCACAATATCTCACGGAAGCTGCCCGCCAGCACCTCAGAGAAAAGTTTTTAACTCGGAAAGTCGCCCTCACAGGAGTGAATTTTGCCATTGCCGAAACGGGTGAATTTGTCGTTTGTACCAACGAAGGCAATGCCGATATGGGGGTACATTTAGCAGATGTGCATATTGCCTGTATGGGTTTCGAGAAAATTATTCCGCAAAGAAAACATTTGGGCGTTTTTCTGCGATTATTAGCAAGAAGTGCAACAGGACAACCCATCACGACGTATTCGAGCCATTTTAAAAGACCTCGAAAAGGACAAGAAATCCATTTAGTAATTGTTGATAATGGTCGTTCTACGCAACTGGGCAGACCCGATTTCAGAAATTCATTGAAATGTATTCGATGTGCGGCTTGCCTGAATACTTGCCCTGTCTATCGCCGAAGTGGCGGGCATAGTTATCATAGTGCAGTAGCTGGACCAATTGGGTCAATTTTAGCTCCAAATTTGGACATGACAAAAAATGCAGATTTACCTTTTGCCAGTACGCTATGTGGTTCATGCTCAAATGTTTGTCCTGTAAAAATAGACATTCACGAACAACTTTATAAATGGCGACAAGTATTGGTGCAGGAAGGTCACGCTCCGAAGTCCAAGGTGATGGCAATGAAGGTAATGAATTTTACTTTATCGAACCCTAAAGTTTTTATTGCTGGGGGAAAAATCGGACGGTGGGCAATGCGAAATGTACCATTTCTGACCAATAATTCATACAACCCATGGTTTAAACAAAGAGAAATGCCAGATGCTCCGAAGGAATCTTTCAGAGAATGGTATAAAAAAAATAGAGGCTAAGTAGCACGGGATTGCATCACGTGAATCAAAGTCCAAGGGCTATCGCAAGATTCATGTGATGCAATCTCATGCTACTTAACTTCTCAATGCTTCCCAATATTCCGTTGCACGGCGAAGATGCGGCACTACAATTGTTCCACCAATCAGTGTTGCCACTGAGAAAATCTCTTGCATTTCGGCATCTAAAACTCCTAATTCATGGCATTTACCGAGGTGATATTTTACACAATCGTCGCAACGAAGCACCATCGAGCACGCCAAGCCAATCATTTCTTTTGTTTTTTCGGGCAAGGCACCTTCAGCGTAAGTATTGGTGTCTAAATTGAAAATTCTTTTGATAACTTTATTGTCAGAAGCCATGATTTTTTCGTTCATTTTACTTCTGTAATCATTAAATTCTTGTACGATGCTCATGTTGAGTTTTTTCCTTGATTTAGTATTTCCTCGTGTATGTAATGCCTGCAATACGCCCTTGATTGCAGGTGAAGATTTGATTTGTACCGATTGTCGATTTAGCTTGCCAACGACAGATTCTCATCTTGACCCTCTCCCAGATTTGACGAATAAATTTATTGGAAAAGTAAATCTAAAACATACTTTGGCATTTTTGAAATTTGTAAAAGGGGGTAAAGTTCAGAAACTCATGCACAAACTCAAATATGGTGGTAAGCAAGAAGTGGGAGAATTACTCGGAAAAATGTACGGTGCAGAGCTGAAAACCAATGGATTTTCGGATGAATTTGACATCATTATTCCTGTGCCATTACATCAAAAAAGACTATCAAGCAGGGGTTATAATCAATCTGATTGTTTAGCAAAAGGGCTTTCTGAAGGTTTGGGTATCGCATGGAGTGCCGATATTTTGAAGAGAGGAAAAGTTACAGAATCCCAAATCAGGAAATCAAAAGTAGAACGATTCGAGAATGTTCAAGATGTCTTTTTTGTTGAAAAACCAGAAGAAGTAATTGGCAAAAGAATCGTGGTAATAGATGATACCCTCACGACGGGAGCAACCCTCGAAGCCTGTGTTTTGGCGTTAATTGAAGCCCAAGCAAAAGAAGTTTCTGTCATTGCAATGGCGATGGTTATTTAGAAAAAAGCAGTAAAATCAATAGATATTTCATGTAGTTAGTGTTGAAAGTTGAATTTTTAGTGCATGAAAACGCTTTCTTTCATAAAAAATTTTGTTAATTTGTGTTCAATGCATCATCTTATAGCTTTATGCAAATAAAAAAATTTACCGATGAACAGTTGGTGAAACTCTTCATCGAAACGCAGAAGAACATATATTTTGAACAATTATACGACAGATACTCTGATAAAGTATTTCGTAAATGTGTGTCTTTTGTGAAAGATGAAGCCCAAGCCGAAGATTTTACGCATGATATTTTCATGAAATTAGTCCTCAACTTAGGCTCGTACAAGGAGACTGCAAAGTTTTCAACGTGGTTGTTTTCAATCACTTACAACTACTGTATTGACCAAATCAGAATTGCCAAGAAACACCAAGAAGTAGCACTTGATGATAATTTTGATGCCGCCGACGATGATGACGATGCTGCAATGGCAGAAATGGACGCTCAACGTTTGCACAAAGCAATGGCTTTGATTTTGCCAGAAGAGAAATCAATCCTGATGATGAAGTACCAAGACGACCTCAGTATCAAAGAAATCTCTACTTCTTTAGATGTTTCGGAAAGTGCTGTAAAAATGAGATTGCTACGTGCGAAGGAAAAATTACGGAAAATCTATTTAGAAAATATGATTTTTTGGGGTGCAATTATTTCTAAATTAGTGAGTTTGATGATGATGAAGAATGATTAGATGGCTTTAGGCATTTGGCTGTAAGCTATTGGCTATAAAACCAACCAATTATTTGCTACAACGAATTAATCAATCAAATTTATCCGAAATCTCCAATCAATAATTCTTAGTTTACAATTTATAATTAAAAGAAAATGAGTGAAAATAATCCTTTTAAGTCCATAGAATCAACGGCGACTGTACCTGCCAATGTGAAGCAAGAAATAGTTGCAGAGATTGATACTATCAGGAATGCCTCTGCACTTGTTGAATTATTTGTGGGAAATCTTATCAATACAGCCTCATCGGCAATTGTTGGGGCTTCTTCGCAATCTGAAACAGACAATAATTTTAGTGCATAAAACAATACCCCAAAATACAAATGTTTAATATACAAGACGTCCTCCTCGATACTTTTAAAAAACTTATAGACCAATTTGCTGAATTCATAGGCAATTTCATTCCCGCAATCATCTTATTAGTTGTTGGTTATTTTGTGGCTAAGTTAATTGGCAATCTTCTCAGGAAAGGACTTGAGAAAGCGGGCTTAGATAAATTAGGCGAAACCTTAAACAAAATTGATATTGTCAAGAAAATAGGTGAAATCAAACTGAGTGCTGTGATTTCAAAGACTGTTTACTATTTCATTCTCTTGGTTTTTGTTACGGCTTCTACTCAAAAATTAGGTATGAAAGTCCTCACGGACATGGTGGCATCTATGGTGGCATTGATTCCGAAATTGATTGCGGCAGCCATTATGCTAACAGTTGGCGTTTTAATTGCCGATGCCCTCAAGAATATGATTATCAATATTTGTCGTTCATTGAAGATAGATTCGGGGAAATTGTTGGGTAGTATTATTTTCTTTTTCTTCTTGATAATTGCCACAATTGCTGCTCTGAAACAAGCAGGAATAGAAACAAGTTTATTAGAATCGAGTTTTAATATCATTATTGGTGGAATAATCATGGGCTTTGCCATTGGGTACGGAATCGCTTCGAGAGATATTTTATCGAATATTTTATCCTCTTTTTACTCGAAAAATAAATTCAAAGAAGGACAAACCATTGCCGTTGACGGCGTGAAGGGAGAAATCATTTCTTTAGACACAACTTCGCTTACATTACGTACAGATTCAACCCAAACAATTATACCGTTAAGTATTTTACAGAACAAAAAAGTTGAAATATTCGAATGATTTTCTATATTTCGCAAATTTTAGCTTACAATCTCATACCAAAATCTCTTGAAAATCATTTTTTATTAGCATTCTTCTTTAATAAAAAACGCACATCAATCTTTATAATTCACAGATTATCAGTGAGTTACCCCTAAAAAACCAAAATTCAATGGATTATCCGTGAAGTCGGATTTCTGTATTCTTATCGTTTTCAATTCAATCTCGAAGTATATCCAAATTCATATACTTGTGATTGTGTATTAAGTCTCAAGTATTAAGTCCTAAGTTTTTGCAAAATTTGAAAATCAGTTTTTATGTTAAAACGAAATTTTATTTTCCGCAAATTCTTAATACATAGTACTTAATACATAATTACAGCAAATTCAATTTTTCCAAACTTTACTACTCATCGAATCCACAAAGATTATGAAGACAACATCACACATTTTATTGGCACTTTGCCTATTACTTTCTGCTAATGTTTTTGCCCAAGAAGCAAAAAAGGACACCAGCTACTGGGTGAAAAAAACACAAGTAGGAGCAAACTTTAGTCAAGCAAGTTTTTCAAGTAACTGGGCTGCAGGCGGAAAAGGTGCATTGGGATTTAACGCTTTTTTTAATACAAAAGGCGACTATACAAAAGGAAAAGTTCTTTGGACTAATGATTTGCAAATGCAATTTGGGATTGTTAAGAATGAAGATGTTGACCCAAGAAAAAGTGTTGATCGTTTATTTTTTGATTCAAAAATTGGCTACAAGATTTCTAAAACTTGGAATCTTTTTGGAAACTTAAACTTTCAAAGTCAGTTTACACCAACATATAATTTTAATAAAGATGGTTCAAGGGCTGAAAGACTATCAAATTTATTTGCTCCTGCCTTTATTACAGAATCAATCGGTTTAGAATGGAAACCCAAGCCATATTTTAGTTTACAATTTGCCCCAGGAGCAGTTCGTCAAACTATTGTTACTGATGATGAAGTAAAACCAACAAAAGAAAAGCCAACTCAAAGATATGGTGTACCAGTAGGAAAATCTGTAAGAAACGAATTCGCAATTATGCAGTTGGTTGCTAATTTTGATAAAGACATTGCTCCAAACGTAAATATGAAACTTCGTTATACAGCTTTTGCAGGTGTTGATGATTTAGCTGCAATTGATAATCGTTTGGATGCGAAGTTTGCCGCAAAAATTAACAAATATTTAAGTGCAACCTTTGATTTGTTTCTATTGTATGATCAAGACCAAAGTTTTCAAATTCAAAATGCTCAAACTTTCGGTATCGGACTTTTATACACATTTTAAACATCAAAACTTAGTTAAATTGCACTTTACTTAGGTTTAATTTAAAATTATTGTATATTTCGTAGAATTATTTTCCTAATCAATTTCATAAACCCTAAAACAAACACAATTATGCTTAACGATTTCAAAAAATTTATTGCACAAGGCAATGTCCTTGACTTGGCTGTCGGTGTTATCATCGGTGGTGCTTTTGGTAAAATTACTGCCTCTCTTGTAGATGACATCATCATGCCAATAATTGGGATGATTTTGAGTGGTATTGACATCAAAGGGTTATCAATGACGGTTGGAACTGCTGTATTAAAGTATGGTAATTTCTTGCAAATGGTGATTGAATTCTTAGTAGTAGCATTTGTTATCTTCATGATTGTGAAAGCAGCTAATAGTGCAGGTTTGACAGCTAAGAAAACAGACGAAAAAGCGTAATTTTCTTTTCTCAATGAAAAAACGCCTAAGATTAAGTTCTTGGGCGTTTTTTTTGTGAGTAAAATTTCAACAATGATAACTTGGGAGAATAGAGCTTTTGGACTAATTTTGTAATCAAATTATTCAATAATGATACAAAAAAAGAAAAACTTAATCGACTGCCTCAACTCTAACTGTGGCTGGTGTCTGGTGTCAACGGGATGGATTAGTTTTCTTTATTGCATATAATTAATTTTGGGGGGTCAATTGGTTGACCTCCTTTTTTGTAACCAAGCAGGATTAAAATTTAACAAATGAAAGTAACAGAATCTCAACCAGCTATTTTGATGC